>NZ_JBPFDE010000016.1:0-96248 GCF_051025595.1 Pantoea phyllosphaerae
TAAAGAGCGGTGCAGTCAGCGGCTGTGCCTGCTGCTGCGAGGTGGCGTATATTACGCTACTCTCCTTCGGAGTCAACTCCTTTTTTCAGGAAGTTTATCCGGCGGCTCAGCTTCCTGAGCCTCCTGAACACCGCCTTCCGTAAGCCGTTGCGCCGTGTCAGTGGAGGCGCATTATAGGGAGTTCTGCCGGGCTGACAAGTGCTAATTTAAAAAAAATTCTCGTTCGCATTAATTTTCAGCAGATCGCTGTTAATCACGCCGATTTGGCGGGCAATTGAGCAAATTCCTGTGCAAAACGCCCTACCTGATGCCAGTCGGTATACTCCACCTCTTTTGTTTTATCCGTTTCTCCGCCGGTCATGCGCATAATCAGCTGGATCATCACCCGGTCGAACCAGCGGTAGCGCGGATAGCGCAGCGCGCCGGCGAACACTGCGCAGCAGTCTGGCTGCCACGGCGACTGCTGTAAGAACTTACGCGTATAGGCGTTGGTCTGCGGTGAGCGCTTCTCCGGTTTGCGCGCGGTCAGATTCACGCAAAAAAAGCCGCTTACGCGCATCTCCAATTCACGCAGATGTGTTTTAACGAATTTCGCCACTGCCGGATGGAAATTGCCGTAGCGAATTGAGGCACCAATCAGCACGCGATCGTATTGCGCCCAGTCAATCGAATCGGCATGCAAAATATTGAGGACGTCGCACGCCTGCCGCGCTTTCATTTCATTAGCAATATAAGAGGCAATTTCGCGCGCTTGCCCGTCGCGGCTGGAAAAGAGAATTAACGCTTTCATCGTGACTTCCTGTTTTGCTTATTCACGCCAGAAGGTCGGCGTAAAGAGGACTAATAAGGTAAAGACTTCAAGACGCCCGAACAGCATGGTCGAGATCAGGATCCATTTCGCCACATCATTCATTGACGTAAAGTTATCCGCCACTACCCCCAGGCCGGGTCCCAGGTTGTTCAGGGTCGCCGCAACCGCCGCAAAGGCGGAAAAGTCATCGACGCCGGTGGCGATAATCGCCAGCATGCTGACCAGAAACACCAGCGCATAGGCCGAGAAGAATCCCCACACCGCTTCCAGAATGCGTTCCGGCAGCGCGCGATTGCCAAGCTTAATGGTATAAACCGCATTCGGGTGCACCAGACGCTTCAGCTCGCGCGAGCCCTGCTTGCACAGCAGCAGAATGCGGATCACCTTCAGCCCCCCGCCGGTCGATCCCGCCATGCCGCCGATAAAAGCAGAACAGAGCAGCAGCACAGGCAGGAACAGCGGCCAGCGCGCAATGCTGTCGGTAGTGAATCCTGCCGTAGTCGCCATCGAAACGACCTGGAAGAAGGCCTGATTAAGCGTTTGCCAGCCGCTGGCGTATACGTTATGAAACCAGAGCACCAGCGTACAGATGACCACCAGCGTCAGCTGCACGCCAATAAAGGTGCGAAATTCTGGGTCGCGCCAGTAGACACGCAGGTTGCGATTACTGAGCAACGAGAAGTGCAGGCCGTAGTTACAGCCGGAGATCAGCAGAAAGACAGCGACAATGGTATTGATGGTGCCGCTGTTGAAATAGCCGATGCTGGCGTCGTGCGTGGAAAAACCGCCGATAGCGATGGTGGAGAAACTGTGCCCTATCGCGTCAAACAGCGGCATGCCGGCCAGCCAGAGCGCCACCGCGCAGGCGACCGTCAGCAACACATAGATCAGCCACAGCGTTTTGGCCGTTTCCGCAATTCGCGGGCGCATCTTATTATCTTTTAGCGGCCCCGGCATTTCCGCACGGTAGAGCTGCATGCCGCCGACGCCCAGAATAGGGAGAATCGCCACCGCCAGCACAATGATCCCCATTCCCCCCAGCCATTGCAGCATTTGCCGATAAAAGAGAATGGCTTTCGGCATGCTGTCGAGCCCCACCAGCGTAGTTGCGCCGGTAGTGGTCAGGCCGGAAAAAGATTCGAAGAACGCGTCGGTTACGGAGAGATGCGGCTGCTCGGCGAAGATAAAAGGCATCGCCCCCACGCTGCCGAGCACCGTCCAGAACAGCACGACGATCAGGAAGCCTTCGCGCGGCTTCAGCTCGGTGCGCTGTTTGCGGTTCGGCCACCACAGCAGCGAGCCGATCGCCAGCGCCATCAAAAAAGTCTGGCTAAACGCGCGCCCGGCACCGTCGCGATAAATTAAAGCCACCAGTCCCGGCACAATCATGGTGACGGAAAAGAGGATCACCAGCAGACCGACAATGCGAGTAATGGCGCGAAAATGCATTCAGCCGTTCCTTAGAAAAGAGTTGTCAGGGTGTTAACGGGTCGAGGCTCAGCGCGCCCCGGCTAAAGTCAGAAAGCGTTTGTCTGAACGCCTCGATGTGCGCATAGGGCAATGCCAGCGTCAGCGCGATGCGGTCAAGGTAGGCAATCTCATCAATGCGGCCGTCAAACCTGCCCAGCAGCCGTTCAATATCACCGAGCTGAGCATAGTCGCACTTTAGCGCATAGCGCTTCATCGGTACTTTGCGCGTGCGCGCCAGCTGCCTGAGCCCCTGCTGTACACCGCCGCCGTAGGCTTTTACCAGACCGCCGGTGCCGAGCATAATGCCGCCGTAGTAACGCACCACCACCGCAGCGATCTCGCCGATATTCGCGCCCATCAGCTGTGCCAGCATCGGTTTTCCCGCCGTGCCGGAGGGTTCGCCGTCATCGGAGAAGCCCAGCTGCTGTGAATCGTGCGGCGCGCCCGCGACCCAGGCCCAGCAGTGGTGGCGCGCGTCCGGATGTTCGCTTTTCACCTGCTGAACAAAGGCGCGCGCCGCTTCTACGCCGTCGGTATGGGCCAGCAGCGTAATAAAGCGGCTTTTCTTAATCGTCTCCTCGCTGATGCTGACAGCATCAGCGGGAATATCGTAAGCGTCCATCAGGCAAGGTGCAGATCGCGCGTCATGTTCTCAATGCGGTTGGCATGCACCACCACGTTGTCTTCAATGCGGATGCCGCCGTAAGGCTTCAGCGCGTCAATCGCCTGCCAGTAAAGATACTGGCTGAATCGACCTTCACGAAGCGGCGCCAGCAGCGACTCGATGATATAGAAGCCTGGCTCGATGGTCAGCACCATGCCCGGCTCCAGCACGCGCGTGCAGCGCAGATAAGGATACTGCGCCGGCGCCGCGAGATGGGTACCCGCTTCATCCTGCATAAAGCCTGCGACGTCATGAACCTGCAATCCGAGCGGATGACCCAGCCCGTGCGGCATAAAGGGGCCGGTGATGTTCTCCGCCACCAGCGCCTCTTCGCTGATGCCTTGTGCCAGGTCGAACTTCAGCAGCAGCTTCGCAATGCGCTGATGCATCTGCAGATGATAGTCGGTGTAGCGTACGCCCGCTTTCAGCGTGCCGATCAGCGCCAGCTCTTCGCTGTTCATCGCCGCGACCAGGCTGGCGTAAAGCGAATCCTTCTGCGCTGCGTAGCTGCGCGTTAAATCGGCAGCGTAGCCAAGGTATTCCGCACCTGCGTCAAGAAGAAAGCTGTGACGCTTCGCTGGCGGCAGGTGATCAAGCCGGGTGTAATGCAGCACGGCGGCATGTTCGTTAAGGGCGACGATATTGCCGTAGGGCACGTCGATATCGCGATGGCCAGTCGCCGTCAGGTAGGCCTGATTGATATCGAACTCGCTGAGGCCAGAGAAAAAGGCCTCTTTCGCGGCGCGGTGTCCAGCGACAGCGAGCTTTTGCGCCTCGCGCATGCAGGCCAGCTCGTAATCTGTTTTGATGCTGCGGTGGTAGTGAAGAAAATCGATCACCGCTTTCGGATTGGTGTTATCAGCGCTGATGCCAAGCTGTGCGGCGCGCTGCACCACCGGCCCGATATAGGCGATATTGTCGCGCTGCGCGGGCAGCAGTTGCCCAATCTCGTCGGCGCTTTTCAGCCCGACTACGTCAATAGCGTCGGTCCAGAAACTGTTCGGCAGCGGCTCGACGTTATGCCAGTAATCAACCGGCGAGTAGAACCAGAGTTTCGGCTTATTGACGCCGTCGATCAGGAGCCAGCAGTTCGGCACCTGCGTCACCGGCACCCAGGCTTTGAACTGAGGATTCACCTTAAAGGGATAGTCATGATCGTCGAGAAAAACCGTCAGCAGTTCGCCGGAATGAATCAACATCGCATCCAGTTTATTGCGCGCCAGCACCTGCTGCGCCCGCTGTTGCAGCGTGGTGATATGCGTCTGATACAGCGTTTTCAGTGAATCCATTGCTCGCTCTCCCGTGTCGCGAAAATCGCCGCAGTGTAGCACAGCCGCCGCCTGAACGCCGCGTTCCCGACGCTGTGATCCTGTTAGCAAATAAGCAAACTTTGGTTTGCAAAAAATTAACACGAATCCCACACTCCTGATCATCTGGTATGACCAGATCCCCTTTCGCGATCAGGAGACGCACATGCTCTACCAAGGCGATACCCTTTCCCTGCGCTGGCTCGAGGACGGCGTCGCTGAGCTGCGGTTCGACGCCCCCGGCTCAGTCAATAAACTCGACACCCGCACCGTTGCCAGCCTCGGCGAAGCGATTGGCGTACTGGAGCAGCAGACCTCACTGCGCGGCGTACTGCTGAGCTCGGCTAAGCCCGCCTTTATCGTCGGCGCCGATATTACTGAATTTCTCTCGCTGTTCGACGCGCCGGCGGAAAAGCTCAGCCAGTGGCTTGCTTTCGCCAACAGCATCTTTAACCGGCTGGAAGATCTGCCGGTGCCGACCATCGCCGCGATAGACGGCTATGCGCTGGGCGGCGGGTGCGAATGCATTCTGGCGACCGATCTGCGCGTCGCCACGCCTGGCGCGCGCATCGGCCTGCCGGAAACGCGGCTGGGCATTATGCCGGGCTTCGGCGGCAGCGTGCGCCTGCCGCGTCTGCTGGGTGCCGATGCCGCGCTGGAGATTATCGCCGCCGGAAAAGATGTCGACGGCGCCAGCGCGTTGAAACTTGGCCTGGTTGATGCGGTAGTCAGCAGCGATAAGCTGCATGCTGCCGCGCTCGCTATGTTGAAAGAGGCTATCACCCAGGGCGACTGGCAGGCGCGCCGCGCGCCGAAGCTGGCGCCGCTGCGCCTCAGCCCAATTGAAGCGGCCATGAGCTTTACCGTGGCTAAAAACGTCGTGCTGCAGACCGCAGGCAAACACTATCCTGCGCCGCTCACCGCGGTCAAAACCATTGAGGCTGCCGCCGCGCTGGGGCGCGACGATGCGCTGAAGCTGGAAACCGCCGCCTTCGTGCCGCTGGCGCAGAGCGATGAAGCGCGGGCGCTGGTCGGCATTTTCCTTAACGATCAGTATGTCAAAGGGCTGGCGAAAAAGTACGCCAGCGCCAGCAGCGCGCCGGAACAGGCGGCGGTGCTGGGGGCGGGTATTATGGGCGGCGGCATCAGCTATCAGTCGGCATGGAAAGGCGTGCCGGTGAAGATGAAGGATATTCAGCCGCAGGCGCTGACGCTGGGCATGAACGAGGCGAGCAAGCTGCTGAATAGACAGCTGGAGCGCGGCAAGATCGACGGCGGCAAGCTGGCCAGCACCATCGCCATGATCCAGCCTACGCTCGACTATGCCGGTTTCGAGCGCGCCGATATCGTGGTCGAAGCGGTGGTCGAGAATCCGCAGGTCAAAGCGAAAGTACTGGCGGAAACCGAACAGCATCTGCGCGCGGATGCGGTACTCGCCTCCAATACCTCGACGATTCCCATCAGCCAGCTGGCCCAGGCGCTGCAGCGTCCGGAAAATTTCTGCGGCATGCACTTCTTTAATCCGGTACCACGCATGCCGCTGGTAGAGGTGGTGCGCGGCGAGAAGAGCAGCGACGCCACCATCGGCAAAGTGGTGGCCTGGGCGAGCAAAATGGGCAAGACGCCGATTGTCGTCAATGACTGTCCCGGTTTCTTCGTCAACCGCGTGCTTTTCCCCTACTTCGCCGCCTTCGGCCTGCTGCTGCGCGACGGCGCGGACTTCCGTCAGATCGATAAGGTGATGGAAAAGCAGTTCGGCTGGCCGATGGGCCCGGCGTGGCTGCTGGACGTGGTCGGCATCGATACCGCGCATCACGCGCAGCGCGTGATGGCGGAAGGTTTTCCGACGCGCATGCAGAAAGAGTACCGCGACGCTATCGACGTTCTGTTCGATGCGGGACGCTATGGCCAGAAGAACGGCAAAGGCTTTTACCGCTGGGAGACGGATCGCAAAGGCAAAGCGAAAAAAGCGGTCGATCCCGAGGTGGACGCGCTGCTTAACCCTGTTTGCGCCGCTACGCGCGTCTTCAGCGACGAAGAGATCCTTAATCGCATGATGATCCCGATGCTGAACGAAGTGGTGCGCTGCCTGGAGGAGAAGATCGTCGCCTCGCCGGCCGAAGCCGATATGGCGCTGGTCTACGGCCTCGGCTTTCCGCCGTTCCGCGGCGGCGCGCTGCGCTATCTCGACACGCTCGGCAACGGCAACGTGGTGGATCAGGCCAGACGCTACGGCGATCTGGGCGCGCTCTACCAGCTGCCTGACCTGCTGCTGCAGAAGGCGCATCAGCGCGAAAGCTGGTACCCGGCGGTTCAACCTATCGACGAAGCGGCGCTGCAAAGCGCCTGAGGACAGAAGATGGAAAATGTGGTGATTATTGACGCGGTCCGCACGCCGATGGGCCGTTCCAAAGGCGGCGCCTTTCGTCAGGTGCGCGCGGAGGATCTCTCCGCGCATCTGATGCGCGAGCTGTTAAGCCGCCATCCGGCGCTTAATCCCGCCACGCTGGACGACATCGTGTGGGGCTGCGTGCAGCAGACGCTGGAGCAGGGCTTTAATATCGCGCGCAACGCCGCGCTGCTGGCGGAAATTCCCCATCGCGTGCCGGCGACCACCGTCAATCGCCTGTGCGGATCGTCGATGCAGGCGCTGCACGATGCGGCGCGCGCCATTATGGTCGGCGACGCGCACGCCTGCCTGGTCGGCGGCGTCGAACATATGGGTCACGTGCCGATGAGCCACGGCGTCGATTTTCATCCCGGACTGGGCCGCACGGTCGCGAAAGCGGCGGGCATGATGGGTCTGACCGCCGAGATGCTGGCGCATATGCACCATATCGGCCGCGAACAGCAGGACGCCTTTGCGCTGCGCTCTCATCAGCGCGCCTGGGCCGCGACGCAGCGCGGCGATTTTCGCCGGGAGATCGTGCCGACCTACGGACACGACGCCGACGGCGTGCTGAAGCGCTACGATGTTGACGAGGTGATCCGCGAGGAGACCAGCCTCGAAGGGCTGGCGGCGCTGAAGCCGGCGTTCGATCCGGTGAACGGCACGGTCACGGCGGGCAGCTCGTCGGCGCTCTCCGACGGCGCCGCCGCGCTGCTGGTGATGAGCGAAAGCCGCGCGCGCGAACTGGGGATGACGCCGCGTGCGCGCGTCAGAAGCATGGCGGTCATTGGCTGCGATCCGTCGATTATGGGCTACGGTCCGGTGCCCGCCAGCAAGCTGGCGCTGAGGCGCGCCGGACTAAGCGTAGAGGATATCGACATATTCGAGCTGAACGAGGCGTTCGCCGCGCAGACTTTGCCCTGCATTAAAGATCTGGGTTTGCTGGATCGGCTGGACGATAAGGTGAACCTGAACGGCGGCGCCATCGCGCTCGGTCATCCGCTCGGCTGCTCCGGCGCGCGCATCAGCGCCACGCTGCTGAACATTATGGAACGACGCGATGCCCAGTTCGGCCTGGCCAGCATGTGCATCGGCTTAGGCCAGGGCATCGCCACCGTATTTGAGCGTCTGTAATACGTTGGATCACGTTGGAAGTCAGTTCCCGCCCGTCAGAGGCGGGTTTTTTCTGCCTGACGTCTAAATAAAGGCGAAGGCGTCACCGAACATCTGCGCTTCTTTTGCGCCACGCTCGGCGCAGAAGCGGTCGCGAGCGATCTTCGCCATCTCAAAGCGGCCAGCGATATAGATATCATGCTCCGCCAGGGTGGCGAAATCCTGCATTACCGCCGTCAGCACCGTGCCGGAACGTCCCTGCCAGCCCTCTTCGGGCTGTTCGACCACCGGCACTACGCGCAGATTAGGGTGCTTCACCGCCAGCGCATTGAGCTCGTCGAGATCGTAGAGGTGCTGTAGTTCGCGACCGCCCCAGTAAATAGCGATTTCGCGATCCGGCTGCTGCGCCAGCGCGGTCAGCAGGATAGAGCGCGCATAGGAGAAGCCGGTACCGCCAGCGATCAGGATAATCGGACGCGTGCTCTCTTCCCGCAGCCAGGCGTCGCCGTGCGGAATATCCACGGTGATCTGCCGGTCGTCGCGGATGCGATCCATCACCGCCATGGCGTAGAGATTGAGATCGGAGGCGCCGATATGCAGCTCAATAATCTCTTTTTCCATCGGCGTCGAGGCGAGCGAGAACGGACGCTTGTCGCGCTCGTCCATCACCACCATCAAATACTGCCCGGCGCGGAAGGTAAAATCCGCTTCGGGTATCAGGCGGACGCGATACACGGTCTCGGTAATCGCTTCAACTGAAGTTACTTTACAGCTTAAAATCGTCATGCGTTCCCTCTGTCGGGTCGTCATTAGGGTTGTGCGCGCCGTCAGCGCTGCGGCGGCTGAGTAAAGATGCCTAAGTCATCCCAGATCGCGTCGATGCGCGCCGTGACGGCGGGATCTTTCACGATCGGTCGTCCCCACTCGCGCTGGGTCTCGCCCGGCCATTTATTGGTGGCGTCCAGGCCCATCTTGGAGCCCAGGCCGGAAACCGGCGAGGCGAAGTCCAGATAGTCGATAGGCGTGTTTTCCACCAGCACCGTGTCGCGTGCCGGATCCATACGGGTGGTAATGGCCCAGATCACATCGTTCCAGTCGCGTGCGTTAACATCATCGTCACACACAATAACAAATTTGGTGTACATGAACTGCCGCAGGAATGACCAGACGCCGAACATCACGCGCTTTGCGTGGCCTGCGTACTGTTTTTTCATCGTCACGACCGCCAGGCGATAAGAGCAGCCCTCCGGCGGCAGATAGAAATCCACAATCTCCGGGAACTGCTTAATCAGGATCGGCACCAGCACTTCGTTCAGCGCGACACCCAGCACCGCTGGCTCATCGGGCGGACGGCCAGTATAGGTGGAGTGATAGATGGCGTTCTGCCGTTGCGTAACGTGCGTGACGGTGAAAACCGGAAAGCTATCCACTTCATTGTAGTAGCCCGTATGGTCGCCATAAGGCCCTTCAGGCGCCATATCGCCCGGCTCAATGTAACCTTCCAGCACGATCTCCGCGCTGGCGGGCACTTCCAGATCGTTGGAGAGGCACTTCACCACTTCCGTTTTATTACCGCGCAGCAGACCGGCGAAGGCGTACTCCGACAGCGTATCTGGCACCGGCGTGACCGCGCCAAGAATGGTGGCGGGATCGGCGCCGAGAGCGACGGAAACGGGAAAACGTTCGCCAGGATGAGTCTGGCACCACTCCTGATAATCGAGCGCGCCGCCGCGATGGGAGAGCCAGCGCATGATCAGTCGGTTTTTACCAATCACCTGCTGCCGATAGATGCCCAGATTTTGCCGCTCTTTATGCGGCCCGCGCGTGACGGTCAGCCCCCAGGTGATCAGCGGCGCGGCGTCGTCCGGCCAGCATTTCATCACCGGAATGCGCGACAGGTCGACCTCATCGCCGCTGAACACCACCTCCTGGCAGGGGGCGTTGCGTAGCCGTTTGGTTGGCATGTTCAGCACCTGTTTGAACTGCGGCATCTTGTCGAACAGATCGCGAAAGCCTTTCGGCGGCTCCGGCTCTTTGAGAAACGCCAGCAGCTTGCCGACTTCGCGCAGCGCGCTGACCTCTTCCTGGCCCATGCCCATCGCCACGCGTTTCGGCGTGCCGAACAGGTTGCACAGCACCGGCATGTCATAGCCTTTGGGATTTTCAAACAGCAGCGCCGGTCCGCCCGCGCGCAGCGTGCGGTCGGCAATTTCCGTCATTTCCAGCTCAGGATCGATAGCGTGGCTAATGCGCTTTAACTCGCCGCGCTGTTCCAGCAGCGTAAGGAAGTCTCGTAAATCGTGATATTTCATGCGGCCTTCGCTTCCAGCCAAAGTGAATCGGCCATTATAGGGCCGATTCTTAAGGCGTGTTGGATTTTATGCAGCAACCTCAGTCGCAGCGGAAGGGAACCAGCGCCTGCAGCGCCGTGGCGTCGCGGCAGCTCTGAATCGGCTGATGATGGCGAAAAATTTTAAAATCCTCGCCGCGCACGCTGAAATAAGCGAGCTGGTTTTCATGCACATGCAGAAAACTGCCTTCGCGCAGCGCAATCACCGACTCCTCGGGATTGACGGCGCAAAACTCCGCCAGACGTTCGTCGCGCGTTTCGCCCATATGTCCGCTGGCGTGCGCGTCAAGGTAGTGCGGGTTAATCTGAACCGGAAACAGGCCCAGCGCAGGCAACACCACACTGCTGCGCACCGGCATATCGTTGGTGGTGCGAATCGAGGGCGTCGCTACGTTGCAGCCCGCGCTCCATCCGACGTAAGGCACCGCCCGTTCACGCACGGCGCGCTGGATCGCCACAATCAGACCGTTCTCGTGTAGCATCTGATTCAGCAGCCAGGTATTGCCGCCGCTGACCAGAATCAGCTCTGCCTGCTCAATGGCGGCCACTGGCGTCGCGAAATCCTGCACGCAGCGCACGGTAACGCCCAGCGACGCGCTCAGCTCGGCCGCGCGCTGTTGATGGTCGCCGCGAATAATGGCGTAAGGCACCAGCACCGCCGAACGGATGCCGCGCTGAGCGATCATCGCATGCAGCTGCGGCTGCGCGTAGCCAAGCAGCGGCGCATCGTCGGCCAGCCTGCCGTTGCTTAATAAAAACAGTTCCATCAGCAGATCCTTGTCGCAAACGTTATGAGCCACGAGTCTGAACCAGCGCACCGCCGCTCGTCAATTTTCCCGCCTGTGTCGGGCTGTTTGCAGAAACCCCGGCCACTTTACCCGCTTCGGCATCTTTCCAGGCTGCGATGCGCTATAACTCTGGCAGCAGGTTTGCTATTCTTAGCGTCCATCCAATGGGAGCATTTATGGAATCCTGGTACTTACTCTATTGCAAACGTGGACAGCTGTTGCGCGCGAAAGAGCATCTTGAGCGGCAGGAGGTGCATTGCCTCAGCCCGATGATCGCTCTGGAAAAAGTGGTGCGCGGCAAACGGACCACCGTGAGTGAGCCCCTGTTTCCTAACTACCTCTTTATCGAGTTCGATCCGGAAGCGATTCATACCACGACCATCAGCAGCACGCGCGGTGTCAGCCACTTCGTGCGCTTCGGCACGCTACCTGCAACGGTGCCTTCCGCTGTTATTGAAGCGCTGCAAACCGATGTGCCGCAAACGCTGATCGATCCGGAGACGCCGCAGGTCGGCGATGAGGTCATCATCACCGAGGGGACCTTTGAAGGCCTGCGCGCCATTTTCGCCGAGCCCGATGGCGAAACGCGCTCTATGCTGCTGCTTAACCTGCTAAATAAACAGGTAATGCGCAGCGTCGACAACAAGCAGTTCCGCAAGCTTTAGGGCAGACGGAACAGCGCGCGCGCGTTACGATCTACCTGCTGCGCCAGCGCCTCCTGCTCTTCTCCGCGCCACTTCGCCACCTGCTGCACGATATGCGGCAAAAAACAGGGTTCATTACGACGCGACGTCGGCCGCGGATGCATATCGCGCGGCAGCAGCCAGGGCGCGTCCGTCTCCAGCAGCAGTCGCTCTGCCGGGATCAGCGGCAGCATCTCCCGCAGCGCCATACCGCGACGCTCATCACAGACCCAGCCAGTAATGCCTACCGACAGACCCATCGCCAGACAGGCCTCCAGCTCGTCGCGCGTGCCGGTAAAGCAGTGTACCACCGCGCCCGGCAGCTTCGGCAGCCAGGGTGCCAGCACCGCCGCAAAGCGATCATGCGCCTCGCGACAGTGCAGGAAAACCGGCATATTCAGCTCGGCGGCCAGCGCCAGCTGCGCGTCGAAGGCATACTCCTGCTGCTCGTGCGCAGCAAGGTTGCGGTTGAAATCGAGGCCGCATTCGCCAATCGCCACCACCTGCGGCCGCTCTGCCAGGCGCCGCAGCGTATTGGCCGTCTCATTCGACCATTCGCTGGCGTGATGCGGATGCACACCCGCCGTCGACCAGCAGAAGTCGGGCTGACGCTCGGCCAGCCGCTGCGCCTGCTGGCTCTCCAGCGCATTGGTCCCGGTGATTAACATGCCGGTGACGCCCGCTTCGCGCGCACGCTTTACCACCTTGTCGCGGTCGGCGGCGAATTGCGTGCTGGTCAGGTTTACACCGATATCAAACATAATCTTTCCCATAGCTTATTAAACAAAAACCGCCCAGATGGGCGGTTCGGTAACAGGGTCTACCCGCCAGGCGCGGGAAAGATACTGATAACGGGTCAGGAATCGGTATGCTGTTCCTGTTCCTCTTCCTGCGCCCGCCGTCCCTTCCCGACGTAGTAACGGGAAAAGAATACGCCGACTTCAAACAGGCAGTACATCGGAATAGCGAGCAAAGTTTGCGAGAAAACGTCCGGCGGTGTGAGCAGCATCCCAACAACGAACGCGCCGACCAGAATATAGGGGCGTTTCTTTTTCAAATCTTCCGGCGTAGTGATACCGGTCCAGCAGAGCAGCACAATCGCCACCGGCACCTCGAACGCCACGCCGAATGCCATAAACAGCGTCATGACGAAATCGAGGTAGTTGGTGATGTCGGTCGCGATGGTCACGCCCTGCGGCGCGGTTTTGGCGAAGAAGCCGAACGCCAGCGGAAAGACGATGAAGTAAGCGAAGGCGACGCCGACGTAAAACAGCAGGGTGCTGGAGAAGAGCAGCGGCATCACCAGCCTGCGTTCATGCCGGTAGAGCGCTGGCGCAACAAAAGCCCATACCTGATAGAGGATCACCGGCACCGCGAGAAACACCGACACGATGATGGTGAGCTTAATCGGCGTGAAAAACGGAGAGGCAACGTCGGTCGCGATCATGCTGGCGCCGGCCGGCATCTGGCTGATCAGCGGCGAAGCGACCAGGTGATAGATGTCGTTGGCGAAATAGATCAGCGCCATGAAAATCGCAAACACCGCGACGATGCAGTACAGCAGACGCTTACGTAGCTCAATTAAGTGGCTGATAAGCGGTTGGGTATCTTCAACGGCCATGGTTATCGTTCATCACTTGCAGAAGAGGTTGTTGTCGGACTGCGCGGCGCGGCCGGCGTCGAATTAACAACCGCCGCCTGCGGGTTCACATCGGTTTTAGCGGCTTCAGCGGCCTCCGTTGCCGCTTCCGGCGTCTGTGCCGGCGCGCTGGCCTGAGTATGGGCCGTCGCTGGCGTTACGGATTCTGCCGCGCGCTGCTGAGGGGCATGGATGGTATTGGCTTCATCCTCGGCTTTTTCGGTATCGATGCTCTGCTGCACCGAACGCTTCATGGAATCAGCCGTTTTGCGCAGCTCTTCCATCGACTCTTTCAGCTCCGGCGACAGGGTGCCGCGGCTCGCCTCTTCCACCTTTTTCAGGCTGTCCTGCAGCTCCTGCAGTTTCAGCTCCTGCGCCAGCTCGTGCTGCACGTTGGCGGCCAGCGAGCGCATCGCACGAATCCAGCCTACTACGGTTTTTACCGCAACCGGCAGTCGCTGCGGGCCGAGAACAATTAGCCCGATCACGAACACCAGTACCAGTTCACTAAAACCAATGTCGAACACGGTTTACACCTGCTTGTCGTTTTTGACGTCTTCTTTGTTAGCCGAAGTTTGCTGTTTGTCTGCCAGCGTTTTGGCATTGAAATCAGCGTCCTGCTGGTTTGGATGATCCTTTTTCTCATCCTCATCGCTCATGGCTTTTTTAAAGCCCTTGATAGAGGAACCGATATCGGAACCCAGATTTTTTAACTTATTGGTGCCAAACAGGAGTACAACGATGACGGCAATAATTAATAATTGCCAGATACTGATACCGCCCATGAGATAGTGCCTCTGATGTTGCGAGAAAATTAAGAAGAGTAATGTCAGCCAAAAGCCCTGATGACGCCGGGCTTAAGGCTGCGACATTACCGCGATTCAGGCGTGGCTGACAATTAGTTTGTCTTGCGCCAGCCGATTAGCCAGGCAACGAAACCCGCCGCCATTAACAAAGCCGGAAAAAAATCCCAGTCCGGGCGGCTCAGTAATACGGCCGTACCGCTGAGCAGCAGGGTGGCGCCGACGCCGAACAGATAGCGCGCTTTATGATGTTGCGTCCGCTGGGCGTGCATATCCTTGCTCAGCTTATCGACGCTGTGCTGCAAAAGTTTATGATGCCGCATGCTTTCATAAAACAGTTCTGGCAGTTCCGGCAGCTTCTCCGCCCAGAAAGGCGCTTTTTCTTTTACTGCGCGCAGGATTGCCGGCAGACCAATCTGGTCCTTAATCCACTCTTCCAGGAATGGCTTGGCGGTTTTCCACAGGTCGAGCTGCGGATAGAGCTGGCGGCCGATGCCTTCGACATAGAGCAGCGTTTTTTGCAGCAGCACCAGCTGCGGCTGCACTTCCATATTGAAGCGGCGCGCGGTACTGAAGAGGTTAAGCAGCACGTGGCCGAAAGAGATCTCCGCCAGCGGCTTTTCGAAAATGGGTTCGCACACGGTGCGGATAGCGAACTCAAAATCTTCGACGTTGGTATCGGGCGGCACCCAGCCTGAATCGACGTGCAGCTCCGCCACTTTGCGGTAGTCCCGGTTGAAGAAGGCGATAAAGTTTTCCGCCAGATAGCGCTTATCCTCTTTGTTCAGCGAGCCGACGATGCCGCAGTCGATACCGATATATTGCGGATCTTCCGGATGGTCGTAGCTGACGAAGATATTGCCGGGATGCATATCGGCATGGAAGAAGCTGTCACGGAACACCTGCGTAAAGAAGACCTGCACGCCGCGCTCGGCCAGCAGCTTCATGTTGACGCCGTGCTGCTCCAGCGTGGCCACGTCAGAGATGGGAATGCCGTAAATGCGCTCCATCACCAGCATGGTTTCGCTGCAGTAGTCCGAATAGACTTCCGGCACGTAGAGCATGGGGCTATCTTCGAAGTTACGGCGCAGCTGAATGGCGTTGGCCGCTTCGCGCAGCAGATTCAACTCGTCGATCAGGGTCTTCTCGTAGTCGCGCACCACTTCCATGGGACGCAAACGACGTCCGTCCGGCAGCAGCCGCGCCACCAGGCGCGCCAGACGATAGATCAGCTTCATGTCCGCGCGGATCACCGGCAGGATGTCCGGGCGAATCACCTTGATCACGACCTTCTTGCCGGTGGATTTCAGCGTGGCGGTGTGCACCTGCGCAATGGATGCCGAGGCCAGCGGTTTGATATCGAAATCATCGAACCAGGTTTCTACCGGGCCGCCGATCGATTTTTCAATCTGCTCTTTGGCCTTAACCCCGTCGAAGGGTGCCACGCGATCCTGCAGGATAGCGAGCTGATCGGCGATCACGGGCGGAAAAAGGTCGCGACGCGTGGAGAGCATCTGGCCGAACTTAATCCAGACCGGACCGAGCTGCTCCATCGCCAGGCGCATACGCACGCCGATCTCTTCATCTTTATGACGGTTAGGCAGCCAGAAAATCGTGCGGCGCCACAGGCGCAGCGGAATGGTAAGGCGCATGCGGGGGATCAGTTCATCAAGACCGTAGGTCAAAAAGATCCTGATAATGAAATATAAACGGCGAATCTCTCCAAACGTCATTTCGCCTCCAGCTGCGCTAAACGCGCCGTGAGCGCATCAAGCGAACGTTCCATCGCGTCTACCTCCTCAGAAAACCACGCCAGTTCCAGCGCGCCCGGCGCGACGCGCCACTCTTCGGTTAACGCCTGTCCCAGATAATCCTGACGGCGCGCGACCTCGCCGCGTAACAGCCGCAGGGCGCGCTGCGCCGCCTGGCTGACGCCCTGCGCGGCGATATCGCCAATCCAGGGCGCGAGATATTCGGCCGGGTCCAGCTCCGCCAGATCGATGAGGGCGGAAAAGCGCTGCACCACCTGCAGATCGCCTTCGACCTGCAGCTCGCCGCTGCGGATCAGGCTGGTCAGCTGCTGTCGATCGCGCAGCTTCGGCAGGGTTTTCAGCTGCGTAATCACAATGCAGTCGCTGCTGTCCTGCCAGTCGCTCAGCACGTCAAGCTGCTGTTCGCTGAAGACCAGCACCAGCGGATGGGAGAGCTCCTCGAGACGTAGCGTCAGCACCTGTCCTGCCAGGCGCTGACGTGCGGCTTTCAGGCCGCGATCGCGATAGAGCATGCGGTTTAGCGCGGTCTCAAGACCGGCGGTAATCAAGGGCGTCAAGCGCATCACCATATCCGGTTAAAACTTAAATCCACGATGCAGCGCGACGATGCCGCCGGTCATGTTGGAATAAGTGGTGTTCTCGAATCCGGCGTCGTTCATCATCGCCTTCAGGGTCTCCTGATCGGGATGCATGCGGATCGACTCTGCCAGATAGCGGTAGCTTTCGGCGTCCTGCGCCACCAGCTGACCGACGCGCGGCAGAATATGGAACGAATAGGCGTCGTAGGCTTTGCTGAGAGGATCGAGCACTGGTTTAGAGAACTCCAGCACCAGCAGGCGTCCGCCTGGCTTAAGCACGCGGAACATTGACGCCAGCGCCTTCTCTTTGTCGGTCACGTTGCGCAGGCCGAAAGAGATGGTGATGCAGTCGAAATAGTTATCCGGGAAGGGCAGCGCTTCGGCATTGGCCTGCACATAGCTGACGTTGCCGACTACGCCGAGATTGCGCAGCTTGTCGCGGCCCATTTTCAGCATGGAGCTGTTGATGTCCGCCAGCACCACCTGGCCGGTGTCGCCGACCAGACGGGAAAACTTCGCCGTCAAATCGCCGGTGCCGCCTGCCAGATCGAGCACGCGCTGACCGCGACGCACGCCGCTGCTGTCGATGGTAAAACGCTTCCAGATGCGATGGATGCCAAAGGACATCAGATCGTTCATCAGGTCATATTTCGCCGCTACGGAGTGAAACACGTCCGCGACTTTGTCAGCTTTTTCGCTTTTGGCGACCGTCTGAAAGCCAAAATGGGTAGTTTCCTGCTGTGATTCATCTGCCATCGGTTTTACCTGTTCCACAAACAATACTTCCCGAAGTGTATCAGAGTCAGGGTAGTCAGGCACGCAACGACCCGCTTATTCGTGGAGCCGCCTCACACGCGTCTCCAGGCTTTCAGCAACGTCGTCTGGCGCCTCATGGTCATCCCATGCCTTTTCCGGCATCGCCTGCTCGACTAACTGCGGATTGATTGAGCGTTTAACTTCAACGCCCAGGGATTTAAACGCCTCGCTCTGCGCGATCAGGTTGCCGCGCCCTTCCGCCAGCTTTTTCATCGCCTCGCGGTAGCTGTTGTGCGCCTTATCCAGATTATGGCCGATGCCGCTCATATCATCGACGAACAGCCGCATCTTGTCGTAAAGCCGCGCCGCGCGATCGGCGATGCGCTGCGCGTTGCGGCTCTGATGCTCATAGCGCCACAGGTTGTTAATGGTGCGCAGCGCCACCAGCAGCGTTGTCGGGCTCACCAGCATAATGTTCTGCTGCAGCGCCTCGCTGATCAGCTCTGGCTGACGATCGATCGCCAGTAGAAAGGCTGGCTCGACCGGAATGAACATCAACACATAATCGAGCGAGCGTAAACCGGCCAGTTGTTGATAATCTTTACGGCCCAGCAGCCGAATATGACTGCGCACAGCGGCGACATGCTCCTGAAGCGCCTGCTCGCGCGTCACTTCATCTTCCGCGTTGAAGTAGCGCTCATAGGCCACCAGCGTCATCTTGGCGTCAACCACCACATCTTTGCCCTGCGGCAGCCGCACGATCACATCCGGTTGCATTCTGCCCTGCTGTTCCGACTGCAAACTGACCTGCGTCTGATACTCATGGCCTTCGCGCAGGCCTGACGCTTCCAGCACGCGGCTCAGCACCACTTCGCCCCAGTTGCCCTGAATCTTGTTGTCGCCTTTCAGCGCCCTGGTGAGGTTGATCGCCTCCTGCGCCATCTGCGCATTCAGCTGCTGCAGCTGGCGGATTTCGTGCGCCAGCGTGTGACGCTCACGCGCCTCCTGGCCGAAGCTGTCATGCACCTGGCGGCGAAACCCGTCCAGCTGTTCGCGCAGCGGGCCGATCAGGCTGTTCAGGCTCTGGCGGTTCTGCTCGTCGACGCGGCGGCCGCTGTTTTCGAAGATGCGGTTGGCAAGATTTTCGAACTGCGCGCTGAGGCGCTGCTCGCTGCTGGTGAGCAGGCGCTGCTTCTCTTCGGCGGCGAAGCGCGTCTCTTCAAGGCGGATGGTTACCTCGCGCAGCTCGGCCTCCTGCGCGCTGTTGACCTCTAGCTGGTTACGCAGCTCGCGGTTAAGCTGTTCGCATTCGCCGCGCCAGTAGTCGAGCTGTTGCAGCCGCTCCTGCGCGCCGCTCAGCGCGCCGTGCAGCTGGCGCAGCTCCTGTTCACGCTGCTGCAGCTGTTGCTGGAGCTGTTCAAGCTGCTGCTGCTGACGCTGCTGCGCCTCCTGCTGCAAACGCCGCTCGGTGGCAAAGCTGGCGGCCTGATGGCCAGCGCGCAGCTGCGCCAGCATCCAGCCGATACCCAGTCCGGCGAGCGCCAGACAGGCGCTAATAATAATCTGCTGATCCATGGTTCCCTCGCGACGCGCATTGCTCGGGAAAAGGTAAAGTCGGCCTGTATGAATGTCCAGACTATTTTCGGGCGGTTTTCACCCCCACGGCAGGCGCTATAGCGCTTTGACCTGCAGCTCGCCCGCTTTCCATGCGTCGGTAAGGAAAAAGGGCATCGGCATCAGCCATTCATCCCCTTTTACCCGCGCCGGATAGACAAAGACGTTGCCGCCCCAGGTGAACGCCACGGACTGCGTCTCTCCCTCTTTCACCGTCGCCTTGCCCGCCATGCTGGCAAAGCCGGCGTTGCTGCCAACGTGGAATTTCTCCATGCGCCAGCGCACCGGCGCGTGCGGCGGCCAGGGCTGAGCCTGATGAAAACGGAAAATCTCATCGTGGCTCAGCAGGCTTTCGCGCACCGTCGGCCACAGCGCCGCCTTCAGGAAATATTGATCGGTAAAGCGCGCGCTGCCGCTGTAGCGGGCGATAAAGTCGCGCATCGCCTGTGCCATCTTGCTGAAGACGCCGTTACAGCCGCCCCACATGCCCGCCAGCAGCAGCTCGGTATGGGAAAAGTAGTCGCGCATATGGTGGAACCAGTACGGCGAGGCGAGCCAGGCGTCGACCGCCGCCGCTTCGCGCTCCGACAGCAGCGAGTCGGCGTCACGGATAATAAAGCGTTTGACGCCGGGATCGTCCATCACCAGAAAACGCCACAGCGTCGGGTAGATCGCCTTTTCCTGCGACATATCGACCAGGTCCACGTGCGGCTGATTGAGACGCTGCCACACATGCTGCGGCACGCTCTGATCGAGATAAATGCGGCAGCGCCAGCCGGGATAGAGTTGCTGCGCGACCTCAACGTTTTTAATCAGCGTTTCGCAGTAGCGCGGCTGACCGCCATAGAGGCTGAAGGCGATCGCGTTCTGTTCGGGTTTCGTCAGATCGATCGGTTCCGGCCGCGCCGCCGGGAAGGGATAACGCTGCCCCTGGCGAAAACGCGCGTCTGCGCCGTTCAGCGCTTCCAGGCCATATTTCGCCAGCGCCTCTCGCTTGCCCATCCAGCCGCACAGCTCCGCCAGCCCGTCCAGCCAGGTTTCCGAAGCGGTGGCGCGCACCGCAGGCGGCGCCTGATAGATTTTCTGATAGACGCGGTAAGATTTGCTGTAGTGGCCAAGCCGCATCAAGCAGAGCGCATAGTCGCTCAGTACCTGCATCTGATTTGGCATGATGCGCAGTACCTCTTCGCAGCAGCTGGCGGCGGCGGCGTAATCCTGCTGCGCCATATGCTGGCGAAAGCGGGCGGCGGCATTTTCAAGGCGCGCCTGCATGGCGGCGGGAGAAGCAGTTAAGGCGGATTTGTGTCGTGGCGGCGTGTGGCGCATCGGGCAATCCTCGCTTTTGCTGTAAAGAGCAACGGCAGCGCGCAGAAGCGCTGCCTGAAAGCGTTATAACAAACGGCGCGCCGCTTCGACCACAATTTTTACCGCATCGCTCTCGGTTTGCTTCATGGCGGCCGCATCCGGGATCTCTTTCTGGGTACGGTTGACGATGACGCCCGCCACCATGCCCGCGCGCAGCCCCTGGCTGGCGCACATCGTCAGCAGCGTCGCAGATTCCATCTCATAGTTAAGCACGCCCATCTGCTGCCACTCCTTCATTGAGTTCTGGAAGCGGCTGACCACGCGGCCGGAGAAGGTGTCGTAACGCTCCTGGCCTGGATAGAAGGTGTCAGACGATGCGGTTACGCCGATATGGGTGGTCGCGCCGCTCGCTTCTGCCGCCGCGACCAGCGCGGTGGTGCAGGCAAAATCCGCTACGGCGGGAAATTCCAGCGGCGCGAAGTGCTGGCTGGCACCGTCGAGGCGCACCGCGCCGGTAGTCACCAGCACGTCGCCGACGTTAATGTGCGGCTGAATAGCACCGGTGGTGCCGACGCGCAGGAAGGTGCGCACGCCAAGCTGCGCCAGCTCCTCTACTGCGATAGAGGTTGACGGGCCGCCGATACCGGTGGAGCAGACTACCACTGGCTTACCGTCCAGCTTCGCCAGCCAGGAAGTGAACTCCCGGTGCGACGCCAGCGGCTGGGCATCCGCCATCAGTCCGGCAATTTTCTTTACGCGCTCCGGATCGCCGGGAACGATTGCCAGGGTCGCGCCCTGCAGATCGGCTTTGGTCAGGCCAAGGTGGAAAACGTCAGACATAGCAAACTCCTGAACAGGGAAGTGAAGCGCGCCACTCTACGTCAGCGCAGCGCAAATTTGTGTGATAACAGTCACTATCAAAAATGAAAGTTACATTTTACATAGAAAGCAATGAGATCTGAGTCACATAACCAAGCCATTCAGAACGCCATTGCTACAAGCTGTGTGCGTCGGGCTTCGCAGCAATGTTAAAGAGGAGAGTGTTTTTGCTTGCTCCCTACTCTGTACCCGGTCTCTGGTCCAGGCGTCATCTGGCCAGGCTATAGTTACGTGATTGCGCTACTGCCAGCACGGAGAAAAAAATGAAAACCGAAGACAATATGGCACAAAAATCATCGACGGGCGGCTTTGCACCTGCAGTCCAGCCGACCGCCTCAACCACGATTCACACCGACAGCCCGGATATCCAGGCAGGCGAAACCTCAGTGCCGAGCCAGGGCGAAAATATGCCCGCTTACTACGCCAGACCGAAAGAGGCGAACGGTCCGCTGCCGGTAGTGCTGGTGGTGCAGGAGATCTTTGGCGTGCACGAGCATATCCGTGATATCTGCCGTCGGCTGGCGCTGGAGGGCTATCTGGCCGTGGCGCCGGAACTCTATTTCCGCGAAGGCGATCCGAACGATTATAACGATATCCCCACCCTGTTCAGCGAGCTGGTCAGCAAAGTGCCGGACAGCCAGGTGCTCTCCGATCTCGACCATGCCGCCAACTGGGCCGGCCGCAACGGCGGCGATATTCGCCGCATGGGCATTACCGGCTTCTGCTGGGGCGGTCGCATCAGCTGGCTTTATGCCGCGCACAATCCGCAGCTGCGCGCTGCCGTCGCCTGGTATGGTCGCCTCATCGGCGAGAAAACCATGAAGCAGCAGAAGCATCCGATCGATATCGCCGTGGATCTCGGCGCGCCGGTGCTGGGCCTCTACGGCGGCCAGGACGATGGCATTCCGCTCGAGAGCGTGGAGCAGATGCGTCAGGCGCTGCACGCCGCTAACGCCAAAGCGGAGATCGTCGTCTATCCCGATGCGGGCCACGCCTTCAACGCCGACTATCGTCCGAGCTATCACGCCGAATCGGCGCAGGATGGCTGGGCGCGCATGCTGACGTGGTTTAAGCAGTTCGGCGTCGCCTGATGACGCACGCAATAAAAAAGGGGCGCCGCAGCGCCCCATCCTCAGCAGCAACACCTTACACTCCGGCGTTTTCGCCGCGCAGTCTCTTCGCCGCCTCGACCATGTTCGCCAGCGCCTGACGGGTTTCCGTCCAGCCGCGCGTTTTCAGGCCGCAATCTGGGTTGACCCACAGACGCGCTTCCGGGATGCACTGCGCGGCTTTACGCAGCAGATTCTCCATCCACTCGACGCTCGGCACGTTCGGCGAATGAATATCGTAAACGCCGGGGCCGATTTCGTTCGGATACTCAAATACTTTAAAGGCTTCCAGCAGATCCATATCGGAACGCGAGGTTTCGATAGTGATGACGTCGGCATCCAGCGCCGCGATGGACGCCATGATGTCGTTGAATTCGCAATAACACATATGGGTGTGGATCTGGGTGTCGTCTTTCGCCACCGCGGCGTTAAGGCGGAAGGCGTCTACCGCCCATGTCAGGTAGGCGGCCCAGTCAGACTGGTGCAGCGGCAGGCCTTCGCGCAGCGCCGGCTCGTCAATCTGGATAATGCCGATGCCCGCCGCTTCGAGATCGGCGACCTCGTCGCGCAGCGCCAGCGCGATTTGCTTCGCAATGGTTTCACGCGACACGTCTTCGCGCGGGAAGGACCAGCAGAGAATGGTTACCGGGCCGGTCAGCATTCCTTTCACCGGCTTGCTGGTCAGCGACTGCGCATAGGTCGCCCACTCCACGGTAATCGGCCGCGGACGGCTGACGTCGCCGATAATCACCGGCGGCTTGACGCAGCGCGAGCCGTAACTCTGTACCCAGCCGTTCTGGGTGAAGACGAACCCCTCCAGGTTCTCGCCGAAATACTCCACCATATCGTTACGCTCCGCTTCACCGTGCACCAGCACGTCGAGGCCCAGACGCTCCTGTTCGGCGATCGCCTGTTTGATATGCTGCGCGATGCCGGTGCGGTAGCTGCTGCCGTCGATATTGCCTTTTTTGAAGTCGAGGCGTAGCCCGCGGATCTCAGTGGTCTGGGGAAAGGAGCCGATGGTAGTGGTCGGCCAGGCGGGCAGATTAAAGCGGCTGCGCTGGGCACGGGCGCGGACGGCGTAAGCGCTGGCGCGTTCGGTATCCTGCGCGGAGATCGCCGCCAGACGCCTGCCGACCGCCGCGTTGTGGACGCGGCTGGAGTGGGCGCGATGGCGAATGGGCGCACTCCAGGCCTCCAGCGAGGCCGCGTCGTTATGGTTGAGCGCGTCGCTCAGCAGCTTTAGTTCGCTGCATTTCTGCAGCGCGAAGGCGAACCAGCTTTTGACTTCATCGTCGAGGCGGGTCTCTGCATTCAGATCGATCGGGCTGTGCAGCAGCGAACATGAGGTGCCGATCCACAGCCGTTCACGCTGGCCGACCAGCGGCTGTAGGCGTTCGAACCAGCGGCTCAGGTCGGCGCGCCAGACGTTGCGGCCGTTGATAACGCCCAGCGACAGCAGCCACGTCGCCGGCAGCAGCTGGTTTAGCTGCGCAAGGTCGTCGCGACCGTGCACCAGATCGACATGCAGCCCCTGCACCGGCAGCGCGCGAATGACCTCAAGGTTCTGCCCGATGCTGTCGAAATAGGTGGTCAGCAGCAGCTTCACGTTGCCCTGCAGCGCCTGGTAAGCGGGCCTGAACGCTTCGCGCCACGCCTGCGGCAGCTCCAGCGACAGCGCCGGCTCGTCAATCTGCACCCACTCGACGTCGCGCTTTTTCAGCTCGGCCAGCAGCTGCTGGTAAACCGGCAGAAGATCATTCAGCAGCGACAGGCGATCAAACGGCTCGCCTTTAACTTTGCCGAGCCAGATATAGGTCACCGGGCCGAGCAGCACCGGCTTCACCTTGTGGCCCAGCGCCAGCGCCTCGTCCACTTCGTCCAGCAGCTGGGTCCAGGCGAGCCTGAACGACTGGCCTTTTGTGAACTCCGGCACGATATAGTGATAGTTGGTGTTAAACCATTTGGTCATCTCGGCGGCGGCGGCAGGTTCGCCGGTGGGCGCCCGGCCGCGCGCAATGCGAAACAGCGTATCGAGGTCAATGGACCCGTCTTTATTCTGATGGCGCGCCGGAACGTTGCCCAGCATCAGGCTGGTGGTCAGCACATGATCGTACCAGGCGAAATCGCCTACCGGCAGCAGATCCACGCCCGCCTCTTTCTGCTGCAGCCAGTGGCGCGCGCGCAGTTCGCGTCCGGTCGCCAGCAGCTCTTGCTGGGTCGCCTTGCCCGCCCAGTAGCTCTCCTGCGCTTTTTTCAGTTCGCGACGCAGGCCGACGCGGGGAAAGCCAAGGCTGTGGTTCAGAATGGTCATACGCTGTTCTCCCGATAGTTTCTCTTTGGCTCAGTCTGGCAGCCAAAGATGTTTAGCCGTCCAGATGTTTACACCGCTATATTCTGCGGGTAGTGTATGTTGCTCAAGCGCAAATTGTTCAATCTCCATGTGAAGGACGCTCATGATCGAACTTAAGCACCTGCGGACGCTTCAGGCTCTGCGTAATACTGGCTCGCTGGCCGCCGCTGCCGCGCAGCTTCATCAAACGCAATCGGCGTTGTCGCATCAGTTCAGCGATCTCGAGCAGCGGCTGGGATTCCGCCTGTTCGTGCGCAAAAGCCAGCCGCTGCGCTTCACGCCGCAGGGTGAAATTCTGCTGCAGCTGGCGGAGCAGGTGCTGCCGCAAATTCAGCAGGCGCTACAGGCGTGCCACGAGCCTTATCAGGCGACGCTGCGCATCGCCATTGAGTGCCACAGCTGCATTCAATGGCTGACGCCGGCGCTGGACAACTTTCGCCAGAGCTGGCCGCAGGTAGTCATGGATTTTAAATCGGGCGTGACCTTCGATCCGCAGCCTGCGCTGCAGCAGGGCGAACTGGACGTGGTGCTGACCTCCGATATCCTGCCGCGCAGCGGCCTGCACTACACGCCGATGTTCGACTTCGAAGTGCGCCTGGTGCTGGCGCCCGATCATCCGCTGGCGCAGGTCGAGCACATTACCCCCGAGGACCTGGCGCAGGAGGTGTTGATGATCTATCCGGTGCAGCGCCAGCGGCTCGATATCTGGCGGCACTTTCTTCAGCCGGCAGGCGTCAGCCCGGCCCTGAAGAGCGTCGACAATACGCTGCTGCTGATTCAGATGGTGGCGGCGCGCATGGGCATCGCCGCGCTGCCACACTGGGTCGTAGAGAGTTTTGAAAAGCAGGGATTAATCGTGACGAAAACTCTGGGCGAAGGGCTGTGGAGCCGCCTTTATGCCGCCGTGCGCGATGGCGAGCAGCGTCAGCCGGTGCTGGAAGCCTTTACCCGCTTTGCGCGGCAGCACGCCTGCGAACACCTGCCGTTCGTGCGCGATGCGGCGATTCCTGGCGCGATTTTGCAACGCTGAGCCGCAAATTCCCCTATAATGCGCAGCCTGTTAAACGACCATGAGAAAATCTCACCATGACCAATAACGATATTTTGCGCAGCGTGCGCTTTATGCTGAATTTAAGCGATGCCAAAGTGGTAGAGATTTTCGCACTCACCGACTGTGAAGTTGCGCTGAGCGACGTGCAGGCCTGGCTGAAAAAAGAGGATGACGCCGCGTTTAAACCGCTGCCGGACGTGCTGATGGGCTATTTTCTCAACGGCCTGATTTTCTTCCGTCGCGGCAAAAGCGAAGAGATGCCAGCGCCCTCAATCGAACGCCGCATGAACAATAACATTTTTATGAAAAAACTGCGTATCGCGTTCGATCTGAAAACCACCGATATTCCGGCCGTGCTGGAAAAGGCGAACTTTACGGTTTCTCAGGCGGAAATTGGCGCCATTTTCCGCAAGCCGGATCATAAAAACTATCGCGAATGCGGCGATCAGATTATGCGTAACTTCTTAAAGGGCCTGACCCTGACGCTGCGCCCGACACAGCCGGTAAAAACCAGTCCGACGCAGGCGGTGAAAAGCGCGCCGTCTCAGGCCACTAAACCCCGTCCGACGCAGCCGGTAAAATCCTCCCCCTCGAAAACGGCGAAACCGCGCCCGACCCAGCCGCCAAAAGCAGGAAAATAGCTCCGCCGTTTCGCGCGCAATGATTGTCAGGGCGATCGTCACTGCCCTGACGGATGGGACGCCTCAGCGACGGCGTATTACCCAGCGCTTATGCACATATAGCGAGGCGAAAATTACCAGCGCGCCAGCGATAAAGCTGGGCCAGTGCGGCTTCTGCTGCCAGATTGCCAGGTTCACCAGCAGCCCCGCCGGAACATGCATATTGTTCATAATGCCCAGCGTGCCCGCATCCACCTGCGTGGCGCCGTAGTTCCACATAAAGTAGCCCAGCCCCGACGCCGCCACGCCCAGCCAGACCAGAATGCCCCATTGCAGCGAGGTGGTCGGCAGTTTCGCGGGGTTGCCCCACAGGCACCAGGCGATAATCGCAATCAGCACTGCACCAAGGTAAAACCAGGAAAAAGCGGTGTGCTGCGGCATCGGCCGGGTTTCCTGCAGCCGTTTATAGCCCACCATGCCTATGGCAAAACAGATATTTGCCAGCTGCACCAGCAGCAGGCCGAACCAGAAATGATCGCTAACCTTGTCGTAGCGAATAATGGCCGCGCCCGCGACTGCCAGCAGCGCGCTGAAGGCGTAGCCGATACGCAGCGGACGCTTGCTGATCAGATCATAAATCAGGGTAACGTAGAGCGGCGTCATGACGGTAAACAGCAGGAACTCGGAAACGCTAAGGTAGAGATAGGCCTCGAAGCTAATCAGGTACATGATGCCGAGCTGCAGCATCCCCACCAGCATATAGAGCAGCAGCGTCGACGGGCGATAGCCACGCCAGCGCAGAAAAGGCAAAAACACCAGCGCCGCCAGCGCCAGACGCATCAATACCGAGAACCAGGAATCCACCTGCCCCGCCAGATATTCTCCAATCAGGCTGAAGGAAAACGCCCAAAGAATAGTGGTAACGATCAGTAACAGCACAGCTTCGATCCTGCAAAAAGAGAGAGGCCGCTAGTGTAATCAATGTACTTTTCCTGCGCGGCCCTTTCTGGTTGACAAGCGAGCATAAAAACACCGATTGACGCATTTCGCCGCTGCGCAATTTCCGATCTATGCGCGATTATCTCTATTTTGTGAATTTCACCCTACGTGACTGTCATAAAAGTGTAACAAATGTGTCAACTATCACAGCCAGCATGCGCGAAAAGCACCATGATAAACGCGAAAAGGAACATGGCGGCGACCTCTGGGATGCGTCGTCCCTTTCCATAATGACAACGTGCCTTGGAGGGCAATTATGCTGAGCATCTTTAAACCCGCGCCGCATCGGCCACAGGTGGCGGAAGATCAGGTTGATCCTTTATACCGCCGCCTGCGCTGGCAGATCTTCTTCGGGATCTTTTTCGGCTACGCCGCCTACTATCTGGTACGCAAAAACTTCGCGCTGGCGATGCCCTATCTGGTCGAGCAGGGCTTTTCGCGCGGCGACCTCGGTTTTGCGCTTTCCGGTATCTCGATTGCGTACGGCTTCTCAAAATTTATTATGGGTTCGGTTTCGGACCGCTCGAATCCGCGCGTGTTTCTGCCTGCCGGACTGATCCTCGCCGCCGCGGTGATGCTGTTTATGGGCTTCGTCCCCTGGGCGACCTCCAGCATTATGGTGATGTTCGCGCTGCTGTTTGCCTGCGGCTGGTTCCAGGGCATGGGCTGGCCGCCCTGCGGGCGCACCATGGTGCACTGGTGGTCGCAGAAAGAGCGCGGCGGCATCGTTTCGGTATGGAACTGCGCGCATAACGTCGGCGGCGGCCTGCCGCCGCTGCTCTTCCTGCTCGGCATGGCCTGGTTCAACGACTGGAAAGCGGCGCTCTATATGCCCGCTTTCGCCGCCATCGCCGTGGCGCTGATCGCCTTCGCGCTGATGCGCGATACGCCGCAGTCCTGCGGATTGCCGCCCATCGAGGCGTACAAAAATGATTATCCGCCAGACTACAGCGCCACGCATGAAGAGGAGCTGACGGCGAAACAGATCTTCACCCAGTATGTGCTGCCCAACAAGCTGCTGTGGTATATCGCGCTGGCGAACGTCTTCGTCTACCTGCTGCGCTACGGCATTCTCGACTGGTCGCCCACCTACCTGAAAGAGGTGAAGCACTTTACGCTGGATAAATCCTCCTGGGCCTACTTCCTGTACGAATATGCTGGCATCCCCGGCACGCTGCTGTGCGGCTGGATGTCGGACAAGGTGTTCAAGGGGAATCGCGGCGCGACCGGCGTCTTCTTTATGACGCTGGTAACCATCGCTACGGTAATCTACTGGTTTAATCCGGCCGGCAATCCCGGCGTGGATATGGCCTGTATGATTATCATCGGCTTTCTGATTTATGGTCCGGTGATGCTGATCGGCCTGCACGCGCTGGAGCTGGCGCCGAAAAAAGCGGCGGGCACCGCCGCAGGCTTTACCGGCCTGTTCGGCTATCTTGGTGGCTCGGTCGCGGCCAGCGCCATCGTCGGCTATACCGTCGATTTCTTCGGCTGGAACGGCGGTTTCCTGGTAATGGTGGTGGGTTGCGTGCTGGCGGTGATCCTGCTGCTGTTGACCATGATTAACGAACGCAAGCACAAGCAGCAGCTGGCGTCATAAAGAAAGAGGCCGGCATCGCGCCGGCCTCTTGCGTCAGGATAAAAACAGCGTGCGCAGCGTATGCGGCACGGCATCATCCGCATTGCTGCCGATCACTTCCAGGTCCGGCAGCGTATCCTTCAACCGCTGGTGGGCGTTACGCATAATGCAGCCCTTGCCCGCCATGCTCAGCATCTCTACGTCATTCATGCCGTCGCCGAAGGCGATGCACGCCTTGAGCGAGTGCCCCAGCTGTTTCGCCACCGCTTCCAGCGCGTGCCCCTTCGACACGCCGCCCGCCATCACCTCCAGACAGGTCGGCAGCGAAAAGCTGACGTTAACGCGATCGCCCCAGCGCGCCTGCAGCGCCAGTTCCAGCGGGATCAGCGCCTCGGGATCGTCGCTGGTGAAAAAAACCTTGCTGATATTGTCGCCCGGCAGCATGCCTGGCTCATACACCTGATAAGTAAATACCGACTCGCGGAAATAGTCCTGCTCCGCCGGATGGGTGCGGCTCATAAACCATTCATCGTCGCGATAGACGTGCGTCAGGATGGCGGGATTGGCGTAGTGCAGCTCATAAAGCTCCAGCGCGATATCTTCGTCGAGGTTGTGGCTGAACACCAGCTCACCCTCGGCGTTGTGCACGCGCGCGCCGTTGGAGGTGATCATATAGGCGGGAATGCCCAGCTTGTCGCGCATCTGCCCCACGTCGATGTAATGACGGCCAGTGGCGAAAACAAAGTGGATATCGCGCGCCACCAGCTGTTGCAGAATATCGTGGGCGTAAGGCGTTAACCGATGTTCAGGAGAGAGCAGCGTGCCATCCAGATCGGATGCGACGATTTGAAACATGAAAACCTCAGGTATTGTTATAGGCCGTAGCCGGTAAGATAACTTTTCGAATCAGGGATGCGCCTCGAAGAAATCGACCAGCGCATTCAGCGCTTCGGCGCGCATGGCATCTTTTTCAAACAGAATTTCGTGGCGCGCCTCTTTGATGACGCGCGTTTCGCAGGGATGGCCCGCCTGCGCCATCGCCGCGCAAAAAAGATCCTGCGAACGGTTGTCCACCACGCGATCCTCGCCCGCCTGCAGCAGCAAAAGCGGCGTGGTAATGGTACTGGCCAGGCTCAGAATATTGCGCCCGGCGTGAATGCCTTCGCGCACCCAGTGATAGGTGGGGCCGCCGACGCGGATGGCGGGATCGTCAGCGTAAAAACGCAGGCTGCGCCGATAGCGCTCCGCGCTGTGCGTCAGACGGTTGATGCCGAACGGATGCGCGCGCCAGCGTCCGGTGCCGAGCGCATAGCCATCGCGGATCGCCGGGCGCTTCTCCGCCCAGTCAAGAATACGGTCCGCCAGGAAAGAGGGCATCGGCAGCGCGATGCCGAACATCGGCGCCACCAGCGTCACGGCATGAAACGCCTGCGGCTGGCGCGCCAGAAACAGCGTCAGGATGGCGCCGCCCATCGAATGCGCCAGCGCGTAGCGGTGCTGGTAGTGGCCGCCGACAATCTCTTTCAGATAGAGCGTCTCTAAGTCGTCGACGTAGTGCGTGAACTCTACCACATGGCCGCGGTGGGTATCCTGCAGCAGCCGATCGGACCGTCCTTGCCCGCGATGGTCAAGGATCACGACGTCAAAGCCGCAGTGAAACAGGTCGTACGCCAGTTCCGGGTATTTGACGTAGCTTTCAATGCGCCCGGGCACGATAAGAATAACGCGCTTATGTTGCGGCGCGGTGAAGCGCACATAGCGCAGAGTGACGTTTTCCACGCCGACGAATTCACGCTCTTCGCGCCGGTGCCAGAAGTCGAGCAGCGGACCGTGCGCAAAGGCAGCAAAGGCTTTTTCCCGATTGAGCCAGCTCGCTTTATGTCGTTCCATCTCTCCCCCTGCAGACGCGCGATAAGCCTGTTGCGAGCCGCGCATGCGGCCCGTAGCGTCACGCTTGTTTCTGGCGTATTGTGTCATATTTCCGCCCAGACAGGGAGCGCAACCCATGACCACTGAATGGTGGCTGACCTACCTTCTCACCACCACTATCCTCAGCCTCTCGCCCGGTTCCGGCGCGATTAATACCATGAGCACCGGCATCAGCCACGGCTATCGCGGCGCGGCGGCCTCAATCAGCGGCCTGCAGCTTGGCCTGGCGATTCATATTGTGCTGGTGGGGATCGGGCTGGGCGCGCTCTTTTCCCAGTCGCTGCTGGCGTTTGAAGTACTGAAGTGGGCGGGCGCGGCCTATCTGGTCTGGCTCGGCATACAGCAGTGGCGCTCTGCGGGCGCGATCGATCTTGATGCGGTGGCGAAAGCGACGCCGCGCCGCCGCCTGTTCAAGCGCGCGGTGCTGGTGAACCTGACCAACCCGAAAAGCATCGTGTTCCTTGCCGCGCTGTTTCCGCAGTTTATTTTGCCGCACCAGCCGCAGGCGATGCAGTACCTGGTGCTCGGCGCCACCACGATTGTCGTCGATATCATCGTGATGATTGGCTACGCCACGCTGGCGACGCGCATTGCGGCCTGGATCAAGGGACCGAAGCAGATGAAGCTGCTGAACCGGATCTTTGGCGGACTGTTTATGGCGGTAGGCGCGCTACTGGCCAGCGCCAGAAGAATCGCTTAAGGCAGTAAGCGCCGATGCTTAAGGCCGTCGGCGGCGCAGCCAGATTGCGGGCGGACAGCGCGCAGTCACCGGAGCGTACTACAGTACGTGAGGATGACGAGCACTGCCCGGTGCCGAAATGGCAAGTAAACCAGGCCTAACGAGTAAGGATGAGGTGGATGCCGAAACCGGCGAATAATACACCCGCTACGCCATCGACCCACTTGGCCGCGCGCTGATACTTATCACGCATCCACGGCAGCGCGAAAATCGCGGCGACCAGCGTGAACCACGCAAAGGTCTCGCCGACAATCAGCAGAAACAGGCCCCAGCGCTCCAGCGCGCCGACGTCGTTGCCGACAAAGAGCGAGAAAACGCTGCCGAAATAGATAATTGCTTTCGGGTTCGACAGATTGGTGAGAAAGCCTTTCAGAAAGCTTCTGCCCTTTTTCGGCAGCTCCATCACCGGCGCATCCTGCTCCGGCTGCTTATGACGCTGACGCGCCGAGCTGAGCAGCTGCCAGCCCATCCACAGCAGATAAAGACCGCCGCCAACCATGATGATCTGATGCAGCCACGCCATCTTCTCCAGGATCAGGTGAAGCCCCATCAGCGCGACGCCCGCCCAGATAACGATCCCCAGCGTAATGCCGAGCACGCCCATCATCGCCTCTTTGCGCGAGCGGCTGGCCGCGGTTTGCGAAACAAAAAAGAAGTCCGGCCCGGGACTCATCAGCGCGACCAGATGCACCAGCGCAACCGTGGCAAATAACATCAGCATAGGTAGTGTCCTTTACTCTTCATCATCAAGATGCTCTTTGATCATCACCAGGAAGGGTTTGCCAAAGCGCTCCAGTTTACGATGGCCGACGCCGTTGACGCTCAGCATCTCCGACGCCGTTACCGGCATCTGCTCCGCCATCTCAATCAGCGTGGCGTCGTTAAACACCACGTAAGGCGGGATATTCTCTTCGTCGGCAATCGCTTTACGCAGCTTACGCAGCTTGGCGAACAGCTTGCGATCGTAATTGCCGCCGTAAATTTTCGGCGCGCTGCTGCTTTTCGGCTTCGCCGCGTTAAGGCGCGGCACCGCCAGCATCAGCGGCACTTCACCACGCAGCACCGGACGCGCCGCTTCCGTCAGCTGCAGGGCGGAGTGCATGGCGATATTCTGCGTCACCAGCCCAAGGTGGATAAGCTGACGCAGCACGCTGACCCAGTGTTCGTGGCTCTGCTCGCGGCCGATGCCGTAAACCGGCAGTTTGTCATGACCCTGGTCGCGGATGCGCTGGTTATTGGCGCCGCGCAGCACCTCGACCACATAGCCCATACCGAAACGCTGCCCGACGCGATAGATGCAGGAGAGCGCTTTCTGCGCCTCCACCAGGCCATCATAACGCTTCGGCGGATCGAGACAGATGTCGCAGTTGTCGCACGGCTGCTGACGCCCTTCGCCGAAGTAGTTCAGCAGCACCAGACGTCGGCAGGTTTGCGCTTCGGCGAAGGCGCCCATAGCGTTGAGCTTATGACGTTCAATATCCTGTAGCGGGCCGGGCGCTTTCTCTTCCAGACATTTGCGCAGCCACGCCATATCCGCCGGGTCGTAGAGCATCATCGCTTCGGCCGGCAGCCCGTCACGTCCGGCGCGGCCGGTTTCCTGGTAGTAGGATTCAATATTGCGCGGGATGTCGAAGTGCACCACAAAGCGCACGTTGGGCTTGTTGATGCCCATGCCGAACGCCACCGTCGCCACCACAATCTGCAGGTCATCGCGCTGAAACGCCTCCTGCACCCGGGCACGCTGTGCGCTGTCGATACCGGCATGATAGGCGCCGACGCTCAGCCCGCGGCTCTGCAGACGCGCGGCGGTGTCTTCCACCTTCGCGCGGCTGTTGCAGTAAATAATGCCGCTTTTGCCGCGCTGATCTTGAACGTAGCGCAGCAGCTGCTCGGTGGGCTTGAACTTCTCTACCAGCGTATAGCGAATGTTAGGGCGGTCAAAGCTGCTGATCTGAATCAGCGGGTCCTGCATATTGAGCAGGTGAACGATGTCGTTGCGCGTGGTTTCGTCGGCGGTGGCGGTCAGTGCCATAACCGGCAGCTGCGGGAAACGCTGACGCAGCTGCCCCAGCGCGCCATACTCCGGCCGGAAGTCGTGGCCCCACTGCGAGATACAGTGCGCCTCGTCGATCGCCAGCATCGCAGGCTGCCAGTGCGCCAGGCTCTCAAGAAAGTTATCCATCATCAGACGTTCTGGCGCGATATAGAGCAGCCTGACGCGGCCAGTGCGGCAATCCGCCATCACCTGCTGCTGCTGCTCGCGCGTCATGGTGGAGTTGAGGCACGCCGCCGCGACGCCGTTCGCCAGCAGCTGATCTACCTGATCTTTCATCAGCGAAATCAGCGGCGACACCACCAGCGTCAGGCCTTCCTGCACCAGCGCGGGAATCTGATAACAGAGCGATTTGCCGCCGCCGGTAGGCATTACGACCAGACAATCCCGCCCGCTCAGCGCCGCATTGATGATGGTTTGCTGACCGGGACGAAAATGCTGATAGCCGAAGGTATCCTGCAATACCTGCTGCGCCAGCGCCTCCTGATTATGTACTACCGAGATTGCCACTGTATTCCTGTTGTTTTCCGGAGAGTCAGAACAGATCGTTCAGCATGACGCCGACGCCGAGACGCGTCTGACGATGGTTATAGTCGATAAGCGACTCGCCATAACCGCTAAACACCTGGGTATAGAAACGAACGTGTTCGCTGATGGGATAGCTCCAGCCCAGCGTCGCGCCGCCAAAACCGGTATTCCAGTTGTAGTTGCCTTCCACGCTGAAGATATTCTCGCCGGCAACATAGCCCAGCTTCAGACGGTAATAGCCCATATATTTGGTGATATCCGGGTTATCGTCTTCGCTGTCCGGTATGCGGTACCAGGGTTTGACTTCGGCGAGGAAGTTGCCGTTCTGCGCCATCAGGCGCGCGTAAACGCGGTTCCAGCTGCGTGAAGTCGGGTCGCTGCGGCCGTTGGACTGGTGATTAAAGCCCATTTCCACATCGCGCAGCGTCCAGCCGGCGAAGTCGTAATCCGTGGCCCAGCCGAGGAAAATCTGCGGCTCGTAGTTGGTCTCGCGAAACGGCGACGACTCGCCGCGGTTCGACAGCTGCCACCAGGAACGCTGCGTATAGGAGGCGGCCAGCACGGAGTTGTCACCCAGAATACCGCGCCACAGCGGAAATGCCAGACTGAGCTGAAATTTCACTTCATCTTTGCGCGCGTTGTCCGCCCAGTTATAGGAGGAGATCGCCTCTTTATTGATGTCGCTGGTGTAGGTATAGAGCAGATAGTTGCTCTCATACGGATAGAGCACAAACGGATTGTCGTGCTTCTCCAGCAGGTTGGCGATAATGCTGCCGCGCACCTGAGGGGTATCATGGACCTCTTTTACGGTGGCTTCCTCTGCCTGCGCGAGAGCAGGGAGTAACAGGGCGGCTGCTAACAAGGCGCGATGCTTGCGCATAACTTTCTCCGATGAAGGCTGCGTGTCAAATGAATGGGGAGTCATAAAAAGGAGGCCATTCTACACGCAAAAGGCGGTGAAGATGAGCGCTGATTTCCGAAACTGGAAACCCTCTCGCGCGCGGCATAGAATACACAACTCGTTAACATTTCACGCCGTCCAGGGCGTATTCGCAGGATTGCCGCTATGTCATCACTGCTGCTGTCTCAGCAGGAAGCCCGCCAGAGGGTGGGCGAAATTTTTGTTTACCATATGCCCTTCAATCAGGCACTCGGCCTGGAGCTGGATCGGCTGGAGAGCGACTATGCCGAAATCAGCTTCGCCAATAAAACCATGCTGGTCGGCAACGCGGCACAGCAGATCCTGCACGGCGGTGTTATCGCCTCGGTGCTGGACGTCGCCGCCGGAATGGTCTGCGTCAGCAACGCCCTGACGCGCGCAGAGAGCATCAGCGAGGAGGAGCTGCGTCAGCGCCTGTCGCGCATGGGCACCATCGATATGCGCGTCGATTACCTGCGGCCCGGCCGCGGCGAGCGCTTTACCGCCACCAGCAGCCTGCTGCGCGCCGGTAACAAAGTGGCGGTAGCGCGCGTTGAGTTGCATAACCAGCAGGGCGACTATATCGCCACGGCGACGGCGACCTATTTGATTGGTTAATCGCGCACGCCGTGCGAAAATCGACTTTTTCCGGACGCTTTCTCTCTATGGATACGCAACAAACCCGCCAGGGCATTGGCTTCGCGCTCGGCGCCTACTTTATCTGGGGCATCGCCCCGGCTTACTTCAAGCTGGTAAAAGCCGTGCCGCCGACGGAGATCATGACGCACCGCGTCATCTGGTCTGCACTTTTTATGCTGGTGCTGATTAGCCTGAGCCGTAGCTGGGCGCAGGTGCGCAGCGTGCTGGCGCAGCCGAAGAAGGTGCTGCTGCTGGCGCTGACCGCCGTGACGATCGGCGGCAACTGGCTGCTGTTTATCTGGGCGGTGAATAACCAGCATATGCTGGAAGCGAGCCTCGGCTACTTTATTAACCCGCTGATTAACGTGGTGCTCGGCATGCTGTTTCTGCGCGAGCGCTTTCGACGGCTGCAGTGGCTGGCGGTGCTGCTGGCGGCCATTGGCGTGCTGGTGCAGCTGTGGCAGTTCGGCTCGGTGCCGCTGATCGCCCTCGGCCTGGCGCTGAGCTTCGCCTTTTACGGGCTGGTGCGCAAAAAGATTCAGGTCGATGCGCAGAGCGGCATGCTGATTGAGACGCTGTGGCTGTTTCCGCTGGCGGCGATCTATCTTTTTGGCGTCGCTGATACGCCGACCAGCCATCTGAGCGCCAACCCGCTGAGCCTTAACCTGAAGCTGGTGGCGGCGGGCATCGTGACGACGATTCCGCTGATGCTGTTTGCCGCCGCCTGCACGCGGCTGCGCCTCTCCACCGTCGGCTTTTTTCAGTATCTCGGCCCGACGCTGATGTTCCTGCTGGCGGTGCTGTTTTACGGCGAAACCATTACGCCCGACAAGATGGTGACGTTCGCCTTTATCTGGCTGGCGCTGGCGGTATTTATTTTTGATGCGGTGGTGGCGACGCTGCGTAGCCGACGCGCGATAAAGCGGACTGCTTAGTCTGTTAGTTTGGTGCCTGCGCGCATGGCCTGGCCCGATCGCAAAGTCGCTTTACGCATCCCTGCTCGCTCGGCCCGCGACATCCTTGTCGCGGGACGCTTTGCTCTTCGGGCCAGGCCATTCGCTAGTTAACGTCTCTGCGGCCTGTAAGATTAGGCCGTGCGGTTTGAGACGTTACAGCCAGTTCTTGCGTTTGAAATAGAGATAAGGCGCCAGGCCGGCGAGGATCATCAGGCCAATCGCCGCTGGATAGCCAAAGCTCCACTTCAGCTCCGGCATAAACTCGAAGTTCATCCCATAGCTCGAGGCCACCAGCGTTGGCGGCAAAAACACCACCGACACCACCGAGAAGATCTTGATAATGCGGTTCTGCTCGATGTTGATAAAGCCCATCGCCGCCTGCATCAGGAAGTTAACCTTCTGGAACAGCGATTCGTTATGCGGCAGCAGCGACTCGATATCGCGCAGGATCTCGCGCGCCTGCTCCAGCTGATTGTTGGGCAAACGCGCTTTGCGCACCAGGAAATTAAGCGCGCGCTGAGTATCCATCAGGCAGAGACGCACCTTCCAGCCGATATCCTCCAGCTCGGCGAGACGCGACAGCGCCTGGTCATACTCCTCGCCCTGCTGCCCCTCCATAATCACGCGGCTGAGCTTCTCCAGCGCGCTATAGATATTCTCGATCTCATCCGCCAGCTGCTCGATTTTGGTTTCGAACAGATCCAGCAGCAGCTCAAAGGCGTTGCCGTCGATCAGCGTCTGATTGCGGGCGCGCATACGGTAAAGGCGAAATGCAGGCAGCTCGCGCTCGCGCAGGGTATAGAGCCGTCCTTCGCGAATGGTGAAGGCCACGGTGGAGTTGCCGGCGTGATCTTCCGCATCTTCATAAAAGAAGAAAGAGTGAATATGCAGCCCGTCTTCATCTTCGAAAAAACGCGCTGAGGCTTCGATATCCTCCAGCTCGGGACGCGTTGCCAGGCTTTGCCCCAGTTCGCTCTGCACGCGGTCGCGCTCGCCCTCTTCCGGCTCGATCAGATCAACCCACACCGACGTGGTCAGTTTGTCGTTTTCGTCTTCCAGCTCCAGACGCGTCAGGCGGCTGCGATCCAGTTTAAATGCGCTCAGCATAGCAATACTCCCCATTGCAGACTTAATGGGACAAGGCCGTTGGCCGATCGGCCACGGCAACGCCTGAACACGGAAACGCTCGTTCAAAAGGTGAATCAGTGCTGACTCGTGCGACGGGATAAAAAAGGGAGGTCGCTGATAACCGCTAAGGCTACCCGCTAAAAGAGGAAGCCTTAGATGTTATTCCTGGTAACCAGGTGACTGAGCCAGCATCGACTGGGCGTATCCAAGGCGTTGTCCTCTCTTGATAATAGTGCGCGCATGTTACGCTGAGACGAAAAAGTCGTCAACCGGTGACTAAGCGGTTTCCAGCTTCGCATAGGCGGCCACCAGCCACTTGATGCCCTGGCCCTGGAACGCCACCTGCACGCGGCTGTGCTCGCCGCTGCCTTCCAGATTGATGATGGTGCCTTCGCCGAATTTCGCATGCTTCACGCGCTGACCCAGCGAGAAGCCGCTGTCGCTTTTCGCGATCGGCGCGCCCATGCGCTGATGGCTGACCGGCCGGCTGACGCTGGCGCGCAGGCGCACCTCTTCGATGCACTCTTCCGGCAGTTCGCCAATAAAGCGCGACGGCCGGTGATAAACCTCTTTGCCATAAAGCCGCCGCGACTCGGCGTAGGTCAGCGTCAGCTTCAGCATGGCGCGCGTCACGCCGACGTAGGCAAGACGCCGCTCCTCTTCCAGACGGCCGCCTTCATCAATCGACATCTGGCTTGGGAACATCCCCTCTTCCATGCCGACGATAAAGACCTGGCTAAACTCCAGACCCTTCGCCGAGTGCAGCGTCATCAGCTGCACCGCATCCTGCCACTTATCGGCCTGGCCTTCGCCCGCTTCCAGCGCGGCATGTGACAGGAACGCCTGCAGCGGCATCAGATCTTCGTCTTCGTCCTGATAGCTGAACTGGCGCGTCGCCGTCACCAGTTCCTCCAGGTTTTCGATGCGCGCCTGGCCTTTTTCGCCTTTCTCCTGCTCATACATCACCCACAGGCCGGAATCTTTAATGACGCGGTCGGTCTGCACGTGCAGCGGCATCTCGGCGGTTTCGCTCGCCAGTGAATCAACCAGTTCGCAGAAGCGCTGCAGCGCAGAGGCCGCGCGCCCCGCCAGCGCTTTGGTTTGCAGCAGTTCGCGCGTCGCCTGCCACAGCGTCATCTGGCGTTCGCGAGCGGTCTGACGCACCACGTCGAGGGTACGATCGCCCACGCCGCGCGTCGGGGTATTTACCACGCGTTCGAAGGCGGCATCGTCGTTGCGGTTGGCGATCAGGCGCATATAGGCGAGCGCGTCTTTGATCTCCTGACGTTCGAAGAAGCGCATGCCGCCGTAGATGCGATAGGGCATGCTGCTCTGCAGCAGCGCCTCTTCCAGCACGCGCGACTGGGCGTTGCTGCGGTAGAGAATGGCGCAGTCCTGCAGGGCGTTGCCGTTCTCCTGCCAGGTTTTGATGCGGTTGACCACAAAGCGCGCTTCGTCCAGCTCGTTAAAGGCGCAATAGATGGAGATAGGATCGCCGTCGCTGCCGTCGGTCCACAGCTCTTTGCCGAGACGGCCATTGTTGTTGGCGATCAGGGCGTTGGCCGACTTCAGAATATTGTTGGTGGAGCGATAGTTCTGCTCAAGGCGAATGGTTTCCGCCGCCGGGAAATCCTGCAGGAAGCGCTGGATGTTCTCGACCTGCGCGCCGCGCCAGCCGTAGATCGACTGGTCGTCGTCGCCGACGATAATCACCCGGCCGCTGTCGCCCGCCAGCATGCGGATCCAGGCGTACTGAATGTTGTTGGTGTCCTGAAACTCATCCACCAGAATATTGCTGAAGCGCTCGCGATAGTGGTTGAGAATATGCGGCTTATGCAGCCACAGCTCATGGGCGCGCAGCAGCAGCTCGGCGAAATCGACCAGTCCAGCGCGGTCGCACGCTTCCTGATACGCCTGATAGATGCGCAGCCAGGTCTGCTCCACCGGATTGCCGTAGCTTTCGATATGTTTCGGGCGCAGCCCTTCATCTTTTTTGCCGTTGATGTACCACATGCCCTGACGCGCGGGCCACTGCTTCTCATCCAGATTCATCGCCTTGATCAGGCGCTTCAGCAGACGCAGCTGATCTTCGCTGTCGAGGATCTGAAAATCCTGCGGCAGGCCGGCATCAAGATGGTGCGCGCGCAGCAGGCGGTGGGCGAGGCCGTGAAAGGTGCCGATCCACATGCCGCCCTGGCTGGTGCCGATCAGCTGCTCGATACGGTGACGCATCTCCGCCGCCGCTTTATTGGTAAAGGTCACCGCCATAATTGAATAGGGCGAGCAGTTCTCTACCGAGAGCAGCCAGGCGATACGGTGCACCAGGACGCGCGTTTTTCCGCTGCCTGCGCCTGCGAGCACCAGCAGGTTGCTGCGCGGCGCCGCCACGGCTTCGCGCTGTTTGTCATTCAAACCGTTGAGCAGATCAGAAACGTCCATAGGCACCGTTCACTAAAGAAAACAAAAAGCGAACCCTGAATCATTCGGCTTGCAGCAAGCGGCATGACTCAGGGTACGACTGGATAAATCCACAGCCATTATAACAGTGAGGTCAGGGATGCCAATCGCGAAATTTCCACGTGCGGCACCAGACGCGCATCGGCCACCTGCATCAGGTTGCCGCCGCGCAGGTTGATCCAGCACGCCTGCATGCCGCAGCGCAGCGCGCCAGCCACGTCGGTGGTGAGGTCATCGCCCACGTGCAGAATGTGCTCCGGCGCGATGCCGAGCCGCTGCGCGGCGAGATGATACATATCCTGATAAGGCTTCGCGCGGCCATCCGGCCCGGCGCGCAGCGCGAACTGGAAATAGTCGGCGATGCCGAGCTGCTCCGGGCGCGCGTTGCCGTTGGTGATCGCCACCAGCGGCACTTTTTCGCCCAGCGCCTTCAGCGTCTGATGCGTCTCTTCCGGCATCTCTACCTGACTGCGCCAGTGGTGAAAGACGCCCATGATGTCGTCTGCACCCGCCGCTGCTTCCTGCGCGGAGAGCCCGGCGTTCAGCAGCGCCAGCTCGACCGAGCGACGACGCCACTCCGACACGTCGTGATAAATATCAGGCTCGCGCGCCAGCAGCTCGTCGCGCAGCCGTTGGTAATCGAGCGGCGTAAATTCGCGCAGCGACGGATGATAAGCCTGCAGCGCCGCATGCGATTCGGCGGTGGTTTTGCGGATCACCGGATAGTTGTCGTAAAGCGTATCGTCAAGATCGAAAGTCATCGCCTTCACGGCGCGTAGCGGACGGTAAAACTTCATTCGTTCTTTCCTCGTTTGGCGCGGGGATGCGCAGCGTCATACACCGTTGCCAGATGCTGGAAGTCGAGATGGGTATAGATCTGGGTGGTCGAGAGATTGGCGTGGCCCAGCAGCTCCTGCACCGCGCGCAGATCGCCGCTCGACTCCAGCAGATGCGTGGCGAAAGAGTGGCGCAGCTTGTGCGGATGAATATGGCTGGCGACGCCCTGCTTCACGCCCCATTCGGCGAAGCGCTTTTGCACGTTGCGCGTTGAAATGCGGCGTCCACGGCTGGAGAGAAACAGCGCGTCATCCTCGCTGCCAAAGGCGGCGCGCAGCGGTAGCCACTGTTCCAGCCAGGTGACGGCGGTGCGCCCAATCGGCACGCGGCGCTCTTTGCTGCCTTTGCCCACGACCCAGACCTCGCCCGCGTCGAGGTCGACGTGGCGGCAGTCCATATTTACCAGCTCCGACAGGCGCAGTCCGCCGCCGTACATCACCTCCAGCATTGCGCGGTCGCGCACCGCCAGCGGATCGTTAAGGTCGATCTCCAGCAGCTGATTCACTTCGTCGACGTCGATATTCTTTGGCAGATGACGCGCGTTACGCGGCGTGGTGATCCCTTTGGCGGGATTGGCGGAGAGTTTGCACTGGCTGACCTGCCAGTCGAGAAAGCTGCGCAGCGCTGACAGACGCAGCGCGAGGCTGCTGGCGCCTAATCCGGCGCGACGGCTGCGCGACGCCATGCTGCGCACCTGCGCCGGCTCCAGCTGCGCCCAGCTCTCCAGCTTCATCTCTTCGGCCATCTCGCTCAGCGTCGCCAGCTGGCGCGCATAGTTTTTCTGCGTCAGCGGGCTGAGCTGACGCTCGACCTTAAGGTAGCGCAGGAATTCATCAACGGCGGCCTGCAGCGCGCTCATGCGCGTTCCACCCACCGCGACAGCAGCCCCGGCATCATCTGCGCCAGGTGCTGCAACAGCAGCGTGCCCATGCCGGCCTGATAGTGCTGGCTGTCACGGCTGCTAAAAATCAGCACACCCAGCTCGCCGCGCTCGCCCATCAGCGACATCGCGACCGAGCCGATCGCTTTAGCCTGCGGCAGCAGCAACAGCAGTTCAGGGCCGTTCAGGCTGCCAAGAAAATGGTGCTGCTGGCCGAAGCGCTGGATGCGCAGCGGCTCAAACGCCTGGCGCGCCAGGCTGAGCTGCACAAATTCTGAGGGCGCGCCCAGCCGCCATTTGTCGGCAAAAAGGCGCAGATTGGCGCCCGCCAGCCCCAGATCGCGCGCCCAGCGGTGCAGGCGGTTGAGCATCTCCTGCAGCGAATCGGCCGCCGCCAGATGCCCCTGCAGCGCCAGCAGCCGATCGAACAGCTCATGGTTGGCGCTGGCCTGCTCCATCAGCAGGGTGATCTCCTCTTCCAGCCGCTGGATGTGGTTGCGCTGACGCGCCATATGCCACTCCACCAGCGACACGCTGCCGCGCACCGGATGCGGCACCGCCATCTGTTCGACCTGACGGGCGTTGCGAATAAAGAAATCAGGATTTTGCTGTAGATAATCGTTAACGGCCTGATCGTCCAGCAGGATCGTGCTGTCAGCCTGCTCTTCGATATTTTTCATAGATGAATAAACCCATCGTAAACGTGTGTGGCGGGTCCGGTCATAAACAGCGGCTGACCGGCTCCTTTCCAGGCGATGTGCAGCGTGCCGCCCGGCAGATCGACGCGCACCTTTGGCGCCAGGATACCCTGCTGAACGCCGCAGGCTACGGCGGCGCATGCGCCGCTGCCGCACGCCTGGGTTTCGCCCGCGCCACGCTCGTAGACGCGCAGGCGAATGTGCTCCGTCGATACCACTTCCATAAAACCGACGTTGACGCGTTCAGGAAAGCGCTCATGGCTTTCCAGCGCCGGGCCGAGGGTCTCGACTGCGGCGGTCTGCACGCTGTCGACCTGGATCACGCAGTGCGGGTTGCCCATCGACACCGCGCCAAACATGACGGTCTGTTCGGCGACGCGCAGCAGATAGAGATTTTCCGCTTTATTCGCGCGGAACGGCACCTGCTGCGGCTCGAAACTGGGCTCGCCCATATTGACGCGCACCAGTTCGTCCGGCGTCACGCTCAATACCATGCGTCCGGTTTGCGTGCTGACGCGGATTTCGCTTTTGTTGGTCAGTCCTTTCAGCCTGACGAAGCGGGCGAAGCAGCGCGCGCCGTTGCCGCACTGCGCCACTTCGCTGCCGTCGGCATTGAAGATACGATAGTGGAAATCGAGATCGGGATCGTAAGGCGGCTCGACGATCAGCAGCTGATCGAAACCGATCCCCAGATGGCGATCCGCCAGCCGGCGAATCAGCTCCGGCGAGAAAAAGACGTTTTGCGTCACGGCATCCACAACCATGAAATCGTTGCCGAGTCCGTGCATTTTGGAGAACTGCATTTTTTGCTCCGCCGGGTGCGCCATTACAATTATTCTGCTGACATGCTGGCGTTGCCGCCGCTCACCAGTCCATTCGTGTCTGCCTGAGCCGCACGCTGTTGCTGCTGCTTTTTCTGCTGCTCAGCTTGCTGGGGAGTTTGCGTTTTTGGCTGGTCAGCGGGCGGGAAGTAAAGCGGTCCTTTTAGTCCACAGCCTGCCAGGCTCGTCAGCGCCAGCGCCATTGCCAACAGGCTTTTTACTCTCTTCATCTCTTCTGCTCTTTTGTCCTTAACCTGGTTGCTTATCATCGCAGTTGAAGATGGAAAAGCAACAGGAAATCCCCGCAATTCGCGTGCGCGCGGCGGCGTTCTAAGGAAAGGGCCGCGCGGGGAGCGCGGCGTCAGTGCGCCTGGTAGCGCGGCTGGTAGTCGCCGTTGTCGTTATCCGGCTGCGTGGCGCAAAGCTGGGCCAGCGTCTGGCTGCGGAACGGGATCACCTGGAAGCGGTCGCCGGTATTGACGATCTGGTAGAACTGCGGCAGGTTGAAGTTGATAAAGCTGGAGCCGTAGGTAAAGCGATCGTGTGAAGAGGAGTAAAAGCGGCTGACGTCGCGCACCAGCTCCTCTTTGCTGCCTTCGCAGTGGTGATAGACCTCGACGCGGTTAGTTTCATCCAGGATATAGATGTTGAAACCCTGCTCGTCGGTGGTGTCTTCGAAGAAGAACTGAATGATCCCTTCGCTGGCGTAGCCATTCACTACCGGCGGCAGCGGCGTCTGGTTCGATTCTACTTTGATCGACAGGCCATGCAGCTTGTTGTTGGAGATCGCGCCGTAGAACTCCACCGCGTTTTCCAGCTTCTGCACCGACACGCTCATGCGCTCGAAGAAAAGTCCCCACGTCTGGCCCGCCATGCGCAGCGCTTTAAAACGGCCCGGCTCCTGACGCGTGCTGGAGAGGCGCAGCTCAATGCATTCGGAGACCAGCTGCTGAACGCGCGTGCGGATCAGTCCGCGCAGATGCTGGCTGTAACAGAAGACTTCCACCGTGTCCGGCGGCGAAGCGTCCTGATGCATTTTGCCCAGAATGGTTTTCAACGCCTCGATCATCGCCTGCTCACCGCTGAAGTGCAGCGTGCGCACTTCGTTCCACGAGTTGCGGTAGAGCAGATCAATGCTGCCGATCAGGCACTGCTGCTGCTGGCCGAAGCTAAAAACGTCAAGCTTGCGGAAATCGAAGTGCACCACCTGATTGCGGAAAGCGGAGGTCGGGTCGTGCTCGAGGTTGACGATAATTGCCAGATGACGGATTTCGCACGGGCTGTAGAGCGCTTTCGGCGTCGGCGCAGGCAGACGCAGCGGAAAGTGCGACGAAACGTCGTTTACCAGCTCCTGCAGGCGCGCCAGATCGCAGATCTCATTGCCTTTGATATGCAGGCGCGTTCTGCTGGTCAACAGGCCGTTGAACCAGGCCCAGGCCACCAGCTTATTCAGATAGCGGTTATATTCCAGCGGCTGATGGCTGATGATCGAGCTCATATCCGGCGCCTGGTTATAGAGATACCAGCCTGAACGGTTGGCGCGTCCCGCCGGCACATGAATAAAGGTCAGATTCTCTTCCGAAAGGTCGGGCGAAATCTGCGGGTTGACCAGCGTGACCTTGCCCGGCAGCGCTTCAAACGCAGCGTACAGTTTACGCGTCAGCACGCCGATATCCTGCGGACTCGCGCTGACGCTTAAATTGTTGCGGCGGGCAAAGCGGATCAGGTTGCGATAGCTCTGCATCATCGCATCCAGCAGTTCGTTATGCGCCTCGCGTACGCGCTCGATTTTCCAGCCGCTGCGGTTGTCAAGAATCGCCAGTTTTTCCTCGTCCCAGCCCCACTCTTTCACCAGCTGCGACAGGATTTCGCGTCGCCAGCCCGAGCGGCTGCTGGTTTCGTCTGCGCTCAGCTTTTCGCACACTTTCAGGTAGAAGCAGCGGCGCACCAGGTCGAGGCGCGCCCGATCGTCCACGCTGATCAGGTAGTGCGTCACGCGCTCCAGCATCATGCAGTAGGGATCGAGGCCAAAGCTGACGATTTCGCCATCGTGCAGGCGCTGTTTGATATCCATCGCCAGCAGTTGGGTATTGGGATACTCCCAGCTGTAGGCTTCCAGCAGCAGGGTTTTCAGCACCGCTTTATAGGGCGAGTCGATACTTTTATAGAGCTGCCACAGGCTGGCGCCGAAATACTCTTCCGCCGACAGCGTGCCTAGTCCGCCGAGATCGAGCCACTCGTTAGGCGTCAGTACGCCCTGCGCGTAGAGCGACATCACATAGTCGTCGTAGTGATGTTCTTCCTCGCACGGCACCATATTCCACAGGATGCGTTTGCCCGCCATGCGCACGGCGGTACGGTAGAATTCGTCCAGCAGCAAAATATGCTGCGTCGAGCCGCAGTCTTCTCCGCCGAGACTGCCGCTTTCGTTATGGCGGAAGCGGTTTTCATCAATCAGGAAGAAGCTGACCTCTACGCCCATCGATACGCACCACTTCTGCAACAGCGTGCATTTGCGCTGCAGATTGAGGCGCTCTTCGTTATCCAGCCAGGACTGATGGCAGACCCAGATGTCCAGGTCGGAGACGCTGTTCTGCCCAACCGATGAGGTGCTGCCCATGGAGTAGATGCCGGTAATCGGCATTTCGCCAGTGGGCGATACGTCCAGCGTCAGCTCGCGGCTGCCCGCCAGTTCACGCATCAGCAGAAGCTGGTTTTCTTCAGGCGTGAAGAAACTGATGCCGCGGGGAACGTTACCGTCGAAGTAACCCGGCATCAGCGGATGATGATAATGTAATAAGGTCGGCAGCAGACTGTATACGTGCTGGAAAGCAGGTCCCATCGCAGCCAGCGCGCGATCGACACGCAGCTGATTAATGGCATCCAGTCTCTGTTTCAGTGTCTCAATGTAGAGGTACAAGACGTTTCGCCTGATTGTTCCAGTGATTAAGCAACCTGTTTCCTCAATCCGCCGCTTTATAATCAAAAAAAGTTGGACGAATTATTGCTGGAAACGTGATCAATCTAACACCTGGCAGATTGACCGTAAAGAAAGTTGCGCTACTTAACAGTTTAGCACGTTCCTGTTCGCTTCCTGCGCTTTCGGACATCGGTGCCCGCTCTGTCTCCTTTTTACCGACCAGTCTCACCGCCAGCCCGGTCAAATAATCCGTTGAAACTGTCAGCCATCAGCCGACAATGATAGGATATTCAGTGAACGATCAAAATGGTTAACAGCATGTTAGACAAAATTTTCAGAATTGCTACAAGACAAAGTCCTCTCGCACTCTGGCAGGCACATTATGTCCAGCAACGCCTGATGGCCGCGCATCCGGGCCTGCGTGTAGAGCTGGTGCCTATGGTTACCAAAGGCGACGTCATCCTCGACACGCCGCTGGCGAAAGTCGGCGGTAAAGGACTCTTTGTCAAAGAGCTTGAGCTGGCGATGCTGGAAGATCGCGCCGATCTCGCGGTCCATTCAATGAAAGATGTACCGGTCGCCTTCCCCGAAGGATTAGGGCTGGTCACGATTTGCGAGCGCGAAGATCCGCGCGACGCCTTTGTCTCAAACCACTACGACTCGCTTGACGCGCTGCCGCAGGGCGCGGTAGTTGGCACCTCCAGCCTGCGCCGTCAGAGCCAGATTAGCGAACGCCGTCCGGATCTGGTGATCCGCTCGCTGCGCGGCAACGTCGGCACGCGTCTGTCGAAACTCGATGCCGGCGAGTATGACGCTATTATTCTGGCGACCGCCGGGCTGAAGCGTCTGGAGCTGGAGTCGCGCATTCGTCAGCCGCTGCCGGCGGAAATCTCGCTGCCCGCCGTCGGCCAGGGTGCGGTTGGCATCGAATGCCGCCTCGACGACAGCGAACTGATTCATCTTCTCCAGGCGCTTAATCACGACGATACCGCCATCTGCGTTAAAGCCGAGCGCGCGATGAACACCCGGCTGGAAGGCGGCTGCCAGGTGCCAATCGGCAGCTTCGCGCTGCTGGAAGGCGACCAACTGTGGCTGCGTGGCCTGGTCGGCGCGCCGGACGGCAGCGTGATGGTGCGCGGCGAACGTCGCGGCCCGCGCGCCGAGGCGGAAGCGATGGGCATTTCTCTCGCCGAAGAGCTACTCGGCAAGGGCGCGCGCGACATTCTGCGTGAGGTCTACCAGGGGCAGCCGCCGGTATGACTATCCTGGTCACTCGCCCGGAACCTGCCGCCAGCGCGCTGGTGACTCGCCTGCGCGGCCTTGGCCGTCAGGCCTGGAGCCTGCCGCTGATTGAGTTTGCGCCGGGCAGCGACCTCGATCGTCTGCCGCAGCAGCTTGCCACACTACGCGCGGGCGACCTGGTTTTTCTGCTTTCTCAGCAGGTGATCCACTTCGCGCAGCCTGCGCTAGCCCGTCATCACACAGCGTGGCCTGCGGACGTAGACTATTATGCAATTGGTCGCAGCACCGCGCTGGCGTTTCATACCGCCAGCGGTCGCCACGTCGATTATCCGCACGCGCAGGAGACCAGTGAAGCGCTGATAAGCCTGGCGGCGCTTCAGCGCGTATCCGGTAAGAAAGCGCTGATTTTACGTGGAAATCCGGGACGGGAACTGCTGGCGGAAACGCTGACCGCTCGCGGGGCGGAAGTCTCATTTAGTCAGTGCTATCAGCGCTGCCAGAAGCGCTACGACGGCCCAGTTGAAGGTCGACGCTGGCGCAACCGCGGCATCACAACGCTGGTGGTCAGCAGCGGTGAAATGTTACAACAGCTGTTTTCTCTGTTCCCCGCGATCGATCGCGAGGAATGGTTATTGCGCTGTCGACTGGTTGTCGTCAGTGAACGTTTGGCTACGCTTGCCGGAGAACTGGGCTGGCAGGATATTCAGGTAGCTGATGGTGCCGATAACGACGCGCTGCTGCGCGCGTTACGCTGAACTTAATCATGGGATGTGCCACAGATGACGGAACAAAAAGCGACCTCCGCCACGGTTGAAGAGACTACGCCAGCGGCAGACACTTCGCCCTCTTCTCATCCGCAACCGCCGCGCGACAAAAAGAGCGGCGGCATGGTGCTGGGCGCGGTGGCAATTGTCATCGCCCTTGCGACCGGCGCGGGTTTATACCTTAACGGGAAACATCAGGCTGAACTTCAGGCGCAGGCGAATCAGAGCCTGAGCGACAAGCTGAACGCCTTGCAGCAGCAAGCGGGCAGCGACAAACAGCAGCTGACTCAGCAGCTCAGCAGCGCGCAAAGCGCCCTGAATGACGCGCGTACCCAGCAGGCCGCCACGGCGAAAGAGCTGGAAGCCCTGCGTGAAAAAGTCGCGACCATTTCCAGCAATGACGTAAATGCCTGGCTGGTATCGCAGGCTGACTACCTGGTGAAACTGGCGGGCCGCAAGCTCTGGAGCGATCAGAACGTCACCACGGCGGCAGCGCTGCTGAAAAGCGCCGACGCCAGCCTGGCGGATATGAACGATCCCAGCGTCACCAGCGTGCGTCGCGCGCTCACGCAGGATATCAGCACCCTTTCGTCCATCAATCAAATTGATTACGACGGCATTATTCTGAAGCTCAACCAGCTCTCTAACGGCGTCGATAACCTGCGTCTGGCGGATAACGACAGCGACGACGCGCCGATGGACAGTGACGGTGGCGAGCTGACCTCTTCGCTGCGCGAATGGCGTCAGAACCTGGTGAAAAGCTGGCATAACTTTATGGATGACTTCATTACCATCCGCCGCCGCGACAATACGGCGCAGCCGCTGCTGGCACCCAACCAGGACGTTTACCTGCGCGAGAACATCCGCTCGCGTCTGCTGATCGCCGCGCAGGCGGTGCCGCGTCATCAGGACGAAATTTATAAGCAGTCTATCGACACCGTGTCCAGCTGGGTGCGCGCCTGGTATGACACCAACGATCCTGCAACCAAAGCCTTCCTGGCGCAGCTGGATGAACTGAGCCAGCAGAGCATCAATATGAATCTGCCGGACAGCCTGGAAAGCCAGCCGCTTATCGATAAGCTGATGCAGACGCGCGTGCGCAACCTGATTGCGCAGCCTTCCGTTGCCGCTGACCAGCAAGGGGGCTAAGCGCATGCTTAAGGTATTTATCCTGTTTATCCTGCTGATCGCCGGTATTGTGGTCGGTCCGATGATTGCCGGCCATCAGGGCTACGTGCTGATTCAGACCGATAACTGGAATATCGAAACCAGCGTCACCGGTCTGGCGATCATTCTGATCGTTAGCCTGCTGATTATTCTCGGCGTCGAATGGCTGCTGCGTCGTCTGTTTCGCACCGGCGCCCGTACCCGCGGCTGGTTTACCGGCCGTAAACGCCGTCGCGCGCAGCGTCACACCCAGACTGCGCTGATGAAGCTGGCTGAAGGCGATCACCGCCAGGTAGAGAAGCTGCTGTCGAAAGATGCCGATCACGCTGACGTGCCGGTGGCCAACTATCTGCTGGCCGCCGAAGCGGCGCAGCAGCGCGGCGATGAGATCCGCGCCAACCAGCATCTGGAGCGCGCCGCCGAACTCTCCGACAACGACGTGATTCCGGTTGAGATCACCCGCACGCGCATTCTGCTGGCGCGCAATGAAGATCATGCCGCGCGTCACGGCATTGACCGCTTGCTGGAGGTTGCGCCGCGCCATCCGGAAGTGCTGCGCCTGGCGGAGCAGGCTTACGTGCGCACCGGCGCCTGGAGTTCGCTGATTGATATTCTGCCAGCAATGGAAAAATCGCAGGTAGGCGATGAAGAGCATCGCGCCCGTCTGCAGCAGCAGGCGTGGCTGGGCCTGATGAATCAGGCGATGGCCGATCAGGGCAGCGACGGCCTGAAGCGCTGGTGGTCAAACCTGAGCCGTAAAACGCGTCAGCAAACGGCGCTGCAGGTCGCGATGGCAGACCACCTGATTGAGTGCGACGATCATCAGACCGCGCAGGATATCGTGCTGGAAGGGCTGAAACGCCACTATGACGATCGTCTGGTGCTGCTGATGCCGCGCATCAAAAGCAGCAACCCGGAAGCGCTGGAGAAAGCGCTGCGCCAGCAGATCAAGCAGCATGGCGCGACGCCACTGCTGCACAGCACGCTGGGGCAGTTGCTGATGCGCCATGGCGAATGGCAGCAGGCCGTCGAAGCGTTCCAGCAGGCGCTGGCGCAGCGTTCCGATGCATTCGACTATGCGTGGCTGGCGGATGCTTACGACCGTATGCATCGTCCGGAAGAGGCAGCGAAAATGCGCCGTGAGGGCTTACTGCTGACGCTGAAAAACAACCCGAATGCTTAATGTTGTTGTTACTTGTTTACGCCGGGCTTGCCCGGCTTTTTTTTACCTGTTTTCAGGACAAAAAAATACCTGCCAGAGGCAGGTATAAGATCAGGTCGGTAAGACAACCCTGAGGTATCCGACTCAACGGTGTGTCTGTTAATCCTGTAAGGCGTGAGCGATACAGGCAGGCAGACAACGGATACCCAAAAGTGGCTCTGCGTCATTCCCAGGTTTATGCAGCATCAGCAGACATAAGAGGTGGAATGAGCATCTACGCGCTAAGTATTGCACAGAGCGTGCCAGGCTGCAGAAAATAGATTAAATTCTTTATTTTCATAAGGATAGATTATTACGCCATCCTCTGGCGCGCCGGTCTTGTCTGCCTTAGACGACAACCGGCCCGCTTGCTGTCTCTTTTTAGAGACGACGGAAGCTCCCCAGTAATAATTCACGTAAAATCAAGGGATTAATAGTCTCCAGATAGAGACAATCCGCTTTTGTGTCTATTCCACAAAAGCGATGATGTTTAAAAGTGGGTAACGCAAAGCGTCCCGCGACAAAACTAAAGAACGCCTCTCCAGCGCTGTCATTTAAACAGGCAGCTCTTCAGTTAAAACGCGGATGGCATGGATGGAAGAGCAAAGCGTCCCGCGACAAGGACGTCGCGGGCCGAGCGCGCAGGGATGCGTACAGCGACTTTGCGATCCGTCCATGTCATTCGCGTGAGCCCCCAAATCCACAGCGCCGGTTTTTATAACGGTGCTTATTTCCTGCAGACGAAAAAAAACCTGCTTTTTCAAGCAGGTTTATAAAATGGTCGGCGAGAGAGGATTCGAACCTCCGACCCACTGGTCCCAAACCAGTTGCGCTACCAAGCTGCGCTACTCGCCGATAATTTTTATTGTTTTGTTTTGCCTGGTGCGAAGAGAGGGACTTGAACCCTCACGTCCGTTAAGACACTAACACCTGAAGCTAGCGCGTCTACCAATTCCGCCACCTTCGCGTATCCCAGCAAAATCTGGGGTGGCTAATGGGACTCGAACCCACGACAACTGGAATCACAATCCAGGGCTCTACCAACTGAGCTATAGCCACCACAATTCGTTATGTTGCAAGCCACCGACCTGCACCATGTAACTCTTTACTAACGCGGTAATGTAACCACCGCAGCTCCTGCGCACAAACTAAATGGCGCGCCCGACAGGATTCGAACCTGAGACCTCTGCCTCCGGAGGGCAGCGCTCTATCCAGCTGAGCTACGGGCGCGTAGCGCCGTTGCGGATGGGCATACTACGGACTTGGGGTGATGCTGTCCAGTGCTTTTTTAATAAAAAAACGCGTTTGATTACGCTTTGTGCATTTCGTCGAGTAATGCAGCACTATGGCTGTTTATGCAGCGAAAAAAGGCCGCAGTAATCAGTAATATCAGAGATCGCCGCGCCAGTGATAGCGCAAATATTTAAGCAACTTTAGCTGGCGACGCAGCCGGCTGGGCTGTCGAATCAAACGATAGAGCCATTCCAGCCCCAGACGCTGCCAAATCTTCGGCGCGCGCTTCACGTGGCCGGTAAACACGTCGTAGGTGCCGCCTACGCCCATATAGAGCGCGTGCGGCCAGCGCGCGCGACAGTCGCGCATTAACAGCTCCTGGCGCGGCGAGCCCAGCGCAACGGTCACGATACGCGCCCCGCTGGCGGCGACGCGGGTAAAAAGCGCATCGCGGTCGGCAGGCGCGAAATAGCCGTCCTGCGCGCCGACGATATTCACATTCCACTGCCGACGCAGCTTATCGCAGGTTTCATCCAGCACCGTCTGACGTCCGCCGATTAAAAATACCGGCGTGCCCTGCCGTCCGGCGCGCTCCATTAACGCCTCCCATAAGTCGGCGCCCGCAATACGCTGCACCTCGGCCTGGGGATACTTTTTACGAATGGAGCGCACGATGCTAATGCCGTCGGGATATTTGAATTCCGCCTCCTGCAACAGCGCGCGCAGCGCCTCGTCGTGCTCCGCCGTCAGCATCTTCTCGGCATTGAGCGCCACTAGCGTTCCGCTGCGCGCCGTCTCGCCCGGCAGCAGAAAATCCACAAAGGCGGACATACTGTCGAAACCATACAGCGACACGCCGCGAATCTCATACTGCGGCGCTTCCGGTAACCTTGTCATGGTTGAGTTCTATCTTCCTGTTATGCCAGAGGCGTTAAGTGAGGCTGTGTACCGCCTGGCTGCCGCGACGTCGAATCAGCCCGGCGCGATCCAGCAGCCAGTAAAGCATCTTCGCCACGCCGAGGCAGGCCAGAAAAATCAACGCGAAAAAAACCACGCGCGAGCCGAACGCGTCCAGCCCTTCGCGCGCCAGCACAATCATATTAAACACCGCGCCAAAGCAGAAACTTTGCATAATCGCGCCGCTATAGCGATTGTCGGCGTCGCGCCCGCGCAAATAGAGCGTATCGAAACCTTTGATAATCAACCCGACCGCCACCGCGCCCGGCAGGATAAACCCGATGCCGCCCATCACCACCAGCGAACCCAGCAGCGTAGGCGAAATCGCCAGGCCGGAATGGTTATTCAGCACTTCCCAGGTAAAGTAGTTAGCGCTGTTAAGCACCATCGGCGGCCTGCCCGGCCACAGCCAGCCGGGAATATAGACATAAAAGTCGCGCCAGATGGGCGCCAGCCCCTGAAACTCAATCTTTGAGTAATTCTCCAGCAGCAGGGCCAGATTCTCCCACGGCGAAAAGGTGTCGCGCGTCAGATAGAGAAAAGTGTAAACCGCCTCTTCGCCGAACACGTTGAGGTTATAGCGCCGCAGCGCCAGCCAGAACATGCCGCCTATCGCCAGCACGCCCGCCGCCGCCAGCATCCACAAACTGATCCAGCCGCGCGTAATGCCGATAAACAGGAAGAGGGCGAACGCGATAATAATATTGGCGCGCGTGCCGCCCACCAGCGCGTAGGTCAGCAGGCCGAATGCGACCGTGACCACCAGAAACAGCAGCCAGTTGCGCTGCGTCGGCCGCAGAAAATAGAGGATCAGCATCGCCGGGATAAAGAAATAGAAAAAGCGCTTCAGCGCCACGCCAGAGACTTCGCTGGAGAAAATCTGGTTATAGGCGGTCAGACGGAACAGCAGAAAACCGTTGTGCAGGAAAAAGACCGTCACCGTGCCGATCGCGACCAGCGCCAGCAGCATGCAGGTCAGGTGCGTTTCGACGCGGTTCATCTGCAGCCACGGTCGGGCGCGCGGCACTGCCGCAGGACGCAGACGTACCTTATAGCTGACGTAATAAACGGCGTAGAACGCCGTCGCCGACAGCAGCGCTTGCAGCAGATACTCCGAGGGCACCACCTCAACGTCAAAGCGGAACGCCAGCACGCTGGTTAGCGGAAAACCGAAATAGAACGTCAGTAAAAACAGCAGCGTAAAAAAGAGGTGGAAATTAAAGCGCACGCGCCTGAACTCCCGCCAGGTCAGGGTCAAAATAAAACCCAGCGACAGCAGATAAACCACCAGCAGACCGCTGAACTGCATGAGGTTCATAAAGACTCCCTTTCACATTGGCGCAGCGCCTCGCACCAGCCCGCCACATAGCCTGGGGCGAAAAAGGCAATGGCCTGTTTATCGCAGCTCGCCAGCTGTCGGCGCGCTTCCGCGACGCTCGCGCGATCCAGCGCATCGCCGCTAAACAGCACCGGCAGCCCTTGCTCGCTGATATCGCGCCAGAACGGATTGCGCCGGTTCAGCACGAAAGGCACGTTGGCCTGAATCAGCAGGCAGAGCGTGCCGATGCCCTGCTGGCGTTCGAACATAAAATAGCCTAAATGGCAGCGGGCGAGCAGCGCTAAATAGTCATCAAAGGCGAGATTGCTGCGCAACAGCTCGACCTGCCCATCGGGGAACAGCGTCGCGGCGGCTTTCGCCACTTCGCTGATGTAGGCGTCATTGTCAGGCGGATAGCCCAGCGGCACCACGACGCGCGTCTCTTCACCAAACTGCGCGCGAATCGCTTTGAGGCCGTCGATATGGCGATTGCTGGCATCGCCGGAGTTGCCCAGCAGCACGGTAAAGCGCGCATCCGGCGCGCTTTGCGGCGCGACGGCAGGCATCTTCGTCGGAAAATAGAGCAGCCGGGACGGTACGCGCGGGTGGCGCTGCTGATAGTAGTGTAAATCGCCGCGGGTGGCGAACACCCCGGCGACGCGACCCTGCGCGATGCGCCGCAGCAGATAGAACAGACGGAACTTCAGGCTGCGCGACGCTTCGTAAAGATCGGCGCCCCAGACGTGCCAGTAGATCTGGCTGGGGCGGATCTTACCGCTCAGCAGCGCCAGCCAGATGCCAGGATTAAACTGCCCGTGGCAGAAAAAACGCTGCTCGCGCGTTTTCGCCCGCGCCGTCAGCGCCTGCGCCAGCGCCTTTTTCGACGCGAAGGTTTCAATGTCGAGATGGCGGAAAGCGGCGAGCGCGGCAGGCTGCTGCGTCACCACCATAAAACGGCGCGGCCGATCGGCAGGCAGCTCAACGCTCAACACCTCGTTGAAAAAGCGCAGCACCGTCTGATTGTGATGGGGGATGTCCGATCCCAGAACGTGGATTAACGTCATTTTCTTCGGTAATAAATCATAAAAGCGCCGCAGCAGAGCGCGAAATAAACGAGATAGGTCGCCATATAGGCCTGCGCCGCGCCGGTTACGCCCGACAGCGGAATAAGCCAGCGTGAAAAGAGCGTCAGCAGCGCGAACTGGCTCATTTCGGCCAGAATATAGAAGCGCAGCGACGCCTTAGCAATCACCAGATAACCGAAAACATAAGCGCCGACCTTGAACACGTCGCCGCACAGTTGCCAGACGAAGAGATCGCGCATGGCGTGAAACGCGGGTGAAAAGAGCAGCCAGATCGCGACGTCGCGCAGTAGCCAGACGCAAAAGCCGATCGCCGCCACGGCAGGTAAGACAAAGCGCAGCGCACGCACTATTTCACGCGCGATATCGCGCTTCTGCTCCAGCCGCGCCAGCGTCGGCAGCAGCCAGACGCTGAAGGTGGCGGTGATAAACTGCAGCCAGGCGTCGGAGATGCTGGTGACGCCCTGCCACAGGCCGACCTGCGCCCAGCCGTCCTGCTGCGCCAGCAGATTGCGCATCATTATCCACGCGACCGGCAGCGTCACCGAGGTAATCAGCGCCATCAGGGTGAATTTCGCCAGGCTGCGCGCCAGTGCTGGCTGCCACTGCGGCTTCAGCCACCCGAGCGGCGCTGGCACGCGCGTCTTCAGCAAAATGAAGGCCGGAACAGCCACCAGCGCAGGCACCAGCGCAAAGCCCGCCAGCGCGCCCGCATAGCCGCCTGTCCACCAGCAGAGCACATAGGCCGCGACGCCGATAAGGCTGCCGACGATTAGCGCCAGCGCGTTGCCGCGCGCGTCGCGATAGCCTTTCAGCAGCGCCAGCGCCAGGTTGGCCCAGGCGATGCCGAACTGCAGGAAAGCGACGATGCGCACCACATTCGCAAAGCGCGTATGGCCAAACAGCGCCTGGCTGATGGGCCCGGCCGCCAGCAGGAAAACCAGCGCCAGCAGCGTAGAAAAGCCCAGCACCATCGCCGATGCGGTGCCCAGCAGCGCGCGCAGCGGCTCCGGCTGATGCTGATACTTCGCAACGTAGGTGGTAACGCCATTAAAAATGCCTGCGCCCGCCAGCACGCCGAGCACGGTGATCAGCTGGCGAAAGTTGCCCGCCTGCCCTACCCCTTCCGGGCCAAAACTTACCGCCAGCAGCTTCACCACCAGCAGGCCAGCAGCGATTTTCACCAGCGTGGACGATGCCGTCCACACCGACGCTTTTGCCAGCGACATCAGGCGAAGAAGCTCAGCAGGGAACTGATAACCGTATTCTGGTTATTGTCCGTCAGGTTATAAAACAGCGGCAGGCGCAGCAGACGCTCACTCTCGGCGGTGGTGAAACGCTCTTCGCCGTGAAAGCGGCCAAACTGTTGGCCGGCGGGCGAGCTGTGCAGCGGGATATAGTGGAAAACCGTCAGGATCTCCGCCTCTTTCATCCAGCTAATCAGCGCCTGACGGTCGCTGCTGTCGCGCAGTTTGATATAGAACATATGCGCATTGTGCTCGCAGTCGGTGGGCAGCGATGGCAGCTGAATACGCCCTTGCGCCGCCAGCGGCTGCAGCGCGTCGTAATAGCGCTGCCACAGGCGCAAACGCTGCTGATTGATGCGGTCGGCCGCTTCAAGCTGCGCCCACAAATAGGCCGCCTGCAGATCCGCCATCAGATAGCTCGAGCCGATATCGCGCCAGGTGTACTTATCCACCTGGCCGCGGAAAAACTGGCTGCGGTTGGTGCCCTTCTCGCGGATGATTTCGGCACGCTCCACCAGCGCCGCATCGTTTATCAGGGTCGCGCCGCCTTCACCGCCCGCCGTGTAGTTCTTGGTTTCATGAAAGCTGAAGCAGCCGACATGGCCGATAGTGCCCAGCGCGCGCCCCTTGTAGCGCGACATCACGCCCTGCGCCGCATCCTCAATGACCCAGAGCTGATGTTTCGCCGCCAGCGCCATAATGGCGTCCATTTCGCAGGCCACGCCCGCATAGTGTACCGGCACGATGGCGCGCGTTTTCTCGGTGATCGCCGCTTCGATTTTGCTTTCGTCAATGTTAAGCGTATCCGGACGAATATCCACGAAGACGATCGTTGCGCCGCGCAGCACGAAGGCGTTGGCGGTGGAGACGAAGGTATAGCTTGGCATAATCACTTCATCACCCGGCTGCAGATCAATCAGCAGCGCTGCCATCTCCAGCGAAGCGGTGCACGACGGCGTCAGCAGCACTTTCTTGCTGCCGAAGCGCTGCTCCATCCACTGCTGACAGCGTCGGGTAAAGCCGCCGTCGCCGCACAGCTTGCCGCTGGCCATCGCCGACTGCATATATTCAAGTTCGCTGCCGACAACCGGCGGCGCGTTAAATGGGATCATGACCTTTCCTGTAGAACCAGTAAGCGGTGCTTTCCAGCCGGGCACCGCTGCGTAAATAGAGTCGCATCGCCGACAGGTTGCTGAGCTGCGTCGCGACGCGCAGACGGCCGAGCTGGCGGACGCGTCCCCAGTCGGCGCCTGCCAGCAGCAGCCGCTGCCCGACACCATTGCCCTGCGCATGCGGCAGTACGCCCAGCAGTCCAACGCGCACCTCGCCTTCCGTCTCGCGCAGCGAGATAAAGCCGAGCAGCGCGCCCGCCTCATCGCTGGCGATCAGACACTGATGATCAAAGGTGCCGCGCACCGCGTTTTCAATCCACTGGGCGTAAAAACGCGCGCTGGCGTCCGCCTCGAACCAGGGTGCCCGGAAGCGGCTCTGCACGAAGATCTGCGCAGCGGCGGCGCGCAGCGCGCTGATTTGCGACTCGCGGGCGATGCGGATGCCGCTCTGCCGTTCGGTGCGTTTAATGTTGATGGCCAGATCGGCTTCGCCTTCCGCCAGCTGAAACCCCTGCTGACAGAGAGCGTCTATCGCCTCAAGCCGGTCGGCGGGCACTTTAACCTGCCATAGATCGGCCGGATGGCGCAGCGCCTCGGCCAGCGGCAGGTCACCGTCCAGATCGAGCCGCGCCGTCGCACAGCCGAAAAAGGCGCTTTCCCACGCCAGCGGATTAATACTGACGCGGACGGGCATAGAGTAGATCCAGCAGATACTGGCCGTAGCCGGTTTTCGCCAGCGCCTCGCCAGCGGCGCGCAGCTGCTCGTCGCTCAGCCAGCCGTTGCGCCAGGCGATCTCCTCCAGACAGGCGACTTTGAAACCCTGTCGTTTTTCCACCGTCTGCACAAAGGTGCTGGCCTCGATCAGGCTGTCGTGCGTGCCGGTGTCGAGCCAGGCGAACCCGCGGCCTAGCAGCTCGACGGAGAGCTGGCCGCGCGCCAGATACATCTGATTGATGGCGGTAATTTCCAGCTCGCCGCGCGCGGAAGGTTTCACCTGCTTTGCAAATTCGACCACCTGATTATCGTAGAAATAGAGGCCCGTTACTGCCCAGCGCGATTTTGGCGCGCTGGGTTTCTCTTCGATAGAGAGCGCGTTAAAGGCATCGTCGAACTCCACGACGCCAAAACGTTCAGGATCCATCACCTGATAGCCAAATACCGTCGCGCCCTGATCGCGGGCGGCGACTTTTTTTAGCTTCGGGCTAAAGCCCTGACCGAAATAGAGATTATCACCCAATACCAGACAGCAGCGATCGCCGTCGATAAAGCGTTCGCCGATAATAAACGCCTGAGCCAGACCGTCCGGGCTTGGCTGCACCGCATAGCTGAGATGGATGCCGAATTCGCTGCCGTCGCCCAGCAGGCGCACAAAATGATCGCGATCCTCGGGCGTGGTGATGAGCAGAATATCGCGAATGCCCGCCAGCATCAGCACCGATAGCGGATAGTAGATCATCGGCTTGTCGTACACGGGCAGCAGCTGTTTAGAAATCGCCCGCGTAATGGGATGAAGACGCGTGCCTGAGCCGCCTGCCAGAATAATACCTTTCATCGCTTCCGCTCCTCTGACGCCGTCATGAACGCGACGCAGCCAGGCCTAGCCGCTCGCCGCGATAGCGGCCATCCAGAATAGCCTGCCACCATGCCTGATTTTCCAGATACCAGCGCACGGTTTTGCGCATGCCGCTGTCGAACGTTTCCTGTGGCGTCCAGCCCAGCTCGCGCGCAATTTTGCTGGCGTCGATAGCATAGCGCTGATCGTGGCCGGGACGATCCGCCACAAACGTAATCAAATCGCGGTAGTGCGCCAGGCCAGCGGCCTTACGCTCCGGCGCCATTTGCTCCAGCAAATCGCAGATGGTGTTGACCACCTCAATATTGCGCTGCTCATTATGCCCGCCGATATTGTAGGTTTCGCCGACCTTACCGCTGCTCACCACGCGATAGAGCGCGCGCGCATGATCCTCGACATAGAGCCAGTCGCGGATCTGCTCGCCATTGCCGTAAACCGGCAGCGGCTTGCCCGCCAGCGCATTGATGATGGTGAGCGGGATAAGCTTTTCCGGGAAATGGCAGGGGCCATAATTGTTCGAGCAATTGGTGACGATAACAGGCAGGCCGTAGGTACGCAGCCAGGCGCGCACCAGATGATCGCTGCTGGCCTTGGTCGCTGAATAAGGGCTGCTCGGCGCATAGGGCGTGGTTTCGGTAAAAAACGCCTGCGGATCCTGCAGATCGCCAAACACTTCGTCGGTGGAGATATGGTGGAAGATAAACGCTTCGCGCCGCGCTGCTTCAAGTTTGCTCCAGTAGCTGCGCGCCGCCTCCAGCAGTTGATAGGTGCCGACAATATTGGTTTCGACGAAGGCTATCGGGCCGTCGATAGAGCGGTCAACGTGGCTTTCGGCCGCCAGGTGCATAACGCAGTCGGGCTGATAGCGCGCAAAAACGGCGTCCAGCGCCGGGCGATCGCAAATATCCACCTGTTCGAAGGCGAAGCGCGCATCCTGCATCACGCTCGCCAGCGAGGCGAGATTGCCTGCATAGCTGAGCTTGTCGACCACAACGATGCGGTGATCCGTCTCTTCGATAAGAAAACGTACCAGCGCCGAGCCGATAAAACCTGCGCCGCCGGTGATTAAGAACTGTTTCACCGCCAGACTCCCCGCGTATCCACAATCCAGCTTTGCGTGACCTGCGACGCCTCAACGGCGCGGAAGTGATCGTGATCCACCAGCATCACCAGCACGTCGGCCTCTGCCAGCGCCTGCTCGCGTGAAACCAGCGTAGCCTTGTCGGCGAGCGCGGCGGGCAGCGCAGCGATATGCGGCTCTACCACCCAGCTCTGGCCGCGATGCCATTCGGCGATCATCTGCGCCACCTGCATCGCCGGGCTTTCGCGCAGATCGTCAATGTTGGGCTTAAACGCCAGCCCGAAGCAGGCGATGACAAGCTCATCGGCGCGCCTGCCGCTCTGGGTCAGACAGTCCGCCAGCGCCGCCTTGACCTGGTTCAGCACCCAGTGCGGCTTGCTGTCGTTTACTTCGCGCGCGGTGCGGATCAGCCGCGCCAGCGACGGATTTTGCGCCACGATAAACCAGGGATCGACCGCAATGCAGTGCCCGCCGACGCCAGGCCCCGGCTGTAAAATATTGACGCGCGGATGGCGGTTCGCCAGCGCAATCAGTTCCCAGACGTTAATCCCCTGATCGGCGCAAATCAGCGACAGCTCATTGGCGAAAGCGATATTAACGTCGCGGAAGCTGTTTTCCGTCAGCTTGCAGAGCTCTGCCGTGCGCGCGTTGGTCTCCACGCATTCGCCCTGCAGAAAAATCCGGTAGAGCGCGCTGGCCTGCGCCGAGCAGGCGGGCGTCATGCCGCCAATCACGCGGTCGTTGTGAATCAGCTCCTGCATGATTTTGCCCGGCAATACCCGCTCCGGACAGTAGGCAATAAAGATATCGGGCGTGCCGCCGTGCTGCGGGAAACGCAGATCCGGGCGCGTCACCGCCAGCCACTCCGCCATCTGCTCCGTGGTGCCGACCGGCGAGGTGGATTCCAGGATCACCAGGTCGCCCTTTTTCAATACCGGCGCGATCGATTCCGCCGCCGCCTTTACAAAGCGCAAATCGGGCTGATGATCCGCCATAAAGGGCGTTGGCACGGCGATCAGGAAGGCGTCGGCCGCTTCGGGCTGCGTGGTGGCGCGCAGAAAGCCCTGGGTCACGGCGTCGTGGACCACTTTGTCCAGCGCAGGCTCGACGATATGGATCGCCCCGCGATTGATGGTCTCTACCGCGTGGGCGTTGATATCGACCCCCACGACCTTTTTCTTTTGCGATGCGAAAACGGCTGCGGTCGGCAGCCCAATGTAGCCCAGTCCAATCACGGAAATGGTGTCAAAACTCATAGGTCAACTCGGATATCTTTTAAGGCTTGCAGAATGCGCTGACAGGCGTTGCCGTCGCCATAAGGGTTGTGCGCGCGGCTCATGGTTTGCCAGGCCGATTCGTCGGTCAACAGCAGGCCGACTTCGGCCACGATTTTCTCTACGTCGGTGCCAACCAGCTTCACGGTGCCAGCGTCGACCGCTTCAGGCCGTTCCGTCGCATCGCGCATCACCAGCACCGGTTTGCCCAGCGAAGGCGCTTCTTCCTGAATGCCGCCGGAGTCGGTGAGGATAAGCCAGGCCCGGTTCATCAGCCAGACGAAAGGCAGATACTCCTGCGGCTCGATCAGCACGATATTGTCGATGCCGCTGAGGATGCGGTTAACCGGCTCGCTGACGTTGGGGTTAAGGTGCACCGGATAGACGATTTGCGCGTCGGGGTGCTGACGGGCAATACGCGCCAGCGCGCTGCAGATACGCTCAAAGCCTTCGCCGAAGCTTTCGCGACGATGGCCGGTGACCAGTACCAGCTTCTTCTCGCTGTCGAGAAAGGGATAACAGCCGGCGAGCTGCGCGTTAAGGCCAGGATCGGCGATAACGCGATCGCGCACCCAGAGCAGCGCGTCGATCACCGTATTGCCAGTGACAAAGATGCGCGCGTCGGGCAAATTCTCCGCCAGCAGATTCTGGCGCGAGCGTTCGGTCGGGGTAAAGTGCAACCGGGCAAGATGGCCGGTCAGCTTGCGGTTGCCCTCTTCCGGCCATGGCGACGTCAAATCGCCGGTGCGCAGTCCCGCCTCGACGTGTCCGACCGGGATCTGCTGATAAAATGCCGCCAGGCTGGCGGCGAGCGTAGTGGTCGTGTCGCCATGCACCAGCACCACGTCGGGTTTGAAGTCGAGCAGCACGGTTTTCATGCCCTGCAAAATGCGGCAGGTAATCTCCGTTAATCCCTGCTCAGGACGCATTACGTTCAGGTCATAATCTGGCTGCAGCGCAAAGAGGCGCAGCACCTGGTCGAGCATTTCGCGGTGCTGCGCGGTAACGCACAGGCGAGCGTCAAACGCAGGGTCGTGCGCCAGCGCCTGCACCAGCGGCGCCATTTTTATCGCCTCTGGGCGAGTCCCGAATACTGTTAGCACTTTCACGCGGTTTCTCTCGCAGCTCTGACGGTGGAACGACGCGCCAGCGCCACGCCTGCGCCCGTCAATGCGCCCAACGCGCCCCACATAATCATCATAAAGAGGCGACGCGGGCTGTCGCGCGAAACCGGCTCTTCCGGGGTACGCAGATAGCGATAGGTCTGGAAGGTGCGGTTCAACGTCGGGCCGGCGCTCAGCGTGGTGAGCATCGCCCTGTTTTGATCATAGCTGATATCGTAACTCGGTCCGGTCGCCTGCAGGGTTTCCAGCTGCGCCTGCAGCTGCGGCTCGCCCAGCAGGAAGAGGTCGCTGTCGGCGATGGGTTCGCGCGCGTCGCGCGAGCGGTTTTCATGAATGCCCTGCTGGCTGGCGACCTTTAACGCCTGCTGCAGGCGATGCTGCTGGCGCTGGAAAACGGCGTTCGCTACATCTTCCTGACGCTTTACCTGCGCCTGCAGCTGCTCGCTGCGCGCCTGCCAGGCCCCCTTCAGCTCGCCGTTAAGGTGGCGCGCCGCGCGCTCGCTGGCGAAGGCGATATACTGACGCAGCAGGTTGTTGGCGTCCCCTGCGGTTTCCGCGATAAGCTTAACGCTGTCGCGCGTATTGCGCGCCGCGTCGGCGGGCAGAAACTGGATATTGGCGACCATATCGTCAAGCAGCGCGGCGTCGTTATGGGCGTTGCCTGAGCGGCGGCTCTTGTAATATTCCGTCTGCTGCCAGAAGTCGCGGCGCGTATCCCAGGCGCCCAGCTGCATAATAAATTCCTGATAGACCTCATCCATGATGGTCGGCGAAGGCGCCGCCAGACTGAGCGTATTGTTGCGCACGTCGAGGTTATTCAGAAACTGCTCCTGCGCGTAGTAATCGCCGAGCATATTCACCGTAGGACGATCGGTGATCGCCGTGGTGCTCCACGCCTGCTTCATCAGCAGTGAAGCCAGCCAGGCGACCAGCGCGAAAAGCAGCGCCAGCCCGATAATCCAGCGCTTGCCGCGCCATAACGCGCAGCCCAAGCCGCGAATATCCAGTTCGTTATCTGCAACCTCAGAGGTCATCACAAGGCAATCCTTATCAGGGTAATTTTTTCTTAGCGTCGCGGTGAGCGTTCAGACGACGCTTTATACGACGGATCAGGCGCGCCACGCGCCAGGCGTGTTTCAGGCAGTAGCCGTAAAACATAAACGCCATCATAAACAGCACCAGCATCACCCACTCGGGGATAAAGGCGAGGTACTCGCCAAGCACGCCGATGCCGGCGAGAATCGCGGCCGCCACGGTGATCAAGACAAATGCCTGGCGCGAGGTGAAGCCGGCGCGCATGATCAAATGGTGAATATGCTGCCGGTCGGCGGAAAAAGGACTCATGCCTTTGCGCAGGCGACGATACATAATCGCCACCATATCCATCAGCGGAATGGCGATAAGCCAGAGCGCGGTCACGGGCGTAATGGGATGACTCAATCCCTGCGTGGTTTCCAGCAGGATCCAGATAATAGTGAAGCCAATCATGGTGCTGCCGGCATCACCCATAAAAACTTTATAGCGGCGGCCGAGAAAACCAAGATTCAACAAGATATAAGGCAGGGTGGCGGCAATCATGGCGAAGCACCAGACGGCCAGACTGTACTGGCCATCGAAGCAGAGAATAATGCCCATTGCGGCAAAGGTGACCGATGAAAGGCCACCCAGCAGGCCGTCGATGCCGTCCACCATATTAAAGGCGTTAATTGCCGCCCAGACGGCGAACAGCGTCAGCACGTAGCCAAACGGCCCCACAACCAGCTCTACCGGACCAATAATAAAGCCGAGGCTGAGCAGATAGAGCTTGGCCCCTACCATCATCGCCACCGCTACTGCGGCCTGCACTACGGCGCGGATTTTTACGCTGATATCGAAACGATCGTCGAGTGCGCCGACCAGCACCAGCAGGCCAGCGCAAATAAGATAAAGCGTGGCGTGCGGCAGATAGAAGTGAGTAATGAGAAACATAAAGCAGATGCCGGCGTAAACGGAAATGCCGCCGACCAGTGGAATGGCACCGTGATGACGTTTACGGGAATTAGGCGTGTCAACCAGACCTATTTTTTTAGCCGCTTTGCGCGCAAAAAAGATAAAGACTAAAGAAAATAGAAAAGTAAGGCCCAGCTCAGTACTCATAGTGAGTAAATTCACGTTTAACGCTCTCAGCTAAAATCAGGGACAGGATAAACAAACTGCATGTTTTTGCCTTTCATCCCGAGTCCGAATTCTGCTTCCGACCACGCGCGCATGGTTATTTTTTGCGCACTGCCGCCGCAGTCATTATAAATGCTCCTGCCAGCGGTAATCCTAATGCGCACAAATAAAAAACGCCACGTTAAGACGTGGCGTCAGGGCGATTTCCTGCGCATTTAGGCTAAAAAAGTCGGTATAGCCCTCTCGATTAGCCCGCGCGGGATTACGAGCGCTTCATCATATCGAAGAATTCGTCGTTGGTTTTGGTCATCGCCAGCTTGTTGATAAGGAATTCCATCGCGTCGATTTCGCCCATCGGGTGAATAATCTTGCGCAGGATCCACATCTTCTGCAGCTCTTCCTGAGAAGTGAGCAGCTCTTCTTTACGCGTACCGGAGCGGTTGTAGTCAATCGCCGGGAAGACACGTTTTTCAGCGATTTTACGTGCGAGGTGCAGCTCCATGTTACCGGTGCCTTTAAACTCTTCGTAAATCACTTCATCCATCTTCGAGCCGGTATCAACCAGCGCGGTCGCGATGATGGTCAGGCTGCCGCCCTCCTCCACGTTACGCGCGGCGCCAAAGAAGCGCTTCGGACGATGCAGGGCGTTGGCGTCAACACCACCGGTCAGCACTTTACCTGATGCCGGCACCACGGTGTTATAGGCGCGCGCCAGACGGGTGATGGAGTCGAGCAGAATGATCACGTCTTTCTTGTGTTCAACCAAACGCTTCGCCTTCTCGATCACCATTTCAGCCACCTGAACGTGGCGTGAAGCCGGTTCGTCGAAGGTAGAGGCGATAACTTCGCCTTTGACCAGACGCTGCATCTCGGTCACTTCTTCCGGGCGTTCGTCGATCAGCAGCACCATCAGCACGCAGTCTGGATGGTTGTAGGCGATGCTCTGCGCAATATTCTGCAGCAGCATGGTTTTACCCGCTTTCGGCGGCGCAACGATCAGACCACGCTGGCCACGGCCGATCGGCGAAGCCAGATCCAGCACGCGTGCGGTAAGGTCTTCCGTTGAACCATTGCCGCGCTCCATGCGCAGACGGCTGTTGGCGTGCAGGGGCGTCAGGTTTTCGAACAGAATCTTATTACGCGCGTTTTCAGGCTTATCGTAGTTAACCTCGTTAACCTTCAGCAGCGCAAAGTAGCGCTCGCCCTCTTTCGGCGGACGGATTTTGCCGGAGATGGTGTCACCAGTGCGAAGGTTGAAACGGCGAATTTGGCTGGGAGAAACGTAGATGTCGTCGGGGCCGGCGAGGTAAGAGCTGTCTGCGGAGCGGAGGAAACCGAATCCGTCCTGCAATATCTCCAGCACACCATCACCGAAGATGTCCTCGCCGCTTTTCGCGTGCTGTTTGAGGATGGCGAAAATAATATCCTGTTTGCGCATGCGCGCCAGGTTTTCCAGCCCCATATTTTCGCCGAGGGTTATCAGCTCAGAAACCGGCGTGTTCTTTAATTCGGTAAGATTCATAGTGATGGGTTCTTAAACTCGGGGTAATTCTCGAAATGTTGGTCGTGAATGGTATGGCTTAATATTCCATGCCTGTTAATGGCGCTTTCAACTCTTCTCGACGATCATCGTCAGGGATGGCGACTGGAAGCGAGAGAGACGGTTGAAATGCAATGCCAAAGTTGGTGCTAACCGTCAGAATTGCTAAACCGCTGTATACGGAACGTGCTTCAGGGTTTAACAAAGGAAATCTTTAAGATGCAAACTACAAGGTAAGTGCGTAATGCAGTGAAAGTAACTTAGCACGCTAAAATGCGAACGTCCAGCAGTGGAAGAAAATTCGCCACCGCCGAACGTTCTCGTCCTTATGCCAGGTTGGCGTTCAGGAACTCTTTCAGCTGGCTTTTAGACAGCGCGCCGACTTTGGTCGCGGCGACTTCACCGTTTTTGAACAGCAGCAGCGTCGGGATGCCGCGGATGCCGTACTTCGGCGCGGTGCCCGGGTTATCGTCAATGTTCAGCTTGGCGATGGTGAGCTTACCGTCGTACTCTTCGGCAACTTCATCGAGAATCGGGGCGATCATTTTGCAAGGACCACACCATTCAGCCCAGAAATCTACCAGTGTGACACCTTCTGCTTTCAGCACGTCTGCATCGAAACTGTCATCGGTGAGGTGAACGATTTTATCGCTGCTCATGTATTACTCCACAAGATTATGCCTGGCGAATTGGCGTAAAGTTTACCAACGAAGGTTGACTTTATTTCATCGGATACGCTTTCGTAAAGCGATAGTAAGCTGATATTCTACCACACTATGAGCAAAACACACTTAACAGAACAGAAGTTTTCCGACTTCGCCCTGCACCCTCTGGTCGTGGAAGCCCTTGAAAAGAAAGGCTTTCATAACTGCACGCCTATTCAGGCGTTAGCTCTGCCCTTTACGCTCTCAGGACGTGATGTCGCAGGCCAGGCGCAAACCGGTACCGGCAAAACGATGGCGTTTCTGACGTCAACGTTTCATCATCTTCTCACTCACCCTGCCCAGGAAGGCCGTCAGATCAATCAGCCGCGCGCGTTGATTATGGCGCCGACGCGCGAACTGGCGGTGCAGATCCATGCCGACGCCGAACCGCTGGCGCAGGCCACCGGGCTGAAGCTGGGTTTGGCTTACGGCGGCGACGGTTACGACAAGCAGCTGAAAGTGCTGGCCGACGGCGTTGACATCCTGGTTGGCACCACCGGCCGTCTGATCGATTACGCGAAGCAGAACCACATTAACCTTGGCGCGATTCAGGTACTGGTGCTGGACGAAGCCGACCGCATGTTCGATCTCGGCTTTATTAAAGATATTCGCTGGCTGTTCCGCCGCATGCCGCCTGCGCCGCAGCGCCTGAGCATGCTGTTCTCCGCCACGCTCTCCTGGCGCGTGCGCGAACTGGCTTTCGAACACATGAACAACGCTGAGTACGTTGAGGTCGAGCCAGAGCAGAAAACGGGTCACCGTATTAAAGAAGAGCTTTTCTATCCGTCGAACGAAGAAAAAATGCGCCTGCTGCAGACGCTGCTGGAAGAAGAGTGGCCGGATCGCGCTATCGTCTTCGCCAACACCAAGCATCGCTGCGAAGATATCTGGGGCCATCTGGCGGCGGACGGCCATCGCGTCGGCCTGCTGACCGGCGACGTGCCGCAGAAGAAACGCCTGCGCATTCTGGACGACTTCACCAAAGGCGACGTTGATATTCTGGTGGCAACCGACGTTGCGGCACGCGGCCTGCATATTCCTGCGGTCACGCACGTCTTTAACTACGACCTGCCTGACGATCGCGAAGATTATGTTCACCGCATCGGCCGTACCGGCCGCGCCGGTGCCAGCGGACACTCTATCAGCCTGGCCTGTGAAGAGTACGCGCTGAATCTGCCAGCGATTGAAGAGTACATCGGCCACAGCATTCCGGTGAGCAAGTACAACAGCGACGCGCTGATGGATAACCTGCCGCCGCCGAAGCGCCTGGCACGCGCTCGCACGGGCAATGGTCCGCGCCGCAGCGGCAATAACGCGAATCGTCGTGGAGCGCCGCGTAATAACAACCGTAAACGTTCAGGTTAATCCACACTATGCTAAGCGCATCGTCACTTTATGCTGCGATTGATCTGGGATCCAACAGCTTTCATATGCTGGTGGTGCGCGAAGTTTCTGGAAGCATTCAGACCGTTGCGCGCATTAAGCGCAAGGTGCGTCTGGCTGCTGGCCTGGACAAAAATAACCATCTTTCCGTCGAGGCGATGACGCGCGGCTGGGAGTGTCTGAAGCTCTTCTCCGAACAGCTGCAGGATATTCCTTCCGAGCAGATCCGCGTGGTTGCAACCGCCACGCTGCGCCTGGCGGCCAACGCCAGCGAATTCCTGTTTACCGCACAGCAACTCCTGGGCTGTACGATTAACGTGATCAGCGGCGAAGAGGAAGCGCGCCTGATTTATCAGGGCGTCGCACACACCACCGGCGGCTCGGACAAGCGGCTGGTGGTCGATATCGGCGGCGGCAGCACCGAGCTGGCCACCGGCGACGGCTCGCATGCCTCCCTGCTGTATAGCCTGCCTATGGGCTGCGTAACCTGGCTTGAACGCTTCTTTAGCGACCGTCATCTGGCGAAAGAAAATTTCGACGCTGCCGAGCAGGCCGCTATCGACATGATCCGTCCTATCGCCTCGCCGCTGCGCGCTCACGGCTGGAAAGCCTGTGTCGGCGCCTCCGGCACCGTACAGGCGCTGCAGGAGATTATGGTGGCGCAGGGCATGGATGAGCGCATCACCCTGAGTAAGCTGCAGCAGCTCAAACAGCGCGCCATTCAGTGCGGCAAGCTGGAAGAGCTGGAGATTGAAGGCTTAACGCTGGAGCGCGCGCTGGTTTTCCCCAGCGGTCTTTCCATTCTGATTGCGGTATTCCAGGAGCTCGGCATTGAGAGCATGACGCTGGCGGGCGGCGCACTGCGCGAGGGGCTGGTTTACGGCATGCTGCATCTGCCGGTCGATCGCGATATCCGCAGCCGCACGCTGCAGAACGTCCAGCGTCGTTTCTCTATCGATGTGGAACAGGCGGCGCGAGTGCGTCAGCTGGCCGACGTCTTTTTCCGCCAGGTGAGCGCGGTATGGAAACTGGATCAGCGCTGCCGCGAGCTGCTGCTCAGCGCCAGCGCGATACATGAAATTGGCCTTAGTGTCGATTTCCGCCAGGCACCGCAGCATGCCGCCTATCTGGTGCGCCATCTCGATCTCCCCGGCTTTACGCCCGCACAGAAAAAACTGCTGGCCTGCCTGCTGCAGAACCAGAGCGGCAGCATCGACTTAGCGCTGTTGACCCAGCAAAACGCCCTTCCGCCGCGTCTTGCCGAACGTCTGTGCCGCCTGCTGCGGCTGGCGATCATCTTTTCCAGCCGTCGTCGCGACGATACGCTGCCTGCGGTGCGCTTACAGGCCGACGACGATACGCTGCATCTCACGCTGCCAGCAGGCTGGCTGGAAGCGCATCCGCTGCGCGCCGAGCTGCTGGAGCAGGAGAGCCATTACCAGTCCTATGTGCACTGGCTGCTGACTATCGCCTGACAGCAAACGGACGTTAACGCCTTCTCTCCATCTCTGCTTTCGAGTCGCTACGCAATCTTTGCGCGTATCTCTCGTAGGGCAGCGATTGCGTTTACCGCAGGCAACCAGCCCGTTAGCTATTCGCCTGGCACGCGGTAAAATCAACCTCATCAGTATTGATAAGCCGATCGGCATCAGCGCAAAGAAAAAGGGCCTTTAGCCCTTTTTCGCCTTCTCCAGCATCGCCCGCAGTCCAGCGACCCGCGTTTGCCCGGTTTTCATCCGCTCTTCGGCGCTGACGACCTTGCGCTCGGTTTCCCAGACGACATCATCCTGCGGCAGCTCAAGCAGAAAACGGCTCGGCTCCGGGCGCACCAGCTCGCCGTACTGGCGACGCTCGCGGCAGAGCGTAAAGGTGAGCTCTTTCTGCGCGCGAGTAATGCCTACGTAGGCCAGGCGGCGCTCCTCTTCGATGTTGTTCTCATCGATGCTGCTCTGATGCGGCAGCAGCCCCTCTTCCATGCCGACCAGGAAAACGTAGGGGAATTCCAGCCCTTTCGAGGCGTGCAGCGTCATTAGCTGCACCTGATCGAGCTCTTCATCGCTCTCGCCGCGCTCCATCATGTCGCGCAGCGTAAAGCGCGTGACCACCTGCGTCAGCGTCATCGGCTCATCGATATCGCTGCCCTCAAGCATCTCCGTCATCCACTGAAACAGCGTATTGACGTTCTTCATGCGCATTTCGGCCGCTTTCGGACTGCCCGAGGTTTCGAACAGCCAGCTTTCATAGTCGATGCCGCGGATCAGATCGCGCACCGCATTGACCGGCTCGCGTTCGGTCATCTGTACAATCTCCTGCAGCCAGTGGGTAAAGCGCTGCAGATGTTCCAGGCCGCGCCCGCTTAGCGTCTGCCCGAGGCCGACGTCGAAGCTGGCGTTGAACAGGCTTTTGTTGCGCAGGTTCGCCCACTCGCCCAGCTTTTGCAGCGTGGCCGGGCCAATCTCGCGACGTGGCGTGTTGACGATGCGCAAAAAGGCGCTGTCGTCGTCCGGATTGGTCAGCACGCGCAGATAGGCAAGGAGATCCTTAATCTCCGGCCGCGAAAAGAATGAGGTGCCGCCAGAGATGCGATAGGGAATGCGGTTCTGCATCAGCATCTTTTCAAACACGCGCGACTGATGATTGCCGCGATAGAGAATCGCGTAATCTTTATACTGCGTTTTATTGATGAAATGGTGTGCAATCAGCTCGCCCGTTACGCGCTCCGCTTCATGATCCTCATGGTTCGCGGTCAGCACTTTGAGTTCGCTGCCGAGACCGAGCTCGGAGAAAAGCCGCTTCTCGAACACGTGCGGGTTATTGGCGATCAGGATATTCGCTGCTTTCAGGATGCGCTGCGACGAGCGGTAATTCTGCTCCAGCTTGATCACTTCCAGCGCTGGAAAATCCTCTTTCAGCAGCACCAGATTCTGCGGCCGCGCGCCGCGCCAGGAGTAGATCGACTGGTCGTCGTCGCCGACCACGGTAAAGCGCGCCCGCGCGCCCACCAGCAGCTTCACCAGCTCATACTGGCTGGTGTTAGTATCCTGGTACTCATCCACCAGCAGATAGCGAATGCGCTGCTGCCAGCGTTCCCGCACCTCCTGATTGCGCTGCAGCAGCAGCGTCGGCAGCAGGATCAAATCGTCGAAGTCGAGCACGTTGCACGATTTCAGATGCTGATCGTAGAGGCTGTAGCAGTGGGCGAAGATATTATCGCGCTCGCTGCGCGCCAGCGCGGCGGCGCGCGGCGGATCGATCAAATCGTTCTTGCAGTTGGAAATGGTGGAGATCAGCTGCTGCAGCAGCGTCTTGTCCTCTTCCAGCCACGGCTGCGTCAAATCTTTCAGCAGCGCCAGCTGGTCGGTATCATCGAACAGCGAGAAATTGGACTTCATGCCCAGCGCGGCGTATTCGCGCTTGATGATCTCCAGCCCCAGCGTATGGAAAGTGGAGATCATCAGACCGCGCGCCTCTTTTTTCCCCAGCGTCTGGGCGACGCGCTCTTTCATCTCGCGCGAGGCTTTATTGGTAAAGGTAACCGCCGCGATATGGCGCGCCTGATAGCCGCACTCGCGGATCAGATGGGCAATCTTATTGGTGATGACGCGGGTTTTGCCCGATCCCGCTCCCGCCAGCACCAGACAGGGGCCGGTAACAAACTCGACGGCGCGTTGTTGGCTGGGGTTTAAACGCATAGTAAAAAATCGCTCAGTAAAAAGAGAGGAGGATGAAATAATGGGCGGCCAGTATACACAATCAGAGGACTATCATGGCGAAAACCGCGGCGGCTTTACACATCCTGGTGAAAGAGGAAGCGCTGGCTAACGCGCTGCTGGCGAAGCTGGAAAAGGGCGCCAGTTTTCAGCAGCTGGCAAAGAAACACTCTACCTGCCCTTCCGGACGCAATGGCGGCGATTTAGGCGAGTTTCGACAGGGTCAGATGGTGCCGGCCTTCGATAAAGCGGTCTTCACCTGCCCGCTGATAAAACCGTACGGGCCGGTGAAAACCGCATTTGGCTATCACATCATCAAAGTGCTCTATCGCAGCTGATCACTTTTTGCTTTTCATCTGCTGCAGCACATTGCTGCACTGGTTATCCTCGTTGTCGCTTGGGCTGATCAACGCCAGCAGCGCGGCGGCAGGGCCGACCACGGTGCCAAGTGCCACGGCAGCTGCGCCGCGCGCCAGCAGCGGCCCGGCTTTAACGCCAGCGTCAGGATTTTTGAAGGTGCCGCGAACGTAAAGCGGCGAACGCAGCGTCACGATACGGATGCCTTTGCTTTCTGGATTGATCGAGAGATCCAGGCGCTCGCTGGCGAAGTTGGCGTTGCCGGTGACGTTGATGACCGCATTTTCAGTGTCAAACACGAACAGGTTAGGCGTTGCGACGCCATTTTGCAGCTTCACATCCGTCGCGGCGCAGTTGATACGCACCTCATCGTCGCCAAACAGCTTGCCGACCACATAGTTACCCACGTTCAGCCCAGCGATCTCCATCAGGCTGCGGCTGATTAAGCCATTGTTCATTAACAGCTTCAGCTGGCCATTACTGGTCGCGAGCAGATCCGCCACCGAGTTGCCGCTGCCGGTAAAGCTGGCATCGCCGTTTAACTGGCCCAGGCTGCGCTGCATCGCTTCGACGTCAGGAAAGAGCTGGCGCAGATGCAGACGACGCGCGTGAATGTCGGCGCGGCCGCGCATCGGCGACTTATCTCCTTCGAGGCGAATCGTGCTGTTCAGCGTACCGCCTGCCATACCGAAGCGCAGGGGATCGAGCAGCAGATCGCCACCTTTCAGCTGCAGATGCGTGTAGAGATCGCTTAGCGGCAGCGAATTGCCATGTTCGATGCGCTTGCCGGTAAACTTCACGTCGGCGTCCATAACATCCCAGCTCCTGGTGTCGAAGGTGTCATGCGGCAGAACGCGATCGGCAGGCTGTGTCGTTTTCTCGCCGCGCTTCGCCTTCGCCTGCGCGGTTTTCGCACTGCCCTTGCCGGAATCGACGCCGATAAGCGGACCCAGATCCGCCATACGCAGCTGTTTCGAGCTCAGCTCGCCCACCAGCGCCGGTCTGGGTTTGCCCTGGGTGTAGGTGAGCGTGCCGTGAATATCGCTGTCGCCGATATGACCGTTGAAGTTTTCGTAATGGTACTCCGGCCCTTTTTTGCCGGTGAAGCGGGCGGTCAAATGGCCGTCGGTTTCATAAGGCGGCGTATCGGGCAAGAGCACGCCGGTCAGGCCATAAAGGTTGGCAAGGGTATCGCCGGAGAAACGTAGCCGCACGTTCACACCACCAGGATTCATCGGATCCTGAATGCCGCCTGTAACCTGCACGCGCGTTGAGCCGTTGCGTATATCGGCCTGAATCGGGAACGGCGTGTTTTTGCTGCGCAGCGAGAGCATGCCGCCGGTTTTGCCTTCCCCTTCCAGCTGCTCATTGTTATAGGTGCCGCGCGCCTCCCAGCCGAAAACAAAGTCGCCTGCGCCTTTCTGCGCGTCGCTGCCGCCGGCAATCTGCCCATAAGGCACCGGCTTGCCGAGCGGATTGATTTTTACCGTCACGTCAGCTTTGTTGACCGCATCGCGGTAGCGTAGCTGGCCCTGGTCGAACAGAATATTGTCGAGGCGAAATGACCAGGCGGATGGCGCCGCACTGGCATCAGGATTTTTGCTGTCGGCGAGATTGAAGGTCCAGTTGTTCTTCTTGTCGGCGGTCTGAATCAGCCGCGCATCGGGCTGCTGCAGCTTGATCCACGGCAGATAAACTTCTTTATGCAGCAGCGCCAGCGGCGACAGGGTAGCGTCGACACGCGCCAGATGCACCATCGTCACTTCCGCCATCTCCGGCGGATTGCCTAATATGATGTCCTGCGCATGCACATGTGGCCAGGGTATCCAGCTTCGCCAGCCCGGCTCATCGCGGTTGCGTTCCCAGGCAACGCCCAGATCGCCGCGAATGGCGAACTGGCGATTGAGTTCCGTCGAGACTTTCTGGTTGATGGTGGGCTTGAGACGATTCCAGTCAAAGGTTGCGATAATGATGACCACTGCCACGATCAGCAACAAAAAAATCCCGACTATCCAGCTAACAACTTTTCCCGTGCGCGACATCTCGCTTCCTCCTTGCCTGTCCACAGTCTCCGTTAAAGATAGTCGAGAGGTTGTGGAACGGCATCAGGCAAGCTGAAGCGGCAGATGATTAAGTTGCGAAAAAGGGACCGGCCTTGAAAAAAAGTAGCCCTGCGCCGCCATTGCGGGCGAGCAGCAGACCTGACGCCACTCCTCTTCGGTCTCAACGCCTTCAACGATCACGCCATTGCAGTAACGGTTAATCAACGCCAGCAACATTGAAAAGAGCGCCCGCCCCTCTTCAGTGCGGCGCAGCAGGATAAAGAGCTCGCGCGACAGCTTGATATAGTCATACTTCAGCTCCGTCAGGGCAGAGAAGTTGGCCATGCCGGAACCGAAATCGTCCAGCCACAGCGGGCCCAGCTCCGGCATCTGCGCAATCATCTCTTCCTGCGGCAGCGCGTGATGTTCGGTGAGTTCGAAGCGCACCCACGGCAGTCTGGTAATCAGGCGTCGGATCGGCGGATGCTGCTGAATCGCCATCAGCGTCGGCCCGTCGATATTCACCGACGCCACGATCTGGTTGTCGCAAAAAAAAGGCTGCCACTCTTTCAGCAGCGTCAGCTGCTCATGAACAACGTGCAGACGCTGATTAATCGCCAGTGCTTCAAAGTAGGCCTCCGGCGAGAGCCTCTTTTCCGGCGCGGTCGGGTGCGTGACCGCGGTCAGGATTTCAATTGCCAGCAACCGGCCCGATACCTGGTATATCGGCTGGAAAGTGTAGAATCGTTGGCATTGCTGCCAGAAGAGACGCGCTTCCTGTCGTGGGTTGATGTCAGTTGAAGAAGGTAGCCGATGACTAATATTCTTCATCACCATGGTTTTTTCCTGGTTGGTGGCAAGTGCCATGTGCCAGCGCGGCGGCGAGTCTCAGCTGTGCCCGCCTTTATCTGTCTGCCTGCTGGCCACATAAGACTAAAGAGTGTACCAACCCCAGTCGGACGCAATCGTGAAAAAAAGCCTGACTTTGGCCGTTAAATCGCCGCGAAGACAGGCTTTTCTTACCTTAAGTGGAATTAAAACGCCGTTTTAAAAACCATTGACGTCTGCCATACCAGACGCGAGACTAAGGCACTATTTCACTACAGGCCAAAGACCATGACGCATAAAAAAATAGCCATTATCGGTGAGTGCATGATTGAGCTGTCCGAGAAGGGTGAGAGCATTAAACGCGGCTTCGGCGGCGATACGCTGAACACGGCAGTCTATCTGGCGCGCCAGGTCGATCAAGCGCAGCTCAGCGTCGACTATGTGACGGCGCTCGGCATTGACTCCTTCAGCGATCAGATGATCGCCGCCTGGCAGCAGGAGAAGGTCGAAACCCGTCTGATCCAGCGCCTGGAGAATAAAATGCCCGGCCTGTATGTCATCGAAACCGACGACAAAGGCGAGCGCACCTTCTGGTACTGGCGCAGCGACGCCGCCGCGCGTTACTGGCTTGACGCTCCACAATCCGCCGCTATCGTCGACGAGCTGACGCATTACGACTACCTCTACCTGAGCGGCATTTCGCTGGCGATCCTGTCGGACAACAGTCGCGAAAAGCTGATGGCGCTGCTGGATCGCTGCCGCGCCAACGGCGGCCAGGTGATTTTCGACAATAATTATCGTCCGCGCCTGTGGGCGGACAAAGCGAGCGCGCAGCAGGCCTATAGCGCCATGCTGCAGCGTACCGATATCGCTTTTTTAACGCTGGATGACGAAGATCTGCTGTGGGGCGAGCATCCCCTAAGCGCAGTGATTGAGCGCACGCGCGCCGCAGGCGCCAGCGAAATCGTGATTAAACGCGGCGCAGACTCCTGTCTGGTGGCGATCGGCGACGACGCGCTGATTGACGTGCCAGCAGTGCGTCTTGATGCGTCGCGCATCATCGACACCACTGCGGCAGGCGACTCTTTCAGCGCGGGCTATCTGTCGCAGCGCCTGACGGGCGGCTCGCCGCAGGCCGCCGCCGAGCGCGGCCACCTGACCGCCAGCACGGTGATCCAGCATCGCGGCGCGATTATTCCGCTGGCGGCGATGCCGGCATAACGTCCGCCCCGCTTTGCGGGGCGAGCGATCCCTGCCCGGCGAATGCCCGGATGAAACCGCCTTAAATTTGCCTTAGCGACAGAGAGCTGACGGCCTGTTGCCGTTAAGATAAAAATTAATTCTGGCACTGATTTCCACCCGCGCGACAGGCCGCTTTTTACGCCTGAAACCCCGCTTGCTCCTGACTCCAGGCATAGTCTGAATCCGCCGCTCAAGGTCGTTTTCGGATGGACGACCGCCGCAAAAAAGACCATCTTTTCCTCAACAACAGCAGGACGCTGTTTCGTCGGCCGCGATAAAAAAATCACAACACTCCTCGCACCAGGACCGTTTTATGCACACAGAAATTATCAACATCTGGCCCAATGGCGACGCGCCAGGCGCCAGCGATTCGCGCGCGCAGCCGCAAATCGTCGATCTGGCGAAAGAGTATGAGCCCTACGATCGCGCGGCGACCGGCGTGCGCTGCCCGGAGATCGCTATCTGGCATCCCGAAGAGTCCAACGGCATCACGCTGCTGGTGGCGCCGGGCGGTGGCTACCAGCGCGTTTTGATCGACCGCGAAGGCAGCGCGCTGGCAACCTTCTTCACCGCGATGGGTTACACCCTGGCGGTGATGACCTATCGCCTGCCCTACGACGGCCATCACGAAGGCGCCGACGCGCCGCTGGCCGACGCACAGCGTGCGGTACGCGTGCTGCGCGATCGCGCCCAGCGCGGCCTGAACGGCAAATATATTGTGATGACGGGCTTCTCGGCGGGTGGGCACGTTGCCGCCAGCCTGGGGACGCGCTTCGCCGAAAAAATCTATCCGGTGCAGGACGCCGCGGACAGCTTCTCGCCGCGTCCCGATGCGATGGTGCTGGTCTATCCGGTGATCAGCATGCGCGACGGCGTGGCGCATGAGGGCTCACGCACGCGCCTGCTCGGCGCCTGGCCCGACGCGAAAACCATCGAAGCCTATTCGCTGGAGACGCGCGTGCACGCGCAGACGCCACCGACGCTGCTTATTCACGCGGCGGATGATGAAACGGTCTCGGTAAACCACAGCATGGCGTTTTTCAGCGCGCTCCGCGAACACAAAGTGCCCGCAGAGCTGCATTTTTATCAGAAAGGCGGCCACGGATTTGGCATCCGCGGCGTGGCGGATCTGCCCCTTGCCAGCTGGCCGATGCTGGTGACCGAGTGGCTCAGGGCGAAAACCTGACGGATCAGGAAGATGGCGGCGCGCTGTCGCTGGCGCTGTTCTCCTGCGGAGCGGCGTCGGCGGCCGCTGGCGGCGCCATCACTTTATCCCAGATCGCCTGCAGGCTTTTCGCGTTGGTCTCCGCTTCGCCTTCCGGCTGCATCAACACCAGCGTAACCTCCTGCGACAGTTGCTGACGCAGCTCCTGATTCAGCCGATCGCGCGTCAGTTCACTCAGAAACGCCTGACGCAGCTTCTGATATTGCTCAGGCGCGATATCCACCACCGCATTCTGCTGCGAACGCAGGCGCTGGCTCATCAGCACGTCGGTATCGGTGCGCGCATAGGTGGCAAACAGTTTGTTCAGCTCCAGCAGCTTCTGCGCCATCAGCGCGTCGAACTCCTCCTGCGGCAGTCCTTTGTCGCGCACCACTGCCAGCTCGCGCGACACCAGGTTCAGGCCCGATTCCAGCGCGTCGTTGCGCGCGTCAAGATTCACCGAGCACTGGGCGCGCTGGTAAAGCACGCGGCAGTCGAAACCAATCTGCAGGTTCTGCGCTTTGCTGTCGCCCAGCGTGCGCTGCAGATGCCAGAACAGCGCCTCGCGCGCCAGATCGCTCTGCCAGTAACGCTGCAGGTTCTGCGAATCGCGAATTGGCTGCCAGGGCGTATCCCAAATCAGCGCCAGGCGATCCTGACTCATCGCGCCGTTGACCAGATTAATCGGCTGATGCGGCAGCGGCGACAGCGTCGGCAACGGCGCGGGGTTGCTGCGCTTGCCGGTCAGCGAAGAGAAGGCTTTATTGATCTGCTCCGCCAGACTACGGCTCTCCACGTTGCCCACCACATAAAGCGTCATGGCGTCCGGCGTATACCACTGCTGATAAAAGGCGTTCAGCGCGTTAGGGTCGATCGGGGCGCGCGGCTGTTCGGCCGGATCGTGCGCCAGCAGCGTCGACCCCTTCAGGCGATAGCGCCACAGCACATCCTGGGTATTAGCAGGCCAGGTTGCAGCAGGATCGGAAGCGCTCAGCGCGGTGCTGACCACCTGCTCGTTAATCGACATTTTGCCCGCCGTCGCCGCCAGCCAGTTAAGCGCCTCTTTCAGCAGCTCCGGGCGGTTGTTGGGCAGGCTAAGGTTGTACTGAGTGAAGTCGTAGGAGACGATGGCCGGGGGCAGCGGATGCTGCGGGTCCATCGCCTGCTGCCACAGTGCGCGCTGCTGGTTAGTGTCGAGCGCGGCGTTGTGCACCATCGCCAGGCGCGGCAGCAGGTGGCTAAAGCCGGTCTGCTGGGTGGTCTCTACCAGCGAGCCGGTATTGACTACCATACGCAGCTCAATGCGATCGCTGGGACGCTGCGGCGTTGTCAGCAGCTGCCAGCTTAATCCGTTATCCAGTTTCCCTTCTTGCCAGGCTGGATCGGGCTGCAGCGTTTCGGCACAGGCGCCAAAACTGGCGGCCACCCACGCTATCCCCCCAACCAAAAGCCGAATTCTGGTGCCCTGCATGTGAACCTCTAATCTAAAAGTCGTTATCACTGGCACGTTTCGCCGTTGTAATACGCGGTGAGTTTTTCTCGTTTTAGCCGCGTCGTTTTTCGACAACAGAGTCTTTGACCACGTGAAGGCCAGGAAGTCGCGCAACGAAGTGAAAAATCATAAAAAAAACAGGTGGGCATTATTATGCAAATGCCCGCTGTCAGGGCAAGCGACAGCGGGCATTTAGAGGGATTTTGCTGTAAAGCCGTACTTAAGCAGAGGTTTCCGGTACGTTTTTCGCGTTCGCCTTGCGGGCAAGCGTTGCTTTCAGCTGGCTTTCATCCAGCTGGCCCACCCACTTCGCCACGACCACCGTCGCCACGCCGTTGCCGACCAGGTTAGTCAGCGCGCGCGCTTCGGACATAAAGCGGTCGATGCCGAGGATTAGCGCCAGGCCCGCCACCGGCAGATGGCCCACCGCCGACAGCGTCGCCGCCAGCACGATAAAGCCGCTGCCGGTCACGCCCGCCGCGCCCTTCGACGAGAGCAGCAGCACCACCAGCAGGGTAATCTGATGGAAGATGTCCATGTGTGCGTTGGTCGCCTGGGCAATAAACACCGCCGCCATGGTCAGATAAATCGAGGTGCCGTCGAGATTAAATGAGTAGCCGGTCGGGATCACCAGCCCCACCACCGATTTCTTACAGCCCAGCTTCTCCATCTTATCCAGCATGCGCGGCAGCGCCGACTCAGAGGAGGAGGTGCCGAGCACGATCAGCAGCTCTTCTTTGATATAGGCAACGAAGCGGAAAATATTGAAACCGGCGACGCGTGCGATAAGCCCCAGTACTACCACCACGAACAGCACGCAGGTGATATAGAAGCAGATGATAAGCTGACCGAGCTGCACCAGTGATCCGACGCCATATTTACCAATGGTGAAAGCCATGGCGCCGAATGCGCCGATAGGGGCGAGGCGCATAATCATATTGATGATGCCGAAGATGACCTTCGAAAAGCTCTCAATCACGTTAAAGATCACCGTGCCGGCGCTGCCGAGGCGATGCAGCGCGAAGCCGAACAGAATCGCAAACAGCAGCACCTGCAGGATATTGCCGCTGGCGAAGGCGCCAATAACGCTGCCTGGAATGACGTCCAGCAGGAAGGCGATGACGCCCTGCTGTTCCGCCTGCTGGGCATAGACCGCGACCGCTTTCGCATCCAGCGTCGCCGGATCGACGTTCATGCCGACGCCTGGCTGCAGGACGTTGACTACCACCAGACCGATAATCAGGGCGATGGTGCTGACGATTTCAAAATAGAGCAGCGCGACCGCACCGGTACGCCCCACCGCTTTCATGCTCTCCATGCCGGCAATCCCGGTCACGACCGTACAGAAAATCACGGGCGCGATGATCATCTTGATCAGCTTGACGAAGCCATCGCCAAGCGGCTTCATTTGCGCGCCTAACTCCGGATAGAAATGGCCTAACAGAACGCCGATGCCGATGGCTAACAGCACCTGAAAATAGAGGCTTTTAAACAGTGAGGTTTTCATAGCAGGTGTCCACTACAACAGGGTTGTGAGGTTGTCGTTTTATTGTCCCCCGCAGGCAGCGCGCGCCCCGGCGCTGGCGGTTGGCAAAAAATAACACCCTGTTAACGGGATTAATACAGGCTTACAAAGGCGGGGGGATTTCTGGAAACGCAACTATGAACTGAAACGCTTCAGCCGGACCTTTTGTAACTAAAAAATGCGAAAAATCAACGAATCAGGCGACGACTGGCGTCCGCGAGAAAAGAGTCAGGAAGCGATCGACCGATCGCCTACTCCTCAGCGGCAGAGGTATCTTCGCTGTCGACAGACGCCGGTAGCCAGGTCTCGGTAAAGCGTTCCAGCGGCAGCGCCTCGGCGTAAAGATAGCCCTGACCGATATGAATGCCGCGCGCCAGCAGCCAGTCGCGCTGCTCGGCGGTCTCCACCCCTTCGGCAATCACGTCGAGATCGATAATTTCGGCGATGGCCGCGACGATGCGCACCATGGTGTCATCATCTGGCAGCGCGGCGACAAAGCTGCGATCCATCTTTAACTTGCTGACCGGCAGCGATTTGAACTGATGCAGATAGTTGAGATTGGAGTAGCCCATACCGAAATCGTCCAGCGCCACCGCGACGCCCACCGTTTGTAGCGAACGCAGCAGCGCCATCGCCATTTCAGCATCGCCCATCTGCGCGGTTTCGGTAATCTCCAGCACAAAGCTGCCTGGCGCGATCTGATGGCGCTGCAGCAGGCTTTGCAGATGATGCACCATGCTGACGTCGCGCAGCTGCACGGCAGAGATGTTAACGCTGAGCGGGATAACTACACCGCGCTTCTGCCAGCCGGCGAGAATGCGGCACGCCTCTTCGAACACCCAGCGTCCGATGGCGCTGATAACGCCGATCTCCTCGGCGCTGGCGATAAACTCTTCCGTCAGGCCGTAGCTGCCGTCCGGCATACGCATGCGCAGCAGCGCCTCGGCGCCGGCCAGCTCCCCGGTCTGCATGTTGATTTGCGGCTGTAAAAATAGCCTGAACTGCTCGTCCTGCAGCCCCTGCAGAATGTCATGCTCCTGCGTCAGGCGCTTCTGCGCGCGCTCGGTCAGCGCCGCGTCAAAAAAGAGGACCTGGTTCTTGCCCAGATGGCGCGCCGACATCATTGCCGAAGTGGCGCGGTCGAGCTGCTCGTTGGCGGTGAGCGGCTCTTCGTCAGAAAGCGCCAGGCCGATGCTGGCGTTGGGACGAAGCTGCAGCTGGTGCAGCGTCACCGGCTGGTTCAGACGGATCATCAGATTGCGCGCCAGGCGCATGGCGCGAAACGGCGTACCGGCGCGCTTCATCAGCAGCGCGAAGTCGCTCGGCCCGGTCTGCGCCAGCAGCGTATGGTCATCGACGGTGCTGCGGATCTTCTCGACCAGCGTCAGCATCAGGGTATCGCGCTGCTCGTCGCTCAGCACACCGTTGGCTTCCTGCAGCGTTTCGATGCGGATCACCATCAGCCCGAACCCTTTGCTGTGGCTGCGGATATGCTGGTCGAGCAGCGCCAGAAAGAGCGCGCGATTGGGCAGATCGGTAACGGCATAATGGGTGGTCAGCCGGCTCATCTCATCATGTACCGACTCCAGCACCTGCTGGTTGCGGTTATAGCTGCGGATCAGCATGCCAATCTCATCGTCGCGATGGCTGGCGGGCAGCGCCAGCTTGTGGGTCAGGATCGCCTGCGGCGGCAGCTCCTGCAGCTCGCGCGAGATGCGGCGCAGCGGATGCACCACCAGCCGGTTGATACACCAGCTGATCGCCACCGACAGGATCAGCGCCAGCAGCAGATAGGTGGTGACCATGGTGGAGACGGTACTGAGGATAAACTGGTAAACGCGCGTTGAATTCGCCTGCAGCACCAGATAGGCGAGCGGCTTGGGCGAGCCGCTGCTCTCCACCGAATAGAGCGGCAGGGTAATCTGCACCGGCAGTTCGAACAGGCGGGCGATAAACAGCGGGATGGGCTTTTCGTTTTCGAAACTGGCGTGCAGCGCCTGAAAGGCGTTGGGCAGCACCACGTCAGCACGCGACAGGACGCCCGCAGGCTTCAGGGTTTGCAGAATCCGCTCGGCCTGCGCGATGTCCGCTTTTAAGACCGCTTCGGAGAGCGGCTGGCGCACCGTATGGGCGATATTCTCCATCTGCTGGGCATAGTCAATCCTGCGCTGCTGCACAAAATGAAACAGTTGAATGACGATAAAGATAGAAACGGTAATCAGCGCCACCGCGGATACCGTCGCCATTTGCTTTATCGTAAGTGAACGGCTGACGCGCAAAATCTTCTCCAGGCTAAAAAGCACAGCTATCAGACAGGAAAATGCGCAGCAAGTATATCCTGAAACTCGCTTTTTTTACTGTCGGTCAGAGTCCGAGTTTTGCGCGGGACGACGATTATTTGAAATCGGCGTAAGGAATTAACGGCTCCGGCGGCATATCGAGATCGCCATCCCAGCCGGCGGCGGAGTAACGCACATAGAGCAGCCCATGGCTTGGCGTATAGTCCTTCGCCTGCTGAATATCGACGCCTGCGCCGATAAACCAGTGCGGCGTTACGCGGCGCTCGACCACAGCCTGTAACGTATAGCCGACGCCGCCTCCGCTGCTGCTCGCCGAGGTCGGATTGCTCGCCAGCGTGAAGCCGGGATTAACCGGATAGCGCTGCTGCGCGTCGGTTTTCGAGTGCGACCAGGAGACCGAGCCGCCCAGATTGAACGACCAGTTCTCGGTGCGCTGCCGCCAGGTCACGGGCACGGAAAGCGAGAGATACGACTGCGGGCTGTAGTAGCCGCCCTGACCGAAAGTGTAGTCGCTGAGATCCTTCTGATAATGCCAGAGCATGGTGTTGAGACCCACCGTGGCGCGGCGATTATCGCTATTGATTACCTTGTAGTAATAGCCCGCCATCAGCCGCTCGCGGCTGTTGTCCGCCACGTTCTCGCCGGTGATCTGATGCGCGCTGATATCGGCCCAGACGCCGTGCGCGCCGCCGCGATCGTAGCTCAGCCCGACGCTGCCGCCGGTCGCCACCACGCCGCCCCAGGTTTTGCCGCCGTTGGCCGCCGGATCGCGCGCGCCCGCCCAGGCGAGCAGCGAGCTGGAAATGGGCCGCCGCGAGGCGGTGAGCGTCACCCCGAGCGCGTTGACGTCGGTTTTCCAGCTGAGGCCGCCGACCCAGTTGGTGACCTCAAAGCCGAGCGGCGTGGTGCCGAGGTCCGCCGACCAGACGTCATTGCCCCAGCCGACGCCCAGCGCGGTGCCTTCGTCGCGCTGACTGGCGTAGCGGCTACAGCCGCCTGAGTTGGCGTCGTCGCAGCTGCCGAAGGTTTGGTCAAAGGCGCCGTTATTGGTAGAGAAGGTGCCCGCCGAGAGCTGAACGCGATCGAGCCGGAAGAAGCCACGCCCGTCGGCAAGCGGTGTTTCCGCCTGCAGCATAGTGGTATGGGCGGTAAAATCGGAGACGCCGGCGGTGCCCTTGTTGCGCGAATAATCCTGCTCCAGCATCAGCGTGGTCTCCTGCTGGCGATAGAGATCGGCAGTGTCGCTGCGGATGCTGCGCTTCAGCCAGTCATCCTGCGGGTTATTGCGCGTTAAGCGGCTGACATTTTTGCTGTCGCCGATGCCGCTGGCGACCATCGCCTGCTGATAATCGGCCAGCGCGGCGTCAGGCTGCCGCTGCATGCGTTCCAGCCGCGCCGCATCGCGAAACACCAGCGCTTTCTCCTGCGAAGGCGGCTGCGCCGCAGCGCGCGGCTTCAGGCCCGCGAACAGCGCCGCGGCCTGGGTGACATCGCCGACCGCCTGCCACGCCAGCGCCACGCGGCGATCGCCGTTCAGGCTCGCCTGCGCGGGCGGCAGCGCCTTCAGCGCCGTGCGCGCCTCGCGGTTGCGCTTCAGCGCCACCAGCGCGTCGATACGCCCGAGCGACGCGTCGCCGTTGTTGGCGTCCCGCTCCAGCACCTGCTGATAGGCCTCAAGCGCCTGCTGCGCGTCGCCGCGCGCCAGCGCCCAGTCGGCCAGCGTCAAATCGCGGCGGCTGGAGGCGGGTTGCTGACGCAGCAGCGTGATGGCGTCGCTCTCCTGCCCTGCCGCGCGTAGCGCCTCGGCGCGTGCGAACAGCCTGTTCTGCGTCAGGCGATCCGCCAGCTCGCGCATATTGCTGCTCCACTGCGCCTGCGGCAGGCGGCGCAGGGTGGCCAGCGCCGCCTCGTCGTTATCATTGCCGGAGAGATAGAGCGCCGACGCGTAGAGCGCGGTCGCGTCCTGCGGATGCTGCTGCTGCAGCGCCGCCATAACCGCGTCCGCCTGCTGCGCTGCGCCGCCGTTGCGCAGCGCACCAGCCAGACGGTAGCTGAGCCAGACGTCGTCCGGCGACAGCGCCTGTGCCTGGCGATATTTCTCCGCCGCCTCTTGCCAGCGGCTCTGCTGCGCCAGCGCGTCAGCTTCGGCGCGCAGGCTGTCGCTGCGTAAAGATCGCAGCGTGTCGGCCAGCGCGCGCTGCTGCGCGGCGGGCAGACCGTTAATAAAGGCCATAGCGCGCGCCGGTGACTGGGTCTGATAAAGCCCTGCCAGGCGCCGAACCGCGGTGGTGTTGCTGGCGTCGAGCCGCAGCGCGCGCTGCCAGAGCTGCTCGGCGCTCTGCGCATTGCTGCGCGCCAGCGCCACATCGCCAAGGCCAATCAGGGCGTAGCTGTCGCGGCTGTCGAGCGCCTGCGCCTCGCGATAGTGTTGCTCCGCGCCGTCGAGGTCGTGCTGCGCCAGCGCCTTGTCGCCCTCGTCGATCGCCTGCCAGTAGCGGTTGGTCTGCAGCAGCGACTGCCACTTGCCCACCTGCGTGCTCTGCTGACCCGCCTGAATCGCACGCTCCAGCCACAGAACGGCGGCGGCACGGTTATTCGCGCGCGCCTGCGCCTGGCCCATCGCGCCCATCAGGTCGGCATCGTTGGGGTTCGCCTTGAGCGCAGCGTTCAGGGCGGCGATAGCCTCAGCGCCGCCGCCCGCGTCCACCAGCGCCAGGCCGCGCATACGCTCGCGGTAGGCGGGATCGGCGAGCAGCGCCTGCTGCTTCGCCAGCGCCTCCTGGCCCTGCTTCTGCGCGTCGCCGTCGGTGAAGACCTCAAGATAGGCTTTCAGCTGCGCCACGCTGCTGTCGCTCACCGGCTGATTGTTGATCTGCTGTAGCCAGAGATCTGCTGCGGCGTCGCGTCCGGCGCTGCTTTTCGCCAGCTGCTTCAGCTGCTCGACCGCCTGGGCCGACTGCTGGCGGTCGAACGCCATGCGGGCAAGCTGCAGCTCAACGCCGACATTACCGGGATAGCGCTGTTCCAGCGCCTGGAGTTGCTGATACGCCACACCCTCCTGGCCTGGTATACGCGCCAGCAGTCGCCAGTACTCCAGCGCAATATTCGCGTCGGGAAAGACGCCGTTGAACAGCGCGTCGTAGGCGCTTTTCGCTTCCGCGAGGCGACCGGACGTGGCGAACAGGCGCGCCTCCTGCAGCTTCTGGCGCCCATCAGAGGAGATGAGCGCCAGGCCGACGGCGGACTCGCGCGTCGCCGCCGAGTCAGGCGCGACCTTTTTCAACTGCGCCAGCAGCGTCTGCGCGGCGGCAACATCGCCCTGATGCAGCGCCAGACGCAGACGCGCCGCCAGCACCTGCGGATTATCGGGATCGATCTTCTCCAGCCGGTAGAGCGCCTGCTGCACCAGATCGTATTTGTTGGTCGATTCGCCAGTGCGCACCTGCGACAGCAGCCACGCCACCGGCGAGACTTCCGGCCCGGCGCCGGGCGCGGCCAGACCCGGCAGCGCGCCCAGCACGCCGCTCAGCAACAGGCTCGCCCGCAGCGCGCTCGATTTATTCATCTTCATCGTCAAGCAGACGGCGGCGCGTAATGATGCGCATCAGGCGCCAGGTCATCAGCGCAAACAGCACCACGACAATCACCGCGCAGAGCGCCAGCCAGAACGGATGGGTCGCCAGCATCGACCACAGGCGTTCCCACCAGGGAAGATGGCCGACGAAATAGTTGTCGCCGACGCGCAGGCTGTTAACGCCCGACTCGCGAATAATAGCGGCGGAGCCGAAGATCGCGGCGCGCTTGCCGCTGTCGGTCAGCGCATCGTTCAGCAGCTGCCAGCTGCGTGGGCTGCCGTCGGCCAGAAGCGCCACCACGCTGCGCTGATCGTTGAACGGCGACTGGAAGCCGATCACCGTCGCCAGCGGGCCGCGTGAGCCGATAGCGGTGGTGCTTTCTGCCGTGCGATCGGCGTCGCTGACGCTGCCGGCATCCATGGCCGCCTGACGCGCTGGGGTTTTTATCCAGCTGCCCGCGGCGTCGACCAGCGCCGCGATCCGGCGGTCATCCTGCAGATCTTTCGGGATGTCGCCGATCATCAGCAGATCGGCGTCCTGCGACTTCGCCTTGCTCCAGTCGTCGCTGAACTGCACCCGCAGCGCCGGATAGCCGGTCTGCGCGCCAATATTGCCCAGCGCGTTGAGCAGCGTGCCGACCTGCTGCGCGTCAGGCTTCGGCTGCACCAGCACCAGCGTTTGCGCCAGATCGGCGTAGCGCGTGAAGGGGAACCCCGCGCCCGCGAACGCGCGCAGCGAAGGCATTTCGATATAGTGACGGTAGCCGGAGAAATCGACGCTGGAGCTGCCGTCCACCACTGCGTGATGGCTGACCGGCGTCACGGTTTCGCAGCGCCCGTCGGCCGTGCCGCCGATCGTGGTGCTGGCGTAGTCGAAGTCGAAACGCAGCTGGTTGACCACGCCGAGGCGCAGCGCTGGAATGGTCAGCTGGCGGTTATTGTCCTGCAGCCCCTGAATGAGCGGAATATGCAGCAGCTGCTGACCGGCGGTGTTTTTCGGCGGCAGCGGATAATCCTGAATAAACTGGTTGTTCAGATGGACCGCCAGCCGCGAGCCGTCCGCCTGGAACGGGGCGGTGTAGCGATAGCTCAGATCCATATCGATGCCGCGCGCGCGCACCATGAAGAGATCGGGCGGCAGGTTGAGCGTCAGGCTGATGGGGTTGAGCTGCATGCCGTCGGACTGCAGCTGATTCTCATACTGCGTCAGCTCGGCGAATGTGGTGCGCCGGTCGGTTCGCACCCAGTTCGGCGCGTCGTAGGCTTTACGCGGCGCCTGCAGATTGACGCTGTCGATGGTAGAGGTATCGCCGCGCAGCAGCAGCTCGCCCTGGGCGATGCCCTGCACCGCCGTCAGCAGATCCTCATCGTTGCGTCCCAGAATCAGCAGCATTTTTTCATAAGGATTGTCGGGCTGGCTGACGATTTCCACCGTGGGTTTGTTCACCGGCGGCAGATCTTTCAGAAAGTCCGGACGCGCGTCGTTGGTGGCGAACACCACCGCATGCTGCTGCGGCGGCAGCTGGTTGTAGAGCACCGGGAAGTTCTGGCCGCGCCACGCCGCTTTGCTGCCGAACCAGGAGGCGAGCATCGCGGCTGCGCGCTGCTGTGCCACGTCCGGCTGCGCGGCGAAGACCACCGGCAGCGTCAGCGGGCGGGTGTCGCGCGCGTCGAAGAAGGGCTCAGGAAAGTGCGACAGATCGTTTTTCAGCGGCAGCTTCTGCAGCGTTAAGTCGAGGCCGCTCTCTTTGCCAATATCGAGCCAGATGGTGCTGTTAGCCGGGTTTTCGCACACGTTGGCGTAGTGGCCCACCAGCTCAAAGCGCACGCGGTTGAAGTCGCTGATAAAGCGGGGATCGATCGCCAGCTGGGTCTGGATCGCTTTGCCGAGCTGCTCCGGCGTAACGGTGATCAGGCCGATCAGCTCATCATTGAGGTAGACCTTGAGCTGTGACAGCGTCGGCAGCAGCGCGGGCGAGGGACGATAGCTGAGATTAAGCAGCGCGCGCGTCACCACCTCGTCGCTGCGCACGCCGAACTCAATCTGGCCGCTCGGCTGCGAGCCGCGCAGCGTCATGCTGCCCGGCGGCGGCGCCAGCTGGGTAAAGTCGAGCCGGCTGTCGCGCAGCGGCGCGCCGGGATTCTGGGGCGCGGCCTGAACCGGCACCGCCTCGGCAGGATTCGCCGAGGCGGCGTCCTGCGCAGCGGCACAGCTTAGCGTTGCGGTGCCCAGCAGCAGGGCGGTAAACCAACCGTTTACTCTCGTCATCGTCATATCATCAACTCAATACGTTTTTTGAAGCCGGCGCCCGTCCAGTGCCCTGCGGCAGCAGCGAGGCCAGCCAGCCCACCCCAGTGGTAAGCAGATTAAACAGCCGACGTAACTGCGGCGGACCATATTCCGCCAGGCGCAGATAGCCTTTAAAACCGAGGATCATGATATCGGCAAGGCTCTGCACCGGTTTATCCTCCGGGAAACCGTCCTGCCACAGCGCCCAGGTATCGGCGCGGGCGAAGGTGCACTGGATAAATTCGATATGCTGCTGGGTTGTCAGCTGATGCAGACGAATACCGGCGCGCAGGCCGAAGACGCGCTGCACGCGGCACGGAAAGCTGAACTCCTGCTGGCCGCGGCGCAGCAGCAGCCAGACTTTCTCATCTTCCTTCAGCGCATTCGCCTCGCGCAGTTCGACGCCGACGCCGCCGTCGGAGTAGTCGCGCAGCGTACAGGGCAGCATATGGCCATCTTCGCGCGCGATGGCGGCGGGCATGGCGATCTCCACGCGGTGCGCCTCGCGGATCTGCCGCGCCTCGACGGAAACCGCGACCGCGCCGCCGAGGATCACCATGTTGTAGATGACCCACACCAGGCTTACCCAGACCGTCAGCACCTCGTTAGCCGGCCCGTAGTGCATGCGCCAGAACGCCATCGCCACGCCCGCCAGGTTGAGCAGCACCAGGAACATATAGGGTTTGGTGATCACCCAGTCGAGATGGTGCTCTTCCACCAGGCCGCCTTTCGCCGTCACGTTGAACTTGCCTTTGTGCGGGTTGAACAGCGCCACGGTGGTCGGCCGGGCGATATACCAGGCCAGCACGGTTTCATACACCTCGCTCCAGAAAGAGTGACGCCAGCGCCCCTGAATGCGGGAGTTAGTGAGGCTGGTATGCAGCATATGCGGCAGCACGTAGATCGCGATGGCCAGCGCGGGCGCGTAGATGATGTAGGCGTGGCAGAGCAGAAACGCCAGCGGCGCCAGCAGGAAGATCAGGCGCGGAATGCCAGAGAGGAAATGCAGCATGGCGTTGGCGTAGCAGAGCCGCTGTACCCACTTCAGGCCCTTGCCAAACAGGGGGTTATCGAGACGGAAAATCTGCACCATGCCGCGCGCCCAGCGGATACGCTGGCCGATATGCGCCGACAGGCTCTCGGTCGCCAGCCCCGCCGCCTGCGGAATACGGATATAGGCCGAGGCGTAGCCGAGACGATGCAGGCGCAGCGAAGTGTGCGCATCTTCGGTCACGGTTTCCACCGCGATGCCGCCGATCTCATCCAGCGCGCTGCGGCGCAGCACGGCGCAGGAGCCGCAAAAGAAGGTGGCGTCCCAGGTATCGTTGCCGTCCTGCACCAGGCCGTAAAACAGCGAGCCTTCGTTCGGCGTGCGACGGAAGCGGCCCAGATTGCGCTCAAAGGGATCGGGCGAGAAGAAGTGATGCGGCGTCTGCAGCATTGCCAGCTTCGGATCTTTGATAAACCAGCCGATGGTCATCTGCAGGAAGGCGCGCGTCGGCACGTGGTCGCAGTCGAAAATCGAGACAAACTCGCTGCGGCAGCGCGTTTTTAGCGCATGGTTGATATTGCCCGCCTTGGCGTGCTCGTGCGTCGGACGCACCACGTAGTTCACGCCGACGCTGGCGGCGAACGCGCGAAACTCTTCGCGGTCGCCGTCGTCGAGCAGATAGATATTGAGCCGGTCTTTCGGCCAGTCGATGCCCATTGCCGCGTAAATCGTCGGCTTCACCACGCTGAGCGGCTCGTTGTAGGTCGGCACCAGCAGATCGACGCTCGGCCACCGATCGAGCGTGGCTGGCATCGAGACCGGCTGACGGTTAAGCGGCCACAGCGTCTGAAAATAGCCCAGCACCAGCACCACCCAGGCGTAGGTTTCCGCGGCGATCAGCAGCAGCCCGAATATCAGGCTAAGCGGATCGTCCCAGTTGAGCGTCGAGGTATAGCGCCACCACAGATAGCGACAGGAGACGGTCAGCGACAGCACGATCAGCATCATGGTCGGGAAGCGGCCCGGCACGCGCCGTACCAGCATCGCCAGGCTCCAGAGCAGCACCACGAAAATAAACTGCGTCATTAGCCCGAACGGCTGGCTGATGCAGAGCAGCGCCAGCAGCGAAGCGAACAGCGCCGCGCCGATAAAAACGAGGCGGCGCGCCAGCGGCGAGAGCCGCTGCAGCCGCTGTTCGAGACGCGCGTCGACGTTGCCATTCTGAACGCGCGCGGAGAGCGTATCGAGCCACTGATAGCCGCGCTGCCGCCAGCGAAACAGCGGCAGGAAGCCTTTAAAACGCTGACGCTCGCTGCGGCCGCTGCTGTCCTGCGGCAGGATAACCATCAGCCACAGCGTCTGCACCAGATAGCGCAGAATATCTAACGGGCGCGGGCGCTCCGGCGAGATATGCGGATAGAGACGGCGGCGATCCTGAATAATGCGCTGCCAGCCCGGCGTCTCAAAACGCAGCAGCGCCCAGCCCAGCGCGCACCAGAACAGATTCAGGCCGCTGGCGAAGCGGGACGCGCCGCGCTCGCGCGCCGCAACGTGGCGCGAACGCAGCGCCTGCCAGACCGGCGCGATCAGCAGCCAGCGCAGCGGATTCACGGCTGCTCTCCGTTCAGATGGAGCAGCAGCCAGTTGGCCAGCGTGGTGATCTCTTCGCTGACCAGCGCATGGGGACGGTACTCCCCTACCGGCTGCTTCATCATCAGCGCTTCCGCCAGCGCTTCGTCGCGGTGGATAAGCAGCGGGATCAGGTTATTCAGCGACGCGACCCACAGCTGATGCAGATCCTGCTGCAGGCGGCTGTTGGCGTTGAACTGATTGATCAGAAAGCGCGTATGCGGCGTAAAAGCCTGCTGATACAGGCGGAGATGACAGTTGGCGTCAGGCGTCAGCACGCGCACCACGCCGTCGAGCCGCGGATAGAGAGCCTCATGCCAGGGCAACGAATCCGCAGGCAGATCAAAAATTATCCAGCGATAGCGACGCTGCAGATCCGTCAGCGCGTCGAGCAGCGGCGCAGCGACCGCGGCCTCCTGACGCAGCAATGTAAAATCTTTCTGATGAGTCAGCGCGCCATGAGGCAGCAGATCAGGGCCATCGGGGTAGCGCAGCGCAGCGCTCTGCCAGGCGTCGCCGCCGAGCAGCGCCTGCATCCACCCTTTTTGCGGCAGCGCGGGCAGGTTAAAGTGGGCGCCAAGCTGGCTCGACGGAGAGCCGTCAATCAACAGCACGCTCTCGCCCAGCGCCGTCAGCGCCCAGCCGAGCGCCGCGACGATCGAAGTCGCGCCCGTCCCGCCGCGTACGCCCTGCAGCGCGATCAGCGGCATTAGCGCGACCGTCCCGGCTGTTTCGCCGAGGTTTCGGCTAGCAGCGGCCAGCGGGTGACAATGTTCGCCAGCCGCTCTTCCCGGGCAATATCGATATAGCGAAAAGCCTGCAGGGAAAAAGCGTCGCGCAAGGCGCTAATATCATCCTGACGTTGGCCGTCAGAAGCGACCAGAGTATAAGCAGTTTCATTTTTCATTACTTTTCGCCACGGATAAAACAACGTCGGGTAAAAGGTGTTTATATTCACGCAGGCGTTAAATCGACGCAGCCTGAATCGGCGCGATGATAGATCAATGCGAACCCGTCTGTCATAACGTATTTTTAAATTTCTCAGGTTGCATCCTGCCCTGTCTATAATAAGCTAGCCTGGACTGAACAAATCGCGAATTCAATATGAAAAATTCCTTTGCGCTGGGGCTGTTGCAGGTTCAGCCTGAATTAACGGTATTGCAAACGCCCGGCTGTTATTGGGTAACCTGCGCGCGTCAGGAAGATGCGCGCGCTTTTATTCGTCAGGCGGTCCTGGCGCAGCAATCCGTCACTCTTATCAGCGCAGACGAAAAGCCGCGCGATCTGCTGACGCCTGACCCACTGGGCGGACCTGACCGTATCCCCTTGTTTTCTCTTCCTAAAAACAAAAGCAGCCTGCTGCGTCTGGAGAGCGACTTTTCCCGCAAGCTCGGCAGTAAAAATGGGCTGGTCATTTTTAACAGCAGCGCGGCGCAGTGGGATAAACTCGACGACGTGGAGTTAACCTCGTGGATAAAGCGCATGCGCCGGGTGCTGATTAAAAAGCAGATGACGCTTTTAATGGTCACCTCTGGCGCAACAATAATTAACCTGCGTAATAATCTTCAGCGTTATTTTCGCCAGCTTGATGGCCTGGCGCATTTAGCCTTTCAACAGGATAGCTGGCAATATCGAATTAACTGGTGGTATGCCGGCGATCGGTTGCTCGCCGACCGCGCTATTCATCTTGACTGCAAAGACGATCGCTTTTACGCCGTAAATGAAAATGAAAAGCAGGAGCCGCTTAGCTTAAACGACGAGCAGCACTATCTTGCCGATAAAATAGTGCTGGAGGGCGCGCCGCCTCTTTCGCGTCAGTGGCAGCTGTTTGATGATAATGAACAGGTATTTTTGCGCGCTCAGCAGGCGAGCGCCGCGACGGTGATTTTCAGCCTGAGCCGCAGCGACCTGATCGGCGAGCTGGCGAAAATGGTGCACAGCCTGCGCCGCGCGCGCGGCAACGGCTTGAAAATTGTGGTGCGCGAGATGGGCACCAGCCTGCGCTACAGCGACGAACGCCTGCTGATGGCGTGCGGCGTCAGCGCCATCGTCTCCGCCAGCGCCGCCCTGTCACGCTTTTTGACCACGCTGGAGGGCCTGCAGGGTCAGGTTTTCAACCGCCACGTGCCGGCTAACCTGGACGCACTGACCGCCGCGCTACAGCCGCTGCAGGAGAAAGGCTACCTGCCCCTCGACGCCTTCTGTCAGGCGGTGGGGCAGCTGATCGGCAACACCCTGCTGCCGGATAACGACAAAGGCCTGCTGGTCGCGCTGCGCCCGGTGCCGCAGCTCACACCGCAGCAGATCCTGACGCTGTGCAAGCCGCGCCGCTTCGGCGATCTGGTGACGGTGCTGGACGATCGCGTCATCCTGTTTCTCTCTTCCTGCCGCTATAACGATCTTGATAAGGCGCTGAAATTTATCTTTTCGCTGCCGCACGACGAGCTTTTCGCCAACCGAATGGTCTGGTTTGAGGACAACCAAATTCTTGCCGAAATCAACAACATAAAAAACCTGACGCCGAATGCGCTGCAGGATATGACGCTACCAATCCCGCTGACGCAGCGCGCTGACGAACCGGCGGAAACGCGCGAACGCAGCACGCCCCAGCCGATTACTTTACTGCCGGAGATGAAAAGCTGATGAACCTGATGGACTGGGTGCAGATTGCGCTGCTGGTGCTGGTCATCTTACTGTTTTTAAAGCCTTTATACCGGCAATGGCTGCCGCGCCGCTGGAACGGAATGTTGACTCGCCTGCTGCCTGCGCGTGCGCTAAAGTCTGAAGGCTACTGGCAGCGTAAATCCTCGAAAAAGGATGCAAATCATTAATGAATAACGATCAACCGACTTCCGCTTCTTCTCCCCGCTGGTGGTCTTACTGGCGCGGGCTGGGCGGCTGGAATTTCTACTTTCTGCTCAAGTTCGGCCTGTTGTGGTACGGCTATCTCAATTTCCACGCCCTGAGCAATCTGGTGTTTCTGGCCTGGCTGCTGTTCCCGCTGCCCTCACCGCGTCTGCACCGCCTGCGCAGCTGGATATCGATCCCCATCGGTATCGGCCTCTTCTGGCACGATACCTGGCTGCCGGGCCTGGAAAGCATTCTTAGCCAGGGCGACCAGGTGGCGGGTTTCTCCGGCGCCTATCTGCTCGACCTGGTTAACCGCTTTATCAACTGGCAGATGGTCGGCGCCGCCTTTGTGCTGTTGGTGCTCTATCTGTTTATTTCGCAGTGGATCCGCGTAACGGTGCTGGTGTCGCTGATGCTGATCTGGCTTAACGTGCTGACCATCGCCGGTCCCGCGCTGTCGCTGCTGCCGACCAAAGCCGCTACGCCGCAAGTGGTGCTTAACCAGACGCCAGCCGCCGGACAGCGCCCGGCCGCCGATGCGCCCGACGGCCTCGATCAGTCGGCACCGCCCACCAGCGCTAACCTGACCGCCTGGCTCAACCGTTTTTACGACAGCGAACGCAAGCGCGTGACCCATTTTCCCGACAGCCTGCCTGCGGATTCGCAGCCTTTCGATATTCTGGTGGTAAATATCTGCTCGCTCGCCTGGTCGGACATCGACGTCTCCCAGCTGCGCAGCCATCCGCTGTGGCGCCACTTTGATATTGTGCTGAATAACTACAACTCCGCTACCGGCTACAGCGGCCCGGCGGGGATCCGTCTGCTCCGCGCCAGCTGCGGCCAGACGTCGCACAGCGATCTCTATAAGCCAACCGACGCAAGCTGCTATCTGTTTCAGAATCTGGCGAAGCTGGGCTTTAAAGAGCAGCTGATGATGGACCATACCGGCGTGTTTGGTAACTATCTCAAGGAGCTGCGCGACGACGGCAATATCCAGGCGCCGCTGATGTCGCAGGCGGGCATTGCGCCGGAGCTGACCTCGTTTGACGGCTCGCCGGTATTTAACGATGCGCAGCTGATGCAGCGCTGGCTGGATGACCGCAGCAAGAGCAGCGACGCACGCAGCGCCACGTTCTATAACCTGATCCCGCTGCACGACGGCACGCGCGATCTCGGCAGCACCAAAACCGCGCCGTGGAAGCCGCGCGCGCAGCTGCTGTTCGACCAGCTCGATACCTTCCTGACCAATCTGGAGAAGTCGGGTCGGCGCGTAATGGTGCTGGTGGTGCCGGAACATGGCGCGGCGCTGCAGGGCGACAAGATGCAGATGTCCGGCCTGCGCGATATTCCCAGCCCGAGCATTACGCATGTGCCAGTCGGCATTAAGTTTGTCGGCATGAAAGCGCCGCATCAGGGCCAGCCGCTGGCCATTGACACGCCGACCAGCCTGCTGGCGATTTCCGAGCTGGTTTCTCGCGTAGTGGATGGGCAGGTGTTTAACGCGCCGAACGTCAATATGTCGGTGCTGGCGGACAAGCTGCCACAGACGCCGGTGGTGTCGGAGAATGATAATGCGGTGGTGATGATGTATCAGGGCAAGCCGTGGATCCGGCTGAACGGCGGCGACTGGGTTGCTTATCCGCAGTAGGTTTTGCCTGCTGCGCAGGCAGGCGCTGAGCGGGGTTCCGCCCGCCAGACGGCTCAGGTTCGCTGCGCGAACGTGCTCTGAGCGGGTTCCGCCCGACGGCTCAGGTTCGCTGCGCGAACGTGCTCTGAGCGCGTTCCGCCCGCCAGACGGGTTAGCCTGCTGCGCAGGCGGCACTGAGCGGGTTCCGCCCGCCAGGCGGCAGGGAGTTTCAGCCGCTCCGCTGCTGGCGTGCGTGTTAAGGGGCTCGCCAGCCCCTTAACAATCCCCGCTTCC
>NZ_JBPFDE010000017.1:0-91606 GCF_051025595.1 Pantoea phyllosphaerae
AGCTGGCCCGGGGCGCGGGTGCAGGGCCGGCGCCCACCGGCCCTGCTCGGTCGCCCGCAGCGGGCGAAATGAAACTGTCCGCCTGAGAGGCGAACGAAACCTGCGCTACAGCCGAGCGAACGAAACCCGCGCCGCCGCCAGGCGCCCTGCTGCCCCTTATTCCCTTTGGTTCTGACCTATAGCCAAATTCCCAGTCCGGAAGATAGACGCGCCTGCGCCTTGCCACTAAAGTGGAGACTCATCACTACAGGAGCGCGATCCCGCATGACCCTATCCCCTGCCCTGCTCGACAAAGCCCAACACTGGCGTCATCAGCTGCACCGCGAACCGGAACTCGGTTATCAGGAGCACAAAACCAGCGATCTGGTGGCGCAGGAGCTGGAGATGGCGGGATTGCAGGTGCATCGCGGGCTGGCTGGCACTGGCGTGGTTGGCACGCTGCGCAACGGCGACGGCCCGGTTATCGGGCTGCGCGCCGATATGGACGCCCTGCCCATCACCGAAAAAGGCTGCCCGCAATGGCGCTCTGCGCGTCAGGGCGTGATGCACGCCTGCGGCCACGACGGCCATACCTCGATACTGCTGGCGGCGGCGCTGCAGCTGGCGGCCACGCGTCGCTTTCGCGGCACGGTGCACTTTATCTTTCAGCCCGCCGAGGAGAATCTGGGCGGCGCGCGCAAAATGGTCGAGGAAGGCCTGTTTCAGCGCTTCCCCATGGATGCAGTCTATGCGCTGCATAACTGGCCGGGCTTGCCGGTGGGATCGCTGGCAGTCAACCCCGGCGCGATGATGGCATCACTCGACTCGTTTGAAATTACCCTGACCGGCAAGAGCTGCCACGCGGCGATGCCGGAAAGCGGCGCCGATCCGATGGTGGTGGCCGCCGAACTGATTCTGGCGCTGCAAACCATTCCGTCGCGTCGCCTCTCGCCGCTCGCCTCGGCGGTGGTCAGCGTCACGCAGATCCACGGCGGTGAAGCGATTAACGTCATTCCGGAGACCCTGGTGCTGCGCGGTACGGTGCGATGTTTGCAGACCGACGTACGCAACAAGGTGCGCGGTCTGATCGAGGAATTTGTCACTACCCTGCCGCGCCCGTTCGGCGTCAGCGGCGCGATTCACTGGTTTCCTGGCTATCCGGTTACCGCTAACCACGCCGACCCCGCTGAGCAGGTCCGCATGGCGGCGCAGCAGATGCTGGGCGAAGAGCAGGTCCACTGGCAGGTCAATCCCTCCATGGCCTCAGAAGATTTTGCCTGCATGCTTGATGTCTGTCCTGGCGCCTATTTCTGGCTGGGCGCCGATGGCGCGACGCCTTCTGCGCCGCTGCACAATGCCGAGTATGACTTTAACGACGCGCTCATCCCGCTGGGCGTGACGTTCTGGCAGCGCCTGGTCGAACAGGCGCTGCCGCAAGGCTAACTTAATATCCGGCAGCGCTGAGGCGTGCCAGGCCCGCCTCCAGCGACGCGCTCTCTCCGCTGGCGCGCAGGCAGCAGGCGAGTTGCAGACGCAGCGCCTGCGGTACCGGAAGCTCCCCCTTCAGCACTCTTTCCGTCCAGCGCGCGGTCGCTTCGGCCGATTTATCCGCCGGCAGCTCCGGCGCCGCTTCCGGCTGGCGCTCAACCCACACTTCCGCTCCGCCTCCTGCACCGGGAATAAAGCTGATCGCCGGACAGCGCAGCGGACTGGCGTAGACTTCGCCTTCCGTGCCGTTGAGCAGAATGGCGGGGGCGTCGATATCGCTAAAGAATTTCGCCACGCGCGGCACATATTCCGGATGCGATACGCTGGAGAGACGCAGCGCGTCGCGTTCGCCGAACGGCGTCGCCAGCTTCACCAGCGTATGGGCGCTGCTGCGCACCCCCATCCGCCAGCGCAGCGAAAGCTGCTTCGCCATCGGCGGACAGAGATGATCGATGGTGATAAAGGCGAGGCCGCCCTGGTCCAGCGTCGCCTGCGCCTGCTGCTGCGTGGTCACTGCCGCAATGCCGAGCGCGGCGAATACCGCCTCGCTGGTGACGCGCGTCGGATCGTCGCTGACGCCGTGCACCAGCACCGGAAAGCCCAGCCGATTGAGCAACAGCGCCAGCAGCGGCGTCAGGTTACCCTGACGCCGCGCGCCGTTGTAGCTGGGGATAACCACCGGCTGTGGACGCTGCGCGGGCGCCTGCAGCGACATCATGCGCGCCTGCATCGCCTGATAGAAACCGCGCATCTCCTCTTCCCCTTCGCCCTTGATGCGCAGCGCGATGAGAATACCGCCCAGCTCCAGCTCCGGCACTTCCTCCGCCAGCATCGCCGTATAAAGCGCCTGCGCAGTGGCGAGGTCGAGATGGCGCGCGTGATTTTTGCCGCGTCCGATCTCTTTAATCACTTTGTTCAGTTCCATTCTTCGCTTCCGGTCAGGGGCCGCGCCAGGCGGCGGCCAAAAATGAGTCAGGGGTTAACGCTTTGCCGCTGGCCGTCGGGTGGGGCGCCGTTTATTACCCGCCAGCGCCGGCGCACGTTTCACCTTCAGCGCGGCGGGCGCCTCAGGCTGCTCGATCGGAAAGACCGGCAGCGCGGCCAGCAGGCGGCTGCCGTAGGTTTTGCTCAGCAGCCGACGGTCATATATGACAATCTCCCCGTAGCACTGATGGCTACGGATCAGGCGGCCGACCTGCTGAATCAGCGTAAAGGAGGCGCTCGGCAAACTCTGCACCTCAAACGGATAGCGGTTCAGGCTCTTGAGCCATTCGCCTTCAGTCAAAATTACCGGACTGTCCACCGGCGGAAAAGCGATTTTGTGAATATGCACCTGGCTCAGCAGCTCGCCTTTCAAATCCAGCCCTTCCGCGAACGACTGCAGGCCCACCAGAATACTGGTCTCGCCCTTCGCCACCCGTTTACGGTGCAGCTCCACCAGGCGCGAGCGCGGCTGATCGCCCTGCACCAGCATGGTCAGCCGTAGCTCGGGCAACTGGGCGACAAATTGCTGCATTGCGCGGCCGCTGGCGAACAGCACCAGCACCCCCTTGTGCTTCTCCTCTTTCATCTGCTGGCGGAAAAAGGCCGCCATTTCGGCGATATGCTCCGCTTCGTTAGCCAGCAGCGGCTCATAGCGCATCTGCGGGATCACCAGCTTGCCCTGCTCGACATGATTAAAGGGCGAGTCGAGCGCCACAAATCGGTCGCCGGCTTTCTCGCTCAGGCCCGACATCTCCTGCAGGCGGCTGAAGCTGTTAAGCGAGCGCAGCGTAGCGGACGTCACCACCACATGAGGGATTTTGCGCCACAGCAGCTTCTCCAGCTGATCGCTGACGCGAATGCCGGCGCAGTGAAACAGCAGATGCGCCTGGCCCTCGCGCAGCTCGCGTGTGATCCACTTCGACACCGGCGCGCCCGAAGCTTTCGGCATCGCCGCCAGCCGCCACAGCTTGCTGACCGATTCGAACCAGCCGAACTGCCGGTTAAGCTGCAGCAGATTGCGGTGCAGACGCATCAGGTCGACGCTGCCGGTCTGTTCGCTGAGGGCGTTGATCAATCCTTCCGCCAGGCCGCGCAGCGCGTCGCTCAGCTTAAACAGGCGCGCGCAGAGCGCCAGCAGCTCTTCAGGCAGTTCGCCGAGCACAAAGCGAAACTCCCCCGGCTGGTTGTCGGCGGGCAGCAGCGGATTGAGCGCCTGGCTCAGCGTCGTCAGCAGCTCGCGCAGCTCCTCGCAGTGCGCCCTGAGGCGCTCCGGATTGCTGAGCGGCGGCGGCGATTTCGGGCGCATCTGCGTCATAATGCCCTCTACCAGCCGCACGAAGAGATCGAGCTGCAGGCTGCTCCAGCCGGGCGTAATGTCGGCACTCATCTCCAGCGCGTCGCGCGCCACCTCCGGCAGATGGTGGCCTTCATCCAGCACCAGCATCAGGTGCTTCGGCGGCGGCAGAACCGACTCGTTCTCCATCGCCGCCATCACCAGCGCATGGTTAGCCACCACCACATCCACCTGCTCAATTTCGCGACGGGCGACAAAGAAGGGGCATTCGCGATACCAGCGGCAGTGCGCGCCGAGGCAGCTCGCCTTGTCGGTTGAGAGACGCTGCCACAGGCTGTCGCTGATATTCTCTTCGCTGTGATCGCGCAGTCCGTCCCAGGCGTAGCTGCTGAGCGACTTCTCCAGGCGGCCGCACTGCGTCTGCTCCTCCTGCGTGCTGCTTACCGCCTCGTCGTCGAGATAGAGCAGCAGATCGCCCTGCTGGTCGTCGCTGGCGGCCAGCGCTGCCAGATTGCGCGGACAGACGTAGCGCCCACGCCCGAAGGCGGCGGTAAAGGTAAGATCGGGAATGATCTTTTTCAGCAGCGGCAGATCTTTGCTAAAAATCTGATCCTGGAGCGCCACGTTGGCGGTGCTGACAACCAGGGTTTTCTCTTCGGCGCGGCTCGCCGCGATGCCGGGGATCAGGTAAGAGAGGGTTTTGCCAACGCCGGTCGGCGCTTCAATGGCCAGATGACGCGCGTCATCGCCCGCCAGGCACTTCGCCACGTCGGCGATCATCTGGCGCTGCGGCGCGCGGGGAATAAAGTCCGGCACCTGCTGCTGTAGCGCCTTATACCACTGCGCTATCTGGCTTTTTATTGCTGCTGTCAGGGCCATAGTCGTCTACCACCGGGTGAAAATGGCCTGTATTTTTACACAGTAATCCGCCAGCGTCAGCTTTGGGCCGCATTTTTTCGTGCCGTCTCGAAGAATGGCGCCACGGAAAAATCCTGCCGTAGCCAGCGGCGGGGCTTCAGCGCTATGGTGTCGCATCATCGCTGTTCTCATCATAAGGAAGAAGAGATGTTTTTATCCCGCCGCGCCTTTGCCGCGCTCTGCGCCCTGCTGCTCTGGACAGCGCAGGCTGCCGCGCAGTCGACGTATCAGCTGGAGCGGGTGGTTGAGCTGAGCCGCCACGGCGTGCGTCCGCCTACGCCCGGCAACCGCAAAGAGATCGAGGCCGCCACGCAGCGCCCCTGGACAGTATGGAGCACGCGCGACGGCGAGCTGACCGGCCACGGCTACGCGGCGGTAGTCAATAAAGGGCGCTGGGAGGGCGAACATTATCGCCAGCTCGGCCTGCTGACGGCCGGTTGCCCGCAGCCGCAGGATATTTACGTGCGCGCCAGCCCAAAACAGCGCACCCGCGCCACCGCCGAAGCGCTGGTCGACGGCGCCTTTCCCGGCTGCGGCGTGCCGGTGCATCACGTGGCGGGCGATGCCGATCCGCTGTTCCAGACCGACGCCTTCGCCGCGACGGCGACCGATCCCGCACAGCAGCGGGCGGCGGTCGAGGCGAAGGCGGGCGACCTGGCCGCGCGCCAGCGGGCGCTACAGCCCGCCATTCAGGCGCTGAAGCAGGCGGTATGCCTCTCCGACGCCCACTGCGCGCTGTTCGATCGGCCGTGGCAGATCCGCCAGAGCAAAGGCGGTCATAGCTATATCGCCGGCCTGAGCGTGATGGCGAGCATGGCGGAGACGCTGCGCCTCGCCTGGAGCGAGAACCTGCCGTTCAGCCAGATCGCCTGGGGCCATATCACCCGCTCGGCGCAGATCAGCGCCATTCTGCCGCTGCTGACGGCGAACTACGACCTCAGCAACGATGTGCTCTACAGCGCGCAAAGGCGCGGCTCGATTCTGCTCAACGCCCTGCTGGAGGCCGCTGAGGGCCGCGACGCCGCGCCAAATGCGCGCTGGCTGCTGCTGGTGGCGCATGACACCAATATCGCGATGGTTCGCACCCTGATGGGCTTTAGCTGGACGCTGCCCGGCTACGCACGCGGCAATATCCCGCCCGGCGGCAGTCTTGTGCTGGAGCGCTGGCGCAACAACGCCAGCGGTGAGCGCTTTCTGCGCCTCTATTTTCAGGCGCAAAGCCTGGATGACCTGCGTCGTCTGCAGCCGATCGACGCTGCGCATCCGCTGCTGCGCGCGGAGTGGCGGCAGGCGGGATGCCGCGTGACGCCGGTGGGCACCCTCTGCCCGCTGAAGAGCGCCGTTCGCGCGCTAGGCAGGCAGATTGACCGGCGAGCGGTGACGCCGGTCAGCTATGCGCTGCCGTGAGCCGGCAGCGGCTTAAACATCACCGTCGTCGCCTCCAGCTCGCCCGCGATCGATTCGGCGTAGCCCGGAATCGAGCCGGCGATCTGCCAGCCAAGCGAAAGATAGAGCTGCGTGGCGACGTCGCCGCTGCGGGTGTCCAGCACCAGCAGCGTTTTGCCCAGCACCTGCGCGCGCCGCTCGGCCAGCTGCATCAGCTGGCGCCCAATGCCCTGACGGCGAGCGGCGGGATGCACCAGCAGCTTGTTTATCTCCGCGCGATGGCGGCCGTTGGGCATCACGGCGGCGCTCAGGGTTAGCGTGCCGATCACCCGCTCATGCTGGCGCGCAACGATAAGTTCGTTCTCGCCGGTGGCGAGGCTGGCTACGCGCTGCTGCCAGAAATCCTCCATCGCCGCATGGTCATGCGGATCGGTAAAGCCGATGCTGGCCCCGTCCGCCACGCACGCCTGCAGCAGCTCGCAGAGAGAGTGCCGATCGCTGCGCGCTTGCTCGGCGTCAATCCATTCATAAGTCGTCATGGTTTGCACACCACCAGCACATAGCGCGCGCCGTCGGTGAGATGCGCCTCGAACGCCGAGCGACCGGTCAGATGAAAACGCAGGCAGTCGCCGTTCTGTAAGGTCCAGCGCTGCTCGTCCATGGTGATAGTCAGGCCGCCCTGCTGCAGCCAGATATGCTGCTCCAGCCCCTGAACAGGCGGCGCATCGTAATCGATGCGCGCACCCGGCCGCAGTTGTCCCTCCACCAGCTCTGCGCGAAAGTGGGCCGCCGGCGGCGAGACGTTGCGCCGCACGAAGCCGCTGGCGTCGTCGCGCCAGACCGGCTGCTGCTCCGGCGTCAGCAGCAGATTGACCGCCTCTTCCACTTCACTTAACAGCCGCGACATGGTAAGACCATAAGCGACGCACAGGCGATTCAATAAGGCAGCCGTCGGGCTGGTTTCGCCGCGCTCAATACGCGACAATGACGCCCGGCTGATGCCGGTCGCCGTGGCGAGTTCATCCAGCGACCAGCCGTTCTGAACGCGGAGCTCTGCCAGGCGAGCCGCAAGGCGTTGTTCAGTCCTTTCCATCAGCATCATGCGTTTCTCATATATGGGATTTTAATCTCGTAAATGAGATATAGCGTGAAACTTGCGCCTGCGTCAACTTGTACACTTAAAAAACATTTGTACAAGTTGATCGGGTTGGTTAAGGTTATTAGATCGCAGTCAGGAAGTTTGGGGAAGTTATGGCCTTTTACAGTATCGGTGACGTTGCCGAACGCTGTGGAATAAACCCGGTCACGCTGCGTGCGTGGCAACGACGTTATGGCTTATTAAAGCCGCAGCGATCGGAGGGTGGACATCGTCAGTTTGATGACGAGGATGTGCAGCGCATCGAAGAAATTAAACGCTGGATCGAAAGCGGCGTGCCGGTAGGCAAAGTCAAAGCGCTGCTTGAAGGCGAGAGCGTGAACGTGCATGACGGCTGGGTTAACCTCCAGGAAGAGCTGATGAGCGTGCTGCGCCACGTCAAACCGTCGAAGCTGCGCGCCAAGATCGCTGCGCTCGGGCGTGAAAACCCTGTTGATCCGCTTATCGATCACGTCATTATGCCGGTACGGCAGAAACTCGGTCTGGATCAGAATACGGCGCGCGTCATGAGCAGCCTGCTGGACGGCGCGCTGATTGACTATGTCGCCTTCTGTCTGGCTGGCAGTCGTAAAAAAGCGGGCAAAGATGCGCTGATCCTTGGCTGGGCGGTAGAAGATCGCACCCGCATCTGGCTGGAAGCCTGGCGGCTCTCCCAGGAGGGATGGCGGCTTGACGTGCTGGCAGAGCCGCTCGACCTGCCGCGCCCCGAGCTTTTTCCCGGTCAAACTATTTTTGTCTGGACCGGCAAAAAGCTTACGCGTCGCCAACAGGAACAGCTGACGCACTGGCAGGAACAGGGATATGCCATTCGCGCCCACGAGACGCGCTTTCAGTAAAACGCACGCAGGGCCCTTTTCGCCTCGCCCTGCCCGCGTTATTATCCCCGCCTTTCAGGCTCTACTCAGGTTTCTGCATGAACTGGCAAAAAATCTTCTTTGCAACGCTGTTTTTCATTATGGCCGTCGGCGGCACCGGCGGGCTGATGCTGGTCGGCTATACCCTTATTCTCCACTCACGCTAAGCCAGCGCTGCAGACGCTCAAACAGGCGATCGCTGACAATCGCCAGCAGCGCCACCAGCAGCGCGCCCTGAATCACATAGGCGGTGTTAAAGCCGCTTAGTCCGATGATAACGGGCGAACCGAGACTCTCCGCGCCGACGGTTGAGGCGATGGCTGCCGTGCCGATATTGACGATAACCGAGGTGCGCACCCCAGCCAGGATCACCGGCGCAGCCAGCGCCAGCTCTACCTGCCACAAACGCTGCCATGGGCTCATGCCGACGCCGTCGGCGATCTCCCGACTGCTGGCGGGCACGCTATCGAGTCCGGCCAGCGTGCCCTGTAAAATCGGCAGCAGGCCGTATAGCAGCAGCGCGACTACCGCAGGCCAGGCACCGAAGCCCATCACCGGTACGGCGATCGCCAGCACCGCGACCGGCGGAACGGTCTGTCCGGCCGCCACGATGGTTTCGACCAGCGGCCGAAAGCGCCGCCCTGCGCGCCGCGTCACCAGCACTCCGCTGCCGACGCCAACCAGCAGCGCCAGCGCGCTGGCGGTCACCACCAGAAACAGATGCGCCAGCGCCAGCCGGAGAAAGCTCTCCTGCTGGTAGAGTGGCCGCGCCTGCTCCGGAAACCACCAGGCGAAAAGCGGCCCGCTGTAGGGCAGACCAAGCAGCAGCGCCACAAACAGGATGACCAGCCACAGCAGCGGATCCTTTAGCCAGCGCATTATTGCCCCTCGCGCAGGGTCAGCAGATCGCTGAAGTAGAGCACGCCCAGCGGCTGCTGGCGCTCATCCACCACCGGCAGCTTATCGGCGCGCCGGGCGATAAACTGCGACAGCGCTTCGCGCAGCGACTGCGCGGCTGCCAGCGGCTCGCCCTCCAGCCACTCGCCGCGCCGCGCCGCATTGCCGACCTGCCCGAGCGAGAGCAGACGCACGCCCAGCTCGCTTCTGCCGAAGAAGTCCTGCACAAAATCGTTTTTTGGCTGCGTCAGCAGCACGGCGGGCTTGCCCTGCTGCACAATCTCCCCTTGATCCATCAGCACGATGTTATCCGCCAGCGTCAGCGCCTCGTCGATGTCGTGCGTCACCAGCACGATGGTGCGGCCCGACAGGCGGTGAATACGCAGCATCTCCTGCTGCAGCGCGCCGCGCGTGACCGGATCGAGCGCGCCGAAGGGTTCATCCATCAGCAGCACTTCCGGGTCCGCCGCCAGCGCCCGCGCCACGCCGACGCGCTGCTGCTGGCCACCGGAAAGCTGATGCGGCAGACGCCGCGCCAGATGCGTATCCAGACTGAGCAGCGCCAGCAGCTCCTCAACCCGTGCGCGGATGCGGGCTTTCGGCCAGCCGAGCAGCGCAGGCACGGTGGCGATATTTTTTTCCACCGTCCAGTGGGGAAACAGACCGATAGACTGAATGGCGTAGCCCATGCGCCGACGCAAGTCGCGCGCGTCAAGCCGTCGGATCGACTCGCCCGCGAACAGGATTTCGCCCTCGTCGAACTCCACCAGGCGGTTGATCATCTTCAGCGTGGTCGATTTGCCGGAGCCCGAGGTGCCGAGCAGCACGCTAAACTCGCCCTCGCCTATCTGCAGCGATAGATCCTTCACCGCCGCTTTGCCGGCGAAGTGCTTACTGACGCCGTTAAAGTGAATCATGGGTTCTCTCCAGCAGGGAAATCAGCAGGCGGAACAGCGCGTCAATCACGACCGCCAGCGCAATCACCGGGATCACCCCCAGCAGCACCAAATTGAGCGCGCTGCTGAGCAGTCCCTGAAAAATAATGGCGCCGAAGCCGCCTGCGCCGATCAGCGCAGCGATCACCGCCATGCCCAGCGTCTGCACCACCACCACGCGCAGCCCGGCGAGCCAGACCGGCAGCGCCAGCGGCACGTCGACGGCAAAAAAGCGCTGCAGCTGGCCCATGCCCATACCGCGCGCGCTTTCGCGCACGTCGCGCGGCACCTGCTGCAGCCCGGCCACCACGCTGCGCACCAGCGGCAGCAGCGCATAGAGCGTCAGCGCGATCAGCGCCGGCGCCATGCCGATGCCGCTGACGCCCCAGCTTTTCAGCCAGGGAAAGGCGCTCGCCAGCCCGGCCAGCGGCGCGATCAGCAGGCCGAACAGCGCCACCGATGGCACAGTTTGAATAACGTTCAGCACGCTGAAAACGCCGCTCTGCCACGCCGGACGCCGGTGCAGCAGGATGCCGAGCGGCAGGCCGATGAGCAGCGCAGGCAGCAGCGTGCCGCTGAGCAGCGCCAGATGGCGCGCCAGCGCCGCGTCAAACACTGCGTGGCGGTTGGCGTACTCTTTCAGCAGCGACAGCGTGTTCAGCTCGCCGCTGAAGAGCATCAGCAGCGGCAGCAGCCAGATCTGCAGATTGAGCAGCAGGCGCCAGAGGCTATTGCGCGTCAGCGTGCGCGCCAGCTCCGCACCCAGCAGCAGCGTGACGCCGCACGCCAGCCACAGGCCGCCGCCAAAGCTGGTGCGCGCCAGCGCACTGCCCTGCGCCGCCAGCCGCGCCGCCTCATGCCCGCTCAGCCAGACCATGCCGGTCAGCAGCGCGTCGCAGGCGATCAGCATCAGCGCCAGTGCCGGGCGCGTCGGGCGCGCCCACAGCAGCAGCCAGAGCGCCGCCAGCGGCAGCGCCAGCCAGCCTGCGTCGCTGACCTGGCCGAGCATCAGCGGCTCGCCGGAAACCAGCCGGTTCGGCGCATAGCTGAGAAAGGGCAGCCAGTAGAGCGCCAGGCTTAGCAGCAACAGCAGCAGCAGCGCAACCGGCTGGCGGCGCGCGGCCAGCATCGCATCCCGCGATAGCGCCATGGTTTACAGCAGCTTCTGCTGCTGCAGCCATTCGCTCGCCACGCTGCTGGCGTCCTGGCCTTCGACCGCGATCTTCGCGTTGAGCTGCTGCAGGGTTTTCTCATCCAGTTTGCTGAAGACCGGCTTCAGCCAGCTTTCGATGTCGGGATAGGCTTTCAGCACCGCGGCGCGGATGACCGGCGTCGGCGCATAAATTGGCTGTACGCCTCGAGGGTCGCTCAGGGTTTGCAGACCCAGCGCCGCCACCGGGCCGTCGGTGCCGTAGGCCATCGCCGCATTGACGCCGGAGGTTTGCTGCGCCGCCGCCTTAATGGTTACCGCCGTGTCGCCGCCCGCCAGCGAGAGCAGCTGGCTCTGTTTTAGCTTAAAGCCATAGGCTTTTTCAAAGGCTGGCAGAGCGTCGCCGCGCTCGATAAATTCCGCCGAGGCCGCCAGCTTGAAGGTGCCGCCTTTTTTCAGGTAGCTGCTGAGATCGTCAAGCGAGCTGAGCTTGTTCTGCTGGGCGACATCCTGACGCACCGCGATGGTCCAGGTGTTATTCGCTGGCGCAGGCGTCAGCCACACCAGCTGATTTTTGTCGGCGTCGAGCTTTTTCACCTTCTCATAGCCCTGACGCGCATTTTTCCAGGCGGCGTCTTTTTCATCGTTAAAAAAGAACGCGCCGTTGCCGGTATATTCGGGATAGATGTCCAGTTCACCGGCGGTAATGGCGCCGCGCACCACCTGGGTGTTGCCGAGCTGGATTTTATTCACCGTTTTCACGCCGTGCTTTTCCAGCACCTGCAGGATGACATTGCCCAGCAGCGAACCTTCCGTATCGATTTTCGAACCTACGCGCACGGGATCGGCGGCCTGCGCCGCGCCTGTTGCCAGCAGCAGCGCGGCTGCCGTCAATGCCAGAAAACCAGACCTTGCCATGAGGTGTTCCTTTAATTCGGTTATTTGTGAGGTGCTTATAGAGAATAGTCGTTTCGTCCTGCATCGCGAAATACATTGCCTGAAGCGTGAAGTGTCGCGCCTCAACTTTTTCATACTGTTATCGGCCTGGTTATAACTGAAAAGAATTTACGTCCAGACGTCTGGACGGTAAGCTGTCCATTCACTCACAATAATTACAGACAACATTATGACCGACATGACTTCATCTTCCGCCCACGTGGCGTTAACAGGGAACCGGCCCGAAGGGGAAACGGAGTGGATCCGCAGCGCGGCTGACGTCTCGCGCCTGATCAACAGCGGCGATGGCGCGCGCAATAACGCGCGTATCGTGGTGGCAATCGCGCTGGGCGGGGTGTTTCTCGATGCTTACGATCTTGGCGCGCTGGCGTTCGGCATCAAGGATGTGACGCGCGAGTTTAACCTTTCCCCAACCGGCACCGGCATGGTCGCCTCGGCGATTACCTTTGGTGCCATTGTCGGCGCGCTGATCGGCGGCTACCTCACCGATAAGATCGGCCGCTATCGCGTTTTTATGGCGGATATGTTCTTTTTCGTGGTGGCAGCGCTCGCCTGCGCCTTCGCGCCTAACGAGTATGTGCTGGGCGGTGCGCGCTTTGTGATGGGGCTGGGTGTCGGTATCGATCTGCCTGTGGCGATGGCGTTTCTCGCCGAGTTTTCCCGCCTGCGCGGCAAGGGCAACAAGGCGGCCAGCGTGGCGATGTGGTGTCCTACCTGGTATGCGGCAATCAGCATCTCCTATCTGCTGGTGCTGCTGCTCTACGCGGTGCTGCCGGAGAGCCACACCGGCTGGCTGTGGCGCCTGATCCTCGGCTTCGGCGCGGTGCCGGCGCTGATTATTATCGCTATCCGCAGCCGCTATATGAGCGAGTCGCCGGTCTGGGCGGCCAGTCAGGGCGATCTGAAAGGCGCGGCCGCCATTTTGCGCAGCGGCTGGAATATCAACGCTCAGGTGGCGGAGGAGGCGTCAGCGGCGCCTGTCCAGCCTGCGCGCCGCGCCAGCTGGCGCAACTACGGCGCGCTGCTGCGCGGCGTCTACCTGCGCCGCACGCTGCTGGCGACCATTATCTCCGTCGCCTCTTCCTTCGCCTATAACGCGGTGGCCTTTGGCCTGCCGGTGATCATCACCAGCTTTTTCGCGCAGTCGATGCTGACCACGATTCTGGTGTCGCTGGCGCTCAATTTGCTGTTCGCCTTTGTTGGCGGTGTGCTGGCGGTACGCCTGGTGCCGCGTCTGGGCGCGTGGAAGATGTCGGTGACAGGCTACGCCTGCCAGTGCGTGGCGCTGCTGGGACTGGCGCTGATTGGGCGTCCCGAAGGCGGTCAGGAGGCGGGCATCGCCATCGCGATGCTGGCGCTGTTCTTATTTGGTCAGGGTTTTGGCCCCGGTTCGCATACCATGACCTTTGCGTCACTCAGCTACCCCACTTCGCTGCGCGGCGTCGGCGTCGGTTTTAACCAGACGCTGATGCGCGGCAGCTCAACCGTTTCGCTGTTTCTGTTTCCGGTGCTGGTCGCCGCGCTGGGCACCGGCGTTTTCTGGGTGATTTTCCTGGCGCCGCTGGCCGGTCTGCTGGCGCTGCTGGCGATCCGCTGGGAGCCGTCGGGCTACGATGTGGACGCGGAAGATTTTGCCGGACGTTAAAAAACTCGGTCGGGCTGAGTGCTAACGCGGAAGAGAGGGGCCGATCGCAAAGACGCAAAAGCGGCATCCCTGCCAGCTCGTCCCGCCTCTTCCTGAGGCGGGACGCTTTGCTCTTCGGCCTCTCTCTTCCGCTTGCAGGCAAAGTGCCAGCTGTAAGAAGTTCTACAGACGGTGCGTCTTTATGCCGGCATACTCAACGCATTTAAATAGGCGGGGATGCGTGGAAAGGTGTAGAGAAACCAGGGCGTAAACTGCTGCGGCTCCTCAAGCATCGCGCGCTGGATGTCGCTCACCGAGAGATAGCGCCAGTCGTCCGCTTCCTGGGGGTCGGGCGTCGGTGGCTCATCGCTGACGGCGAAATAGACATGGCCATACTCATGCTCGATCAGGCCGTTGCTGAGCGGCAGATTGTAGCTCAGCTCAAAGACCGGCGTCAGCGACAGCGCCAGCCCCATCTCCTCGTACAGGCGGCGCTCCGCTGCCTGCTGCGTTGGCTCCGCCGGACAGGGGTGCCCGCAGGTGGTGTTGCTCCACAGCCCGCCGCAGTGGTATTTGCCGCTGGCGCGGCGCTGCAGCAGCAGTTCGCCAGACGAATTAAATACGTAGACCGTGACCGCGCGATGCAGCAGTCCCTTCTCATGCACTTCCAGCTTTTCCATTTTACCGGTGGGACGATCGAGATAGTCGACGAGAATAACTTCGATAGCAGACATGAGGATTCCTTAAGATAACTCTGACTATTCTGGCACATCCCTGCCGTTTCATGCCGCGTGAATTTGTGCGGTTTGCCGCAAAAAAACGGGCTCGCCTGCGCGAGCCCGTGGATGACGCTTACAGGCGGAAGCTCTGCACCACCTGCTCCAGCTGCACGCTCTGCTCTTCCATCGCCTGGGCGGCGGCGGAAACCTGCTCCACCAGCGCGGCGTTCTGCTGCGTGGTACCGTCGAGCTGAGTGATCGCCACGTTCACCTGCTCAATGCCCATGCTCTGCTCGCGGCTGGCGGACATGATTTCGCTCATCAACGTGGTGACGCTGCTGACGCCCTGCATCAGTTCATCCATGGTCTCACCCGCCTGCTCCACCAGCTGGCTGCCGGCATCGATGTTGGCCACCGACTCCTCAATCAGCTTTTTGATTTCGCGCGCCGAGTTGGCCGAACGCTGTGCCAGATTGCGCACCTCAGAGGCGACCACCGCGAAGCCGCGGCCCTGCTCGCCTGCCCGCGCGGCCTCTACCGCGGCGTTGAGCGCCAGGATGTTGGTCTGGAAGGCGATGCTGTCGATAACGCTGATGATATCGACCACTTTACGTGACGAGTGATGGATCTCGCCCATGGTGCTTACCACCTGACGCACCACTTCCGTACCGCGCGCCGCCACCTGCGACGCATTGCCCGCCAGCTGGTTGGCGTGGGTGGCGTTATCGGCATTCTGGCGCACCGTGCCGGTCAGTTGCTCCATAGAGGCAGCGGTTTCGACGATTGAGCTGGCCTGATCTTCGGTGCGTGACGAGAGGTTGGCGTTGCCGCTGGCGATCTCGCGCGATGCGGCGGTGATCGCCAGCGCGCTGTCGCCGACCTGACGCATCAGCCCCTGCAGATAGCCGATAAAGTTGTTGAAGCTCTGCGCCACGGCGTTGAACTCCGGGCTGTTGCTGGTCGGCAAACGCTGGGTCAGATCGGCCCCGCCCTGCGCCAGCGCGTCGATATTGCTGTGCAGCGCGTTAAGACGCTTCATCATTGAACGAATAAAGCCCAGCAGCACCAGCAGCAGCACGATTGCCAGCGGGATCTGCACCAGGCCAAGGCGCGTCAGCATGTCGTGCGTCTGCGCGGTGAGCAGGCTGGTCGGCACGTCGCTGGCCAGATACCACGGGCTGCCCGGAATCGCCTGCAGGAACAGCGTGTGTTCGCCATCCTCTCCGTCAAAGGTCGTCTCGGTAGGCTGCGTGCCCGCGCTGCTCAGCAGACCTTTTAGCGGCGCCGCCATCGGCAGCTGCAGATCGGTCAGGTTTTCCAGCTTCGGCGTACCATCCACCAGCGCGGCATTGCCCACGACTTTGCCGTCGGCCTCGACGATCAGCACGCGTCCCTGAATAGCGTCGCCCATCTCTTTCGCCAGATGGTTGAAAAAGCCGAGGGTGACGTCGATGGTGGCAACGCCCCAGACGGTGCCGTCGCGATAGATCGCCATGGCGCAGTTGGTGCGCGGCTGCGGACTGGCGGCATCCTGGTAGGCTTTCGCCCAGGCGCACTGCCCTTTCGGCGCGGCCATGCCGTCTTTGTACCAGGGTTGCTCCCAGTATTTGTCGGCGGCGTCAGAGTTCCAGTAGGTGTTGACCTGTAGCTGGTTGCTGGCATTGCGCGCAAAGAAGCTGCTGTCTTTCTCTTTCGCCGGATCGCGGCGGTTAGGCAGCGGCCAGATGCCGCCGCCAAAGACGTTGCTGTCCTGATACTGGTTTACCAGCGCCGGCAGCATCTGGTCGATGGCGGAACTCTCCATAACGCTCGCGGCTTCGGTAATAGCGCGCTGCTGCGCCTGCACGCGGTTCATCTGTTCCACGATACCGGTCGCCAGCGCGTCAACCTGATAGCGCACCAGTTGGCTCTGGTTAGCGGTCAGCTGCGGCGCGATAAATTGTTTAATCACCACCACGGTGATCAGCATCAAAACGAGAAAAAAGAGTACAAGAACCGCAGTAAAGCGGGATTGTGTTGTTTTTAGCATCTGCTTTCCCCTGGCAGAAACGGCGCGATTGCCTGATCAGGGTTAACGGCGCGGCAAAAGCTAACTTGAGATGCGCGAGATCACAAATTTAACAACTCGTTGAGAAAGGTGATTATTTAGTCGCTAACGACCAGGTAGCGCGCCGGGCAAACAGCGCGCCGCCGTCAGATTTCGCTCTCCACTACCTGCTGGCGCGGACGGAAGATATGGTTATTGCCCGCCGCCATCAGCAGCTCCGCCAGCTGCTGACCGCCCAGCTCATCCGCCTGCGCAAACTGGCGCTCCGCCTCGGTGATCGGCGTTGCCCACAGCAGGTTAGGCCGATCGCCGTCGCGCTTCGGCAGGTTAAACTGGGCGCTGTCGTCCGCCAGCGCGTTGGCCAGCAGGAAGCTTTCAAAGCCGACCGGCGCCACCTCCGACGCCAGCGTATGGCCTTCGCCCAGCCAGGTGAGGCGCGCCCAGGGGAGATGGGCGAACTCCGCCAGCGCGCTCGCCATCTGCACCGCGTTGCCTTCAGTCATCACTTCGCCATCCACCGCCATCGCCAGCTCGACGCGGCGATACTGCGGCGCCAGTTCGTCAAACAGATAGTCCACCTGCGGCATCGGGCGAATGCTCATGCCGAGGGTGAGGAAATACCACACGCCCTGATGCCAGTGCTGGGAGATCGCCATCGGCGGCCAGCTGCCCTGATCGATGGCGTAATACTTCATCGACTCGCCAAACTGCGCCTGATAGCGCTGCAGCAGCGCCTGCTGCACCCGATCCCACTCATTGCCGTCGTGCCAGTCGCGCCAGAACTGACGCTGATGCTCCGCGCGCGCGTAGTAGTCGTTGGTGGAGGCGGAGCCGAGCGGCGCGGTCAGCCGGTTTTTTTTGATGCAGCCAGCAGAGAAGCTGACCTGCTTATCCTGGTAGAGGCTCCAGCCGGGGATCACCGCCAGCAGCTGGCCGTAATACCACAGCGCCGCGCCGTCATCGCTCGGCTCCCACAGCACCTGCAGGCCCGCCGGATCGAGCGGCGGCTCCGCTTCCAGCGTGCGGCAATACTCGGCGCTGAGCAGTGGCGCAATGCCCTGCTCCATCGCCGCGCGATCTTCCTGCGCCGGCGCCGGCAACAGGTTGCGCAGCCAGCAGCCGCGCACCGCATACTGGCTGCGGAACAGATCTGTCGGCCAGATGTAGAAATAAGCGGTGCGCTCATCCTGTTCGACAATCGCCGTCAGTGTATGTTGCTGATTGTGGACCTCAGCAATCAGAGGTTGGTAAGTCATAGCGCCTCGACAAAGCTTAGGGATCCATTTCCCCGAGATTAGAGCAGGATCCTTACTGCCGCCACGTGAGACAAGGGTAAAACTCTCAAAGTCGGCGCAGTGCGCCCGCGCAAGGGTAAGCAAAAGTAAAGCGGCGCACGCGGCGCGGCGCGGAAAAGCGCAGCGCCGCTAAAGCGTGGGCGGTCCGGATGGTGAAACGCTATTCGCGTTTCTGAGGCGCAGCCGCGTGCTAAGGTCGAGTGACCTTTTTTATCGGAGATGCATGATGCAGCCCGTTACCGGTTTCACCTGGCATGAGCTGGCGGTTTTCGCGCTTTTTCTCTGGCTTCTCTATCGCCATACCTCGCCTACGCTGGCGGCCACGCTGATGGCGGTCGGCCTGGGGGCGCTTATCGCGCTGCCGGTCGATCTCCTCTCTGACCTGCTGTCGCTGGCTGCCATCGGTGCCGGACTCGGCCTGCTGGCGCACCACCTGCAGCAGCGTCGTGCCGTGCAGCAGCGGCTGAGGCGCACGCCGCGCAGCTATACGCGGCCGCACGACGAATTTCATCATTAATCTTCGTTTATCTTTCCCGCTGCCGCGCTGTTAAGCGGCGGCGCAGCGTCGACAGGCCTGCCTGCAGAAAAGGTTAAGAAAGCGTTAAGGCTGGCGTCCCATGCGCAGCATCGCGCGATGGTATGCGCCGCGCGTAATTGACCAGCGCAGGGTTTTTGCCAGCAGCCGCATCTCGGCGTCGAGCAGCGCGCGCGACAGCGGGCTGAAGCGGTAGCCGGACATCTGCTGCGCCCAGCCGGGCAGCAGCGCCATGCCCGAATTCAGCATGACCTTCATCGCCGGCTTCGCCTGCCAGCCTGGCGCAGGCGCCGCGCGCAGCAGGCGCGTCACCTCGGCGGTGCGCTCGTCATAGCGCAGCTCCCCGCGCATATCCTGCAGGTAACGCCCCACCGCCTCGACGCTTTTCGGCACGCCGGTGGCCCCCAGCGCCTCGGCAATCAGCGCCGCTTCCTGGTAGTAGCGATCCTGCTCCCCCAGGCTGAGCCGCGGATTTTTAAAGCGCAGATGCGCGGCGAGAAAGGCGCTGGTTTCGGCGACGTGCACCCAGGTGAGGAGATGCGGGTCGCTGGCGGCGTAGGGCTGGCCGTAATTGTCGATGCCGCTGACGCGCAGATGAATGTTTTTAATGCGCTCAATCAGCAGGCGGGCATCGTGACGATTGCCGAAGGTGGTTACGGCAATGAACTGGCTGGTGCGCCGCAGGCGGCCCATCATATCCTGGCGAAAGTTGGAGTGATCCCAGACGCCTGCCAGCGCGGAAGGATGCAGCATCTGTAACAGCAAGGCGCTGATACCGCCGCACAGCATAGCGGGAAAGTCGCCGTGCACGCGCCAGATCACGCTGTCGGGGCCGAAGAGGCCGGGATCGCCGGGCGGCTGCGAAATATCAAACTCATTGAGCGCCAGGCCGTTAACGCGGAAAATCTGGTTCTGGATACGGTTGCGAATGCTGTTCATAAGGTTGCGGTTAACCTGGTGTGCCACCTCTCCCGGCCGCCAGGTCGGGAGAGGCGTGTCGTGCAGCGTCAGAGATAGTCGAACTGCGCGTTCTGGGTGCGTACCGAATCAAGCCCGATCATCACGTTGAACTTGCCTGGCTCTGCCACCTGCTGCATCTGCTGGTTCCAGAACTTCAGCGCGTCCACGTCGATCTTAAAGCTGACCGTCTGCGATTCGCCCGCTTTAAGCATAATCCGCTTAAAGCCGCGCAGCTCTTTTACCGGACGGCTCATTGAGGCAACCGGATCGTTCAGGTACATCTGCACCACCGTCGCCCCGTCGCGATCGCCGGTATTGGTCACCGTTACGCTCGCCTTGACCGTGCCGTTGCGCGGCATCGTGGCCGCCGACATTTTCACCGGCGAGACGCTAAAGCGGGTGTAGCTCAGCCCATAGCCAAACGGATAGAGCGGGCCGTTTACCGAATCATAGTAGTGCGAGGTGTACTTGTTCGGCTTAGCGAAGTTATAGGGACGGCCGGTCGGCAGATGGTTGTAGTAGAGCGGGATCTGCCCCACCGAGCGCGGGAAGGTGATCGGCAGCTTGCCGGACGGGTTGTAGTCGCCGAACAGCACGTCGGCGATGGCGTTGCCGCCTTCAGTGCCGCTAAACCAGGTTTCCAGCAGCGCGTCCGCCATGCGATCTTCATTGACCAGCGTCAGCGGTCGGCCGTTCATCAGTACGATTACCAGCGGTTTGCCGGTGGCCTTCAGCGCCGCCAGCAGCTTCTGCTGGCTGGCTGGAATAGAGAGTTCGCTACGGCTGGAGGCCTCATGCGCCATCCCCTGCGCCTCGCCGACCGCCGCGACAATGACGTCCGCCTGTTTCGCCTTCTCCACCGCCTCGTCGATCAGCGCCTGCGGCGAGCGCGCGTCCACCGACACCGCCTGCTCGTAGAGGTTGAGGAAGGCCTGAATGCCCTTGTTGTCGCTGATGTTGGCGCCTTTCGCGTAGAGCAGCGTCGCTTTACCCGCAGTGGCATTACGCATGCCCTGCAGCAGGCTCACCGACTGCTTCGCCACGCCCGCGGCCGACCAGCTGCCCATAATATCGCGCTGGCTATCCGCCAGCGGCCCAATCAGCGCAATGGTGCCAGCGCGCTTCAGCGGCAGGGTCTCCAGCCGGTTTTTCAGCAGAACGATGCTTTTCCGCGCCACGTCGCGCGCTTCGGCGCGGTGCAGGCGGCTTTCGGCGTTGGTATCCTGGGGATCGCTCTCTTTCGGGCCGAGATGGCTATAAGGATCGTTGAACAGCCCCATATCATATTTGACGTTCAGCACGTGGCGCGCCGCGTCGTCAATCTCCGCCATGCTCACCGCGCCGCGCTTCACCAGGCCCGGCAGATATTTGCTGTAGTATTCGTCGCTCATGCTCATATCGATGCCCGACTTCAGGGCGACGCGCACCGCATCTTCAGGATCGGTCGCCACGCCGTGCTTGAGCAGCTCTTTGATCGCGCCGTGGTCGCTGATGGTGATGCCTTTAAATTTCCACTGGTCGCGCAGCACCGTTTTCAGCAGCCAGCCGTCGGCGGTGGCGGGCACGCCGTTAAGCGAGTTAAGCGCCACCATCACGCCGCCGCTGCCGGCGTCGAGCGAAGCTTTATAGGGCGGCAGATAGTCCTGGAACAGGCGCTGCGAGCTCATGTCCACGGTGTTGTAGTCGCGGCCGCCCTCAATGCCGCCATAGGCGGCGAAGTGTTTGACGCTGGTCATGACCGCATAGCGATCGGCGGGGCTTTTGCCCTGCATCGCCTTCACCATGGTGCTGCCCATCTGCGAAGAGAGCCAGGTGTCTTCGCCGAACCCTTCGGAGATGCGGCCCCAGCGCGGTTCGCGGCTGACGTCCACCATCGGCGCCCAGGTCATGTTCAGCCCGTCGTCGGCGGCTTCATAGGCTGAGACGCGCCCGACCTCGCTGACGGCGTCGAGATCCCAGCTGGCGGCGAGCCCCAGCGGGATAGGGAAAATGGTGCGCTGGCCGTGCACCACGTCATAGGCGAAAAACAGCGGAATTTTCAGGCGGTTGAGCTGCATCACCTGATCCTGCATGGCGCGAATATCCTGACGTGTCACGGTATTGAAAATCGCGCCGACCTGACCTTTCTCTATCATGTCGCGCACTGCCGATTTCGGGGTGTCCGGCCCCACGCTAATCAGCCTGAGCTGGCCGATTTTTTCGTCCAGCGTCATTTTGGTCAGGAGTTGATTAACGAAAGCGTCGCGCGCCTGCGCGTTCATGGGATGCGGTCCCGTCAGCTCGTCGGCCAGCGCGGGTTGCAGAGCGAGTGAGACAGCGAGACTAACAGAGTAAATCCATTTCATCAGGTCGGGTTCTCTTAAGTAACTGCGCAATATCGAATAAACAGGCGGCAGTGTGCCACAAGTTGAGGATAGCAGGTAGCCGCCAGCGTCACACTGCGCCGTGCTTTTCCCTGACGTGCTACAGTAATGGCGCCATGTAATGACAAGGGAATTGCACATGATCCATCCAGCGTCTCATTCCGCTTTACTCTCCGATCTGCGCCGCCACGTTGGCCCCTCCCACCTGCTTACCGATCGGGAGCAGACCGCGCGCTACCGCAAAGGCTTTCGCTCCGGCGAAGGCGAGGCGCTGGCGGTGGTCTTTCCCGGCACCCTGCTGGAGCTGTGGCGCGTGCTGCAAACCCTGGTCAGCGCCGACGCCGTTATCCTGATGCAGGCGGCCAATACCGGTCTGACGGAGGGATCGACGCCCAGCGGCAACGACTACGATCGACCGGTGGTGATTATCAGCACGCGGCGTCTCGATAAGCTGCAGCTGATCGACGACGGCAAACAGGTGCTCGCCTTTCCCGGCAGCACCCTTTACCAGCTGGAGAAAACGCTGAAGCCGCTTAATCGCGAGCCCCATTCGGTGATCGGCTCCTCCTGCATCGGCGCCTCGGTGCTGGGGGGCGTCTGCAATAACTCCGGCGGTTCGCTGATTAAACGCGGCCCGGCCTACAGCGAGATGGCGCTGTTCGCTCAGGTGGACGAGCAGGGCAAGCTGAAGCTGGTGAACCATCTCGGCATCAATCTCGGCGCGTCGCCGGAAGAGATTCTCGGTCGGCTGGACGATGAGCGCTGGCGAGCGGAGGATGTGCAGCACGACGGACGTCACGCCTCCGACCCTGACTATGCCGACCGCGTGCGGCAGGTTGATGCCGATACGCCAGCGCGCTTCAACGCCGATGCGCGCCGACTGTTTGAAGCCTCCGGCTGCGCGGGCAAGCTGGCGGTGTTCGCGGTACGGCTGGACACCTTCCCCTGCGAACCGCAGCAGCAGGTGTTCTATATCGGCACCAACGATCCAGCGGTGCTGAGCGATATTCGCCGCCATATTCTCGCCCACTTCAACCATCTGCCGGTGGCGGCCGAATATATGCATCGCGATATTTACGACATCGCCGAGGTCTACGGCAAAGACACCTTTCTGATGATCGACAAGCTGGGCACCGATAAGATGCCGCTGTTTTTTACCCTGAAGGGCCGCGTCGACGCCTGGCTGGCGAAGCTGAGCTTCGTTAAGCCGCACCTGACCGATCGCCTGCTGCAGCGCGTCAGCGCCCTCTTCCCGGCCCATCTGCCGAAGCGCATGAAGCAGTATCGCGATAAATATGCGCATCACCTGCTGCTGAAGATGTCCGGCGCGGGCGTCGAGGAGGCGCGCGACTATCTGAAAGACTATTTTCGCGAGGGCGGCGGCGCCTTTTTCGAGTGCGAAGGCAAAGAGGGCGCGCACGCCTTTCTACACCGTTTCGCCGCGGCGGGCGCGGCGGTGCGCTATCACGCGGTGCACGCCGACGAGGTAGAGGATATCCTGGCGCTCGATATCGCGCTGCGCCGCAACGATCGCGACTGGTTTGAAACCCTGCCGCCGGACATCACCCGGTCGCTCAGCCATCGCCTCTATTATGGCCACTTCTTCTGCCACGTTTTCCATCAGGATTACATTGTGAAAAAAGGGGTGGATGCGCATGCGCTGAAAGAGCAGATGCTGGCGCTTTTAGCGGCGCGCGGCGCAGAATATCCGGCGGAGCATAACGTCGGCCATCTCTATCGCGCGAAGCCGCAGCTGGCGGACTTCTACCGTCGGCTCGATCCCACCAATACCTTTAATCCGGGGATTGGCAAAACCAGCAAGCGAAAAGGCTGGGCGGTGAAGCAGCCTTAGCTATTACTTTTCTCGATAAGCCTCATGCCAGAGGCTTATTTAATGCCGTCAGCTGATACGCGACAACTTATTCTGTGCGATAAATTAACGTTCTCTTCCCGCCGTTATCAATGTGTGAAACTGGAAAAAAAAAGCCCGAAAAAATACATATATTTAACATGGCTGCCTGTTTTAACCCTTTTTATTTTGTGCCCTCGCTCACAGCAACCCTCCCCATTAATTGATAATTCGCGCCGCGAAAAATAGTATCAGCACGAATCTAAAGCAGGCTATTTCTTATTTTTATTCCAGGAAGGAATTATTATGGCTGCCTCTTATAAAAACTGCGTCATGCATTTTATTTTTCTCTTTCTTATCTTCAACACGTCTGTTTCAGCCTCGCCTGCTCCGGCAACCGGCTTTATTGAAGCTTCCTCACTTACAGGAACGCTTTATTACTGGCAGCGTCAGCGCGACAGAAAAGATCTGCTAATCGACAGCCCGCATTACGGCAAATACCAACAAAATCTTCATCACGCGACCCTTAACGCCGCGCTGGATTTTCAGTCGGGCTTTGCGGCCGACATCATCGGTGTCGATGTCGGCGTTTTCGGCGCGTTAGAAATGTTTAACGGCGGTCCTGCGGCGCCCAATGAAATAGGTTTTAGCGATGCGCGCACGCGCTGGGATGAAAAATGGAGCGGCGATAAAAACGGCGCCAGCATTTATAAAGCGGCGCTGAAAGGGAAATATAACCACTACTGGCTTCACGCAGGTTATATTCAGCCGACCGGTCAAACCTTGCTGGCCCCTCACTGGAGTTTTCTGCCTGGCACCTATCGCGGCATAGAAGCGGGCGCGAAATATGATTTTGCAGAGGCTGGCGCACTCTCTCTTTCCTATATGTGGAGCGATAAATATAAAGCTCCCTGGTATACGCGCCTGTATAACTTTCGTCAGGCCGATGGTAAAACCGGCGTCAGCTATCTGCACTCCATCGGTGCCAAATATGCCTTTAGCAACAGGCTATCGCTGGAGGGCGCATTTGGTCAGGCCGCGCATTATATGGATCAATATTTCAGCAAACTTGCCTGGCACCTTCCGCTGGCGGGCAACGAGCTGCGCACCAGCTATCAGTTTTACGGCGCGCGCGATAAAGCTGACGGCGGCGCAAACAGCGTCAACAGCGTCTATGACGGACTGGCCTGGCTGCAGGCGATGACGTTCGGCTACACCCTGGGGCCGGTTGATCTGCGGCTGGAAGGCACCTGGGTCAAGGCGGAAGGCAATCAGGGCTTCTTTTTACAGCGCATGACGCCCGGCTATGCCAGCTCCAACGGACGTCTCGATATCTGGTGGGATGCCCGTTCTGACTGGAACGCCAATGGCGAAAAAGCGCTGTTCGCAGGCGTCATGCTGGATCTTGCGCCCTGGCGCCTTGAAGGCTGGAAAGTTGGCACCTCTTACGCCTGGGGCTGGGACGCCAGGCCATCAGGCAATCCTGCTTTCGACCAACGCCAGCGCCTGCGCGAGTCGGCCTGGAATCTCGACCTGGCCTATGTCATCCAGCAAGGTCGCGCCAGAGACACGCAGTTCAAACTTCACTATACCCGCTACGACAATCACTCCAGCCTTCCCAGCTACAGCGGCGGCTACGGCAATATCTTCCAGGATGAACATGATGTGAAATTTATGGTGATAGCGCCTTTTACTCTGCTCTGAGGCCTGTCGGCCCATAACGTCTAAGGACAGAAGATGAAGAAAACAGCAACACTTAGCGCGATAGCCGTCAGCCTGCTTAGCCTGACGGCCTACAGCAGTACGCCAGACCAGCAGATCGTCGATCAAATCAGCGCATTCGGCGTCAGCTATAAGGTGACGGATAACCAGGCGGCAAGCCACGGCGTCGATTGCGCCGCGCTTGGCGCTGACTGGGCCGCCTGCAACCGCGCCACCATTACGCTGACCAATAACGGCCCTGCGCTAACCAGCAAAAACTGGGCGATCTACATGAGCAACGTCCATCAGACGCTGCGCGTTGATAACGAACAGTTCAAAATGACGCATCTGGTCGGCGACTTAACCCGGCTGGAGCCCACCAGCAAATTTAAAGGTATCGCTGCTGGCGAGTCGATATCGATTCCGATTATCAATGAGTACTGGCAGCTTTTTATCACCGACGTTATGCCGCGCTGGTATGTCACCGCTGGCGATGCTGCGCCCAAAATCATCCACAGCACCGATACCGAGGATCTAACGCGATTCGTCAAGCCGTTTGACGCGCAGTGGAAGCGCACCGCCGACGACCAGAACGTGCTGATGCAGCCTGCCAGCCGCTTTGATAAAAACCGCGACATCACCGCCCTGCCCGTCGCGGCGCTACGCGGGCAGATTACCCCCACGCCGCTCAAATTAGAGGTGCATGAGGCGGATGCCGATCTCAGCCGCGGTATCGCTCTGGAGCTCAACGGCCTTAGCGCGGAGAGCCGCACGGCGCTCAGCCATCGTTTCGCCCGGCTCAATGCCCCGGAAAACCCGACTGGCTATGCGATCAAGGGAGACGTTCGGGCCGACGCGTTTAGCGGCGCGCTGGCTCGCTCCGGCGCATATAAGCTGGAGATCAAAAAGCGTGGCGCGCAGATTATCGCCTTTGATCCTGCCGGACTGTTCTACGGCGCAATGTCGATTCTGTCGCTGCTGCCTGCGCAGGGCGCGCCGCACATCGCCACGCTGACGGCCAGCGACGCGCCGCGCTTTGCCTACCGCGGCGCATTTCTGGACGTGGCGCGCAACTTCCACAGTAAAGCGGCCGTATTACGTTTACTGGATGAGATGGCCGCCTGGAAAATGAACCGCTTCCACTTTCATCTCAGCGATGACGAAGGCTGGCGTATTGAAATTCCTGGCTTGCCAGAACTGACTGAGGTCGGCGGCAAACGCTGCCACGATCTGAGCGAACAGCGCTGCCTGCTGCCGCAGCTTGGCTCCGGTCCGTTCAGCGACAATAACGGCAGCGGCTACTTTAGCCGCGCCGACTACATTGAGATAGTCCGCTACGCCAGCGCCCGCCATATCACCGTCATACCGGAGATCGATATGCCCGCCCATGCGCGGGCGGCCGTAATCTCAATGGAAGCGCGCTATCTACGTTTGATGCAGGCGGGCGATACGGCAGGCGCTCAGGAGTTTCGCCTGCAGGATCCTACAGACAGCTCCAGTACGACCTCCGTGCAGCTGTACGATCGCACCAGCTATCTCAATCCCTGCCTCGAATCGTCCACCCGCTTCGTCGATAAGATCATCAGTGAATTTCAGGCGATGCATCGCGAAGCGGGTCAGCCGCTCTCAACCTGGCACTTTGGCGGCGACGAGGCTAAAAATATCCGCTTTGGCGCAGGCTACAGCGACAGCAGAGCACCGAAGCCCGGCACCGGCATTCAGGACTGGAGCAAACAAGATAAACCCTGGGCTAAATCTGCCGCCTGTCAGGCCCTGGTGAAGGCGGGCACGGTAAAAGATCTTGAACATCTGCCGAGCCACTTCGCGCTGAAAGTAAGTCAGCTGGTCAGCCAGCACGGCATTGCCGGCATGCAGGCCTGGCAGGATGGATTGAAAGACGCAGAAGACGCAAAGGCTTTCGCTACCTCGCGCGTTGCGGTTAATTTCTGGGATACGCTCTACTGGGGCGGATACGATAGCGCAGCCGACTGGGCGCAAAAAGGTTACGATGTCGTAGTCTCCAGCCCCGATTATCTCTACCTCGATTTCCCCAGCGAAGTGAATCCTCTTGAGCGCGGCTACTACTGGGGTACACGCTACAGCGATGAGCGGAAGGTGTTTAGCTTCGCGCCAGACAACCTGCCTCAAAATGCGGAAACCTCCGTAGACCGTGACGGCCAGTTCTTCAGCGCCAAATCCGACAAGCCCTGGCCCGGCGCTTACGGCCTCTCTACTCAGCTGTGGAGCGAAACGGTGCGCACGGATGCCGAAATGGAATATATGCTCTATCCCCGGCTGCTGGCGGCGGCCGAACGCGCCTGGCATCGCGCCGAGTGGGAGCTTGATTACCAGCCCGGCCGCGAATTTATCGGCGGCAAAACGCAGTGGGTCGATCAACATCTTTTGCGAAAAGAGTGGCAGCGCTTCGCCAGCCTGCTGGGGCAGCGCGAACTGGCGAAGCTTGAGCGCGCTGGCATCGCCTGGCACCTGCCGCAGCCGGGCGCCAGAATCGTCGACGGCGTACTGGAAATGAACGTTGCCCTGCCAGGGCTGGCGCTCGAATACAGTACCGATAACGGCGCCAGCTGGCGGCGCTACTCGCCTGACGAGCGCCCCTCCGTCGCCGGTTCGGTAAAGGTCCGCACCCTTAGCCCTGACGGCAAGCGATTTAGCCGGGTGGAAGCGCTCTGAACAGAGGATAAAAAAGGCTTCCTGCTGGAAGCCTTTTTTGCGTGTGAATTACGGCAGCGGTTCGTCCGCCTGCTGCGCCATCTGCTGGCGGCGCTCGATAATCATGGTCTGCGGCGTCGACAGCACGATGCCCTCTTTGCGCAGGCGCGTCAGAATATCGAACAGCAGGTCACTCTTCGCGCCCGAAATCTGCCGCTGGCTGGCGACGTTGCCGGTCACGCTCAGGATGATGCCCTGCGCTGTCAGATCCTTAAAGGAGACCGACGGCTCCGGCGTATCGAGAATACGTTCATTCTCGTTATAGACCTCGAGCAGCAGCTCGCGCACCCGCACCGGATCGATATTGAGCGGGAAAGTCAGCGTAATGGTCACCACGCCCTGCGCGTTGCCCATGGTGGCGTTGCGCACGTTCTGCGAGATAAACTGCGAGTTCGGCACGATCACCGTCGACTTGTCGCCTAGCTGGATCTCGGTGGCGCGCACGTTGATACGGCGGATATCGCCCTCAATACCGCTGATAGTGACCAGATCGCCCACCTTCACCGGCCGCTCGGTCAGCAGGATCAGGCCAGAGATAAAGTTCTTCACAATCTCCTGCAGGCCGAAACCGATACCCACCGACAGCGCGCTGACGATCCACGCCAGCTTGTTCCACTGCAGGCCCATTATCGACAGCGTCAGCAGGATCACCAGCACGTAGCCGATATTGCTGAACAGCGTGATCAGCGATACGCGCATGCCGGCATCCATGGTGGTCTTCGGCAGGAAATCGTTATCGAGCCAGCGGCGCACGCTGCGCAGCACGTAGATGCCCACCACCAAACAGATAATCGCGTTGACCATGTGCGCCGGCACGATGTTCAGCGACTCCAGCCCTTTTCCGCCCCAGAACTCAATCGCCTTCTGCAGCAGCTCGATTGGCGTCGACGAGGCGAAGGTGCCGTTAAGCAGCGCCAGCGCGACAATGCCGATCAGCAGGGTTTTGCCCAGCGCGGCCAGCAGCGTCGCCGCCTGCTGCAGGTGGCGCTCGTCGATATTGAGCGAGGTTTGCAGCCGTCGGCCGGTCAGGCTGTTGACGGAAAAGAGGCTTTCGCAGCCGTCATTGATCAGATGGCTGAGAAAGTAGAAGGATCCGAACAGAATGCCGCACCACACCACCTCGTAACTCAGGAAGCGCGCCAGGGTGACGTAGCCGATAATCAGCGACAGCAGAATGGCGACCGCCGTCAGCGTCAGCGCCATCTGAATCAGCCCTACCAGCGTTGAGCGCGCTTCCGGCGCATTGCCCTCCTGCACCATGCGGCGGCGCACACGGTTGGTGCGCATGCTGATCGCCAGCGCGGTGCTGCCGATGAGCAGCGCCGTCAGGCCGTTGGCGAAAATGGTGGTGTTCAGGCTGGTGCCGACGGTGTAGTTAAAGTTCTCTACCGTCTGAAAAATAAACACCAGCGCGGCGGTAATCGGCGGGAATGGCTTCAGCGCCGTCGCCACCCGGTTGGAGATGGCGGGCAGACGCCAGCTCGGGCGACGCGTAGAGAGAAAGGCGCGCCCCAGACCGGCGATCAGACCGCAGAAGACGCTGAGCTTCACCAGGCTGAACACGAAATCCTGCACGTCGCCGGAGACCTCATCGCGGCGCGCGAACGCCAGCGCGGTGAAGTTAAAGGTCAGCACCACCGCCGCCAGCGTGGTCAGGGCGATCGCCGCCGCGAGGAAGCTGCGGCGCAGCCGCCCTTCCGGCATCTTGTGGATGCTGATCCAGGCGAGAAACTCTTCGCTGTAGCGGCGCCCCAGCGTCATCACCAGTATTGCCGCCAGCAGCCAGGCGACGGTGCCGAAACGGTAGCCTGGCTCCCACGACAGCGCGGCGGTATCCTGCAAATCCTGCAGGAAGCCGTCGATCTTCTCGTTGTCGAGATCCTGCTTTACAAAGAGCGGCGCCCAGAAGCGCGGACCGAGAATACTGCCGGAGTTCAGCGCCAGCTGGGTTTTCATCAGATCGCGGCGCAGGTTGGTGATCTGCGACGAAAGCATCAGGGCGCTGTTCTTAATCCCTTCCGCCTGCTTGATCTGATCGTCCAGCTTGCTCTTTTGCGCCTCCAGCGAACTGCGCTTGCGGGTCACTTCTGGCGTCTCTTTCACGCCGCTGTCCGCTTTTGGCGCAGGGCCCAGCACCGCCAGCTGCGCGTCGAGCTGCTGACGCTGCGGCTGCAGCGCCTGCGCGAGCGTATCGGCGTTGCCCGACAGCTCCAGCGCCAGTTCGTTAAGCTGCGTCAGCTGGTTTTCGTTGGTCTGCCCCGACACCTGACCTTTGATCTTGTCGAGGACCTTCTGCATTTTCGGCAGCTCAACCGCCGCGTTCACTTTGGGCGCGGCGTCAGCTTGCTGCGCGGCATCGGCCGCGTCGTCGTCTGCCATACCGCAGACGGGGAACAGCGTCGCCGTCAGCAGCATCAGCAGCGGTAAAAAGAGGCGTAACGTAAACATATAGGGGTTCCAGCACAAATTCAGGCGAACGACCATCGCGTTGGCGCGTAGTTTAGGGCCAGGCGCACCGGGAAACTATAGGAATGCTGGCCGTTATCGTTGAACAGGTTGCGGCGTCCGCGCGCGGACGCCGGTAAAGGGTTATTCCACTACCGCCGCGCCGTGGACGTTGTTCACCACCAGCCCCGCCTTCTGCTTTTTATAGGCGAGCGCCGCCGCCGGCACCGGCGCAGCCTTGCCGGTTTCCAGCCAGTCGCGCAGACGGTTGGCGTCGGCGAAGTGGGTATATTTGCCGAAGGCGTCGAGCACCACCAGCGCCACCGGCCGGTTATTGATCGTGGTGCGCATCGCCAGGCAGTGGCCCGCTTCGTCGGTATAGCCGGTTTTGGTGAGCTGGATGCGCCAGTTGTTTTTATAGACCAGATGGTTGGTGTTGCGGAACGGCAGCGCATAGCTGGGATGGGTGAAGACCGCGGTCTGTTCTTTGGTGGTGCTCAGCTCGCCCAGCAGCGGATAGTCGCGCGTGGCGCGCAGCAGCTTAACCAGGTCTTCCGCGCTGGAGACGTTCTGCGTCGACAGGCCGGTCGGCTCGACGTAGCGCGTATGGGTCATGCCCAGCGCGCGCGCCTTGGCGTTCATGGCGCGGATAAAGGCGTCGTAGCCGCCAGGATAGTGATGTGCCAGGCTGGCCGCCGCGCGGTTTTCCGACGACATCAGCGCCAGCAGCATCATATTGCGGCGGCTGATCTCGCTGTTGAGCTTGACGCGGGAAAAGACGCCGCGCATCTCTGGCGTGTGGCTGATATCTACCGAAATTCGCTCATCGAGCGGCTGCTTCGCATCCAGCGCCACCATCACCGTCATCAGCTTGGTGATGGAGGCGATAGGCCGTACGCGGTTGGGGTGGCTGGAGAAGAGCACCTTGCCGGTGTTGAGATCGACGATCATTGCGCTGCCGGAGGCGATTTGCGGCTCGGCGACCGGCGCGAGCTGAGAGAGTGACGTAGCCGCCTGCGCGGGCGCGATAGCCGCCTGGCCGCCGAACAGCAGCGCCAGCGAAAGCAGTGAATAGCGAATGGTTACAGGCATCTTATAAAAAGACCGATTAAGATAGTACGCCGTGTTTTACACAGGCCGCCCGCCGCAGAGCCGACCACGCGGAGGCTGGCAGCAGCATAATACGCGGAAGCGTAAGAAATTTCCTGGCGAGAATGTTTCCGGGCGTTAAAAAAACGTCCTGGACATGGCTGTCGCAGGACGCTTTGCGCGGCGGAGCGCGTTATCCGCCGCTGGCGCGGTTGGCCGGAGGGTTAGAACAGCCGCGGCCCGTAGCCCCACAGCACCACGGTCAGCGCCAGCAGCACTTCAAATACCAGCACGCCAATCGCCAGCGTCGAGCCGGAAAATCGCAGGCTCTCTTCACGGTCAATATTCAGAAACAGCGGAATGCCGATATAGAGCAGATAGCCGGTATAGACCAGCGCCAGCGCGCCCGCCAGCACGCAGAGCCAGACCAGCGGATAGAGCGCCACAATGCCGCTCAGAAACAGCGGCGTGGCGACATAGCCAGCAAACACCGTACAGCGCTGCACGCTGGGCCGCTGCGGGTAGTCGCGCGCCATCCAGTGAATAACGCGGCCCATCACCGCTACGCCGCCCAGTATTACCAGGTAAAAGAGCACGCCAAGCGCAATGCCGGTTAACAGGTTGAGCTGAACAAACTGCCCTTCCCCCAGATTCCAGCCCAGCTGCGTCGTGCCGATAAAGGCGCAGATCACCGGGATCGCCGCCATGAGCAGGACGTGGTGGGTGTAATGGTGCGAAACGCTTTCATTCTCTTGCTTGATATCGCGCATTTCCCGATCGGGATGCGCCATAAGACCCCAGACATGATTCATATCATCACCTCGCAGATGCGAAAGGCCGCCCAGAATCCGCGTCGCCGATCCCTCAGGCAGCATTCTTTGAAGTATAAACGGCATTGCTGCTTTTGTAGGCAGCGCCAGGGGATCCGACGAAAAATTGTGATCAGACGAGCCGGCTGCCTGAAGGATTGGCCGAAGCGGTATAGAATGTATGCATCGCTGACTGAACAGGGAGTTTACTTTTGCATTTCGATATCAACGGATTAATTACGCAATATGGCTATCTGGCGCTGCTGATTGGCTGTATCGCCGAGGGGGAAACCTTTACGCTGCTGGGCGGCGTGGCGGCGCATGAGGGGTTGCTCAACTTTGTCGGCGTGGTGCTGGCGGCGATGGCTGGCGGCGTGATCGGCGATGAGCTGCTCTACTGGATCGGCCGTCGCTACGGCACAAAAATTCTGCGCAAGCTGAAAAAACATCAGGACAAGGTGCGTAAAGCCAACCGGCTCATCCAGCGCCATCCCAGCCTGTTCGTGATCGGCGTGCGCTTTATGTACGGCTTTCGCATTATCGGCCCGATCATTATCGGCGCCAGCCACCTGAAGCCGCTTAAGTTTCTGCTGCTCAATATTATCGGCGCGGCGATCTGGGCGACGATTTTCGTCGCCCTGGGCTACTTTGCCGGCGGCGTTATCACCCCGTGGCTGCATAAGCTCGACCAGCACCTGAAACCGGTGCTGTGGCTGGCAGCGGCGGTGCTCTTCGCCTTCGCGCTGCGCTGGGTGATCCGTCGCTGGAACACCCGCCGCGCCGGTTAGATATCTTTTCCGCCGTAAAACTGCGGATTGGCCAGCATAAAGCCGCCGTCGACGATAAAGGATTGTCCGGTGGTGTAGCTGGCCCACTCTGAACAGAGCCAGGCCACCAGGCTGGCGATTTCACGCACGTCGCCCGGCCGTCCAATCGGGATCTCCGGCGTCTTAATCTTCTGCGCGTCGCCGTCGCCCATCTTGTTCATCGGGGTGGCGATGGCGCCTGGCGCCACCGAGTTCACCAGAATATTGTGTTTGATCAGGCTGATTGCCATCGATTTGGTCAGGCCGCCCATAGCGTGCTTCGCCGCCGTGTAGGCGACAGCGTCGGGCAGCGGCGTATGCTCATGCACCGAGGTAATGTTGATAATGCGCCCGCCGTCGCCCTGCTCCACCATTTTGCGCGCGGCAATCTGCCCGCAGACAAAGGCACCGTCGACATCGACGCTGAAGACCTTGCGCCACTCCTCAAACGGCGTGTCGAGGAAGGGCGATTTGGCGTTCGCGCCTGCGTTGTTGACCAGCGCGTCGATGCGGCCCAGCTTGTCGATGAGCGCCGAAAGCGATCGGCCCCCCTCCTGCGGATCGGCAAGGTCGAGGTGAATGATTTCTGCGCGGCGGCCTTTGTCGCGCACCAGGCGCGCCGTCTCTTGCGCCCCCTCTTCATCGGAACGCCAGGTGATGCCAAGATCGTAGCCTTGCTCCGCCAGCATCAGCGCGCTGGCGCGGCCAATGCCGGAGTCTGATGCGGTAACAACGGCGACGTTGTTCTTTGGTGTGGTCATGAGTGCCTCCTCAGGGTATCGGGTAAGCTGAAGTATAGAAGCAATCCCGCTATGTCCAGCCGCAGCCGCTTTTGCCGCTTTGTCTATAGTTAACAGATTGCCCGCTACGGAGATGAGGATGAGCACGATAAAACGCCCGATCGAGGATCACGGCATCATTGGCGATCTGCGCACCTGCGCGCTGATCGCCAACGACGGCACCATTGACTATCTCTGCTGGCCGGCGCTCGACAGCCCGTCGGTGTTCGCCGCGCTGCTCGACAGTGACGACGCCGGGCTTTTTTCGCTGGCGCCGGAGTGGGAAAATGTGCGGCGCCAGCAGCTCTATCTGCCGGATACTAATATTCTGCAGACGCGCTGGCTGGGTGCGGAGGGGGTCGCGGAGATCACCGACTATATGCCGATCTGCGACGACGCCAAAAAGCAGCCGCGCCTGGTGCGCCGTATCAAAATGGTGCGCGGCAGCGCCTGGTTTAACATGCGCTGCGCGCCGCGTCACGACTACGCCCGCGCCGAAACCCGCGCGCAGGCCGCAGGCGACTGTATCGACTTTTATGCCGAGAACCAGCCGACGCTGCGGCTCGCCGCCACCGTGCCGCTGACCTGTGAGGCGGACGCGGCGACGGCACGCTTTGAACTCCAGTCGGGCGAGCACGTCGAATTTGAATTCGGCAACCAGGAAGACGCGCGCATCGGCGACGTCGCCACGGAAATCTGCTTTGAAGAGACCATCAACTACTGGCGTCGCTGGAGCAAAAAAAGCACCTACAGCGGACGCTGGCAGGAGATGGTGCAGCGCTCGGCGCTGGCGCTAAAGCTGCTGACCTCCAGCCAGCACGGTTCGATTGCCGCCGCCGCCACCTTCGGCCTGCCGGAAGAGCTGGGCGGCGAGCGCAACTGGGACTATCGCGCCTCCTGGATCCGCGACGCCTCCTTCAGCATGTACGCGCTGATGCGCCTCGGCTACGTCGACGAGGCGAAACATTTTACCCGCTGGGTGGGCCGCTGCGTGGAGAACAGCCACCACGACGAGATGCGCCTGCAGGTGATGTATCGCCTCGACAGCGGCGTTGAGCTGCATGAGATGGAACTGCTTAACCTCTCCGGCTACGCCGACTCGCGGCCGGTGCGCATCGGCAACGACGCCTGGCAGCAGACGCAGCTCGATATTTACGGCGAGCTGATGGATGCGGTCTACCTGGCGAACAAGTATGGCGAGGCGATCTCAGAGCGCGGCTGGCAGCACGTGTCGCAGATGATCGATATGGTGTGCGAAAGCTGGAACCAGCCCGACGCCGGTATCTGGGAGATGCGTGGCGAACCTGAGCATTTCCTTCACTCACGCCTGATGTGCTGGGTGGCGCTGGACCGTGCGCTGCGCCTCGGCATGAAGCGATCGCTGCCGATGCCCTACGCCCGCTGGGACAGCGCGCGCAGCGAGATCCGCGCCGATATCTGGCAAAACTTCTGGAACGCCGAGCGCGGCCATTTCGTCTCGACGCGCCACGGCGACCATCTCGACGCCTCGATGCTGCTGATGCCGCTGGTGCGCTTTGTCGGCGCGACCGATCCCGAGTGGTTGTCGACGCTCGACGCCATCAAGCGCGAGCTGGTGAGCGACGGCATGGTGCGCCGCTACAATATTGATGAGACGCCTGCCGACGGGCTGACCGGTTCGGAGGGCTCTTTCGGCGCCTGCTCTTTCTGGTATGTGGAGTGCCTGGCGCGCGCCGGACGCATCCACGAGGCGCACTTCGAGTTTGAGAAGCTGCTGAGCTATGCCAATCCGCTGGGCCTGTACGCCGAGGAGTTCGACAGTCACGGCCGCGCGCTGGGCAATACGCCGCAGGCGCTGACCCATCTGGCCCTGATCAGCGCCGCTTTTTTTCTCAATCGCAAGCTGAGCGGCGAAGTGACCTTATGGCAGCCCTGACCGGCTTTGTTATCGCGGCAGGGAGGCCCGATAACACAGCTGGATACCTAAAGTCTGCGATGGCTGCTAAAATCCTGATTCACAACATCGAAACAATGCCCATATAATGTGCAGCCGGCCACGCTGACCGGTACGGGTTCGATAAACTGACAAGCCTGCTAACAGGCCATAACGACTTGTAAAATATGAAAATGATTCGCGCGTTCGCTTCAATGGCTCTGGCGCTGGCTGCATTCAGTCAGTCCGCCTTCGCTGTGGTTTACCCTTTACCAGCCGCCAACAGCCGTCTGGTTGGGCAAAATATTGAGATTACCGTCCCTCAGGACAACAAACTGCCGCTGGAAGCCTTTGCAGCGCAGTACCAGATGGGCCTCAGCAATATGCTGGAAGCCAACCCGGGCATGGACGTCTACCTGCCGCAGGCTGGCAAAAAAATGATCATTCCGCAGCAGCTGATCCTGCCTGACGCCCCGCGCGAAGGCATTGTGATCAACAGCGCGGAGATGCGTCTTTACTACTATCCGAAAGGCACCAAAACCGTTGTGGTGCTGCCGATCGGTATCGGCGAGCTAGGCAAAGACACGCCGATTAACTGGACGACTTCGGTACAGCGCAAGAAAGCGGGCCCGACCTGGACGCCGACCAAAGCGATGCACGCGGAGTACGCCTCGCGCGGCGAGAACCTGCCGGAGGTCTTCCCGGCCGGTCCGGACAACCCGATGGGCCTTTATGCGCTCTATATCGGTCGTCTGTACGCCATCCACGGCACCAACGCTAACTTCGGTATCGGCCTGCGCGTCAGCCACGGCTGCGTGCGCCTGCGCGCCGACGATATCAAATGGCTGTTTGAGAACGTGCCGGTCGGCACGCGCGTGCAGTTTATCGACCAGCCGGTTAAAGCGACGGTGGAGCCGGACGGTTCGCGCTACGTAGAGGTGCACAACCCGCTCTCGACCACCGAAGAGCAGTTCAACTCGCGCGAAGTGGTGCCGATCACCCTGACCTCTGCGGTGACCAAAGTGATCACCGACGCCAGCGTCAGCCAGGATCAGGTCAACGCGGCGATTCAGAGCCGTACCGGTATGCCGACTAAAGTGAACGGCGTTGCCGACAGCGTGCAGACTGCGCCAACGGAAGTGCCGGAAGCGCCGAACGCGCAGCCGAAAGAAGCGCCGATGACGCCGGTGACGCCGCAGGGCGCGAACATGGTCGATCCGAATGCTGCATCGCAGGCGCAGCCTGTTGCTCCGGCTCCGGCTCCGGCTCCGGTTAATAATCCTTCGTAGTATTATCCCCGGCCACCGTTAAAAACCCGCTTTTAGCGGGTTTTTTTATTGGCTTACGGGATATCATTCCCTCTTTGACGCTTATTCCGTTTTATTTAGCCTTCCGCCAGCGATCCTTAATTAAACAACTTAATGACTAAACGCAGCAGCGCTTAGGCTTGCTTTGCCCTTTCGCCTTATGTCTGGCACCCGTGGCTTCTTCTTCTTTTATGCCTGCCCCCAATTGCCCCCCTCTCTTTTTCCTTTTCATAGCACAGGTGAATGCAATGTCTAGCCGGTAAATATAATTAACGCGCTTTTCTTTATTTATGCATTGTGCATATCCTGAGAGGGGATTATTTATAAGTTGCTGATAAAGATGCATATTAACTTCTACCTGGCCGATAAAAAGGACAAGTAAAGTTATAACAGCGAAACGTAAAAGAACAGACATTTACAATATAACCCCCTGCTGGCAAGCGCATCCCTTAACCGAGCCGATAATTTGTTTCATCGTATATCGCTCAAAAAAAATCGAGACGGTGAAATTAGCGTGCTGTCTATTATTTCATATACTTTGACCTTATTCCCTGACGGAATAGAACCTGATTTCAAATTTTATCTATGGCAGCGCAGCTGTCGCCACGACAGCGTCGCAATACAGGAGAAATTAACATGGATCAAACCGCATTTTTAATCGGCTTCTCAGTCATGGCCATTGCGTCGCTGGTTATTTACGCGACGGGGGGCAAAAATTTTCCCGCTCGTCACCATACCCTGATGCACGCGGCGGTGCCCTTTATTGCCGCTACCGCCTACCTGGCGATGGCATTTGGATTCGGCAACCTGCTGTCAGACAACGGCAGCACGGTCTATCTGGCGCGCTACGCTGACTGGAGTATTACCACGCCGATTTTACTTGCCGGGCTGGTGATGCTGGCTTTTCACGAGCAGGGGAAGCCGGGCGAGATGGGCGGCTTTCTTACTGCCATTATCGTGCTGGATGTCATGATGATCATTACCGGGTTGATCTCCTCGCTGGCTGAGACCGCGACAGCGAAGTGGATCTGGTATCTCTGGTCCTGCGCGGCTTTTCTGGGTGTAATCTACCTGCTATGGGGACCGCTGCGTGCGATGGCGGCAGCACGCGGGAACGCGCTGGCGGCGGCCTATAACAAAAACGTGGCGCTACTCACCCTGGTATGGTTTATCTATCCCATCGTGTTTCTGGTCGGGCCGGAGGGCCTTAAAATCATCACCGATCCGACCTCTGTATGGGCATTTTTAGTTCTGGATATCATCGCTAAGGTGTTTTACGCCTTTTATGCGGCAGCGAACCTGGAAAAAGCGTTGCGCAACGGCAAGCAGCCGGGTGCGCTGCGCTAATGAGCCAGGGGCTGCGGATCGGCAGGTGGCTGCTCGGGGGAGCCGCACTGGCGGCCTCTCTGAGCCCACTCTTCGTGCAGCTGGCTTTTGCGGTAGCGTCCACAGGCATTATCGGCATGGCGCACGGCGCCAGCGATCTGGCGGTGGTAAAGCGCGATCGTCAGCAGCTGTTTCTGGCTGGCTATGGGCTGGTCATTGTGCTCTGCTTGCTCTGGTGGCACTGGGATCCGGCCGTGGCGCTGCCGGGATTTCTTCTGGCCTCGGCCTGCCATTTTGCACTGGAGGATGCTCCACAGGGCACGATAACGGAACGCCTGGCCCGTGGCGTCAGCATGATAGCAGCGCCCGCCGCCCTTCACCTGTCCGCGTACGACACTATTCTGCGTCAGGCGGGACTAAGCTCATCCATACCTGACGCAGCCATTTCAGGCATGGCTTTCGTAGGGGGAATCTGCGCCACTGCGCTGGCGATCGCCGGTGTTCTTCGCCGCGACAGACGCCTGGTGGCTGGAATGGTGGCTCTGCTGGTCCTTCCCCCGCTGGTTGGATTTTCGCTGGGCTTTCTTATTCTGCATGCGCTGCCGCAAACTCGGCTGCGGCGCGAGCAGTTAAGCTGCGCCAGCTATGGCGGCTATCTGCGTGCCGTCTGGCCTGTTTTGAGCGGGGCGATTGTGCTGGGCACCGCAACGCTCTTTATAATGCAGCCTGCAGACAGCGCAGGCATGCGCTCGCTGTTCGCCGCCCTTGCCGCGCTGGCTATCCCCCACATGCTGATTACGCCCTGGTTTGAAGCGCGTCGTCAGACGTAATTTTCAGGTACGGCCCCTCACCTCCGCGGCCTTCTCAGCGCCAGCCAGCCCGCCACAACGGTAAACGCCAGCACCACCAGCACCAGAATCAAAAAGCCGTGCGGATTGCCCGCCAGCGGGATGCCACCGACGTTCATGCCGAAGAAGCCGGCGACGATATTGATCGGCAGCGCCAGCACGGTAATCACGGTTAACAGAAACAGCGTGCGGTTGCTCTGCTCCATCAGGCGCGCGGCGATCTCCTCCTGCAGCAGCCGGATGCGCTCCATCAGGCTGGCGAGGTCGTTAAGCACCACGCTGAACTCCTCGGTAAAGGCGCGCAGCTCGCGCAGGGTATCGCGGTTCAGCCAGGCGGGCGGACGATTCAGCAGGCGAAACAGCGCGGCGGGCTCTGGCGCCAGCAGGCGCTGGATGCGCAGCAGCATGCGGCGCAGCTGCCCCAGCTCGCTGCGGTTCGCCTTGATCGCCGGGCTGAGCAGCCGCTCCTCAATCGCGTCCACCGCCAGGCTGGTGCGCCGCACCACCTGCTCAAGCTGCCGCTCCTGCTCGCCCAGCAGGCTGAGCAGCATCTCCTCGGCGTTGCGAAAGGCGCACGACTGCAGGCGCTGGTGCATGCGTTCGATCATCGCGACCTGACGATAGCGCGCGCTGACCAGCAGCTGGCGACGGCACCAGATCCAGAGCGTGGCGTTCTGCGCGCTGGGCTCTTCTTTACTAAAGGTGACGTCGTTAAGGATCGCCATCAGCGCCTCCCCCTGCTCCGCCAGCCGGGTGCGCGACGAGGCGGAATGGATCTCTTCGAAGAAATCTTCATCAACCTGAAAATGGCTCTGAACCCAGTGCTGGGCGCGAGCGTGATTGAGGTTGATATGCAGCCAGAGAAACTCGCCGTCGCGGCGCGGGCGCTCTCCGGCCCGCACCGCTTCGCGCGCGTTCAGGCGGCGCGGCGGCGCGTCGGGCGACATCAGGTAGCCGTGGATTAAACCGGCGACCTCGTCGTCGAAATCGGGTTTATCAGGCGCAAGCAAGAGCTCAGAAACCATGGATGGCGTAACTATCAGAGCGGACCAGATCCACAGCCTGATGCAGAGTGATGACAGAATAATGACAGCGACCAGGCAACATCATTGTTCTGTCATATAAAGCGCGTATCCCTGCCAGTAATGGGTGCGGACAGGGCGCGCCCGCCACTACCCACCGAGGTGTTTATGAGCGAAAACAGCTTATCGTCATCCCCATCGGTTGCCGGGCGTCCCAACCTGACTGGCAAGCGTAACCGCTTTTCAAAACCGCTGTTTCTTATCCTGCTGGTCGCCGGGCTCTCTTTTGCCGGGTTCAACTTATTCAGCGACGTGCAGGAGACCGACACGCCGGTCACCAGCTACGTTCCTTTCTTTCTGCTCGGCCTGGCGCTGGTGATCGCGCTGGGGTTTGAGTTCGTTAACGGCTTTCACGACACCGCCAACGCGGTGGCGACGGTGATCTACACCCACTCGCTAACGCCCGGCGTCGCGGTGGTCTGGTCCGGGCTCTGCAACTTTCTTGGCGTGCTGCTCTCCAGCGGCGTGGTGGCGTTCGGCATTATCTCGCTGCTGCCGGTCGAGCTGATTTTGCAGACCAGCAGCGGCGGCGGCTTCGCCATGATCTATGCGCTGCTCTTCTCCGCCATTATCTGGAACCTGGGCACCTGGTATCTCGGCCTGCCCTCCTCCTCTTCCCATACGCTGATCGGGTCGATTATCGGCGTGGGCGTCGCCAATGCGCTGCTGCACGGCCGCAGCGGCATGAGCGGCGTGGCCTGGGATCAGGCGATTAAGATCGGCTATTCGCTGATCCTCTCGCCGCTGGTGGGGTTTGTCTGCGCCGCGCTGCTGCTGCTGGCGATGAAGGCGTTTATTCGCAACCGCGATCTCTATGAAGCGCCACAAAGCAGCGAGCCACCGCCGGTCTGGATCCGCGGCCTGCTGATCCTGACCTGCACCGGCGTCTCCTTCGCCCACGGCTCCAACGACGGCCAGAAAGGCATGGGGCTGATTATGCTGATTCTGGTGGGCACCATGCCGATCGCCTATGCGCTGAACCGTTCGCTGCCGCCGGATCAGATCCCGCGCGTGGCGGCGCTGGCCCAGGTGACGGAACACCAGCTGCTGCAGCTCCAGCCCGCCAGCGCCCGCCCGCCGGTAGCGCGCGACGTGCTGACCGACTATGTGCGCACCAATCAGATGAACCCCAACGTGCTGCCCGCGCTGGCGCTGACGCTAGGCGATATCAGCGAGCAGATCCGCCGCTACGGCTCCATGGAGAATATTCCGGCGCAGGCGGTGTCGAATACCCGCAACCAGATGTACCTGACCTCGGAGTCGATTAAGCATATCCAGACCAATAAAGTGGCGATGCCGGAAGAGACGCAGCGCAATCTGACGGCGATCAAGCAGGAGCTGGACAGCGCCACGCGCTTTATTCCGATGTGGGTGAAGGTGGTGGTGGCGATTGCGCTGGGGCTCGGCACCATGGTCGGCTGGCGCCGCATCGTGGTGACCGTGGGCGAACGCATCGGCAAAACCCACCTTAACTACGCCCAGGGCGCCAGCGCGGAGCTGGTGGCGATGGCGACCATCGGCGCGGCGGACAGCTTCGGCCTGCCGGTCTCCACCACCCATGTGCTCTCGTCCGGCGTAGCGGGCAGCATGGCGGCCAACCGCTCCGGCCTGCAGCTCGCCACGCTGCGCAATCTGGCGATGGCCTGGATCCTGACGCTGCCGGTTTCCGTATTGCTGGCCGCCGGACTCTACGCCCTCTTCTCGCAGTTCTAGTGGCCGTCGGCGCGGTGTTACGCCGCGCCGCTGTCGCGCTGCATCAGGCGCAGCGTAATGGCGAAGGCGCCCAGCACCATTATCGCCGCCGCCAGGTAGACCGACTGCATGCCCCAGTAGCCAATCAGCAGCCCCGCCACCGGGCCGGTCAGGCCGAGTCCCAGATCGAGAAATGCCGAGTAGACGCCGAGCGCCGAGCCCTGATCCTGCCGCTCCACCTGCTTCACCGCCTCTACGCCCAGCGCCGGGAAAATCAGCGAAAAGCCGCAGCCGGTCAGCAGCGCGCCGAGATCCACCAGCAGGCTGCTCTCCGCCTGCCAGATAATTAGCAGCCCGGCGCACTCCAGCAGCAGAGAGACGATAGCGACGCGCAGCCCGCCGAAGCGGGTAATGGCGCGGCTGAACAGCAGGCGGAACAGCACGAAGCCAAGGCTAAACAGCGACAGCGCGAAGGCGGCGCCGCCCCAGCCGCGGCTGGCGAAGTAGAGGGTAATAAAGGTTGAGATAACGCCGAAGCCGATGGTGCCGAAGCCGAGCGCCAGGCCGAACAGCCAGACGCGCGAAAAAACGCGATGAAACGGAATGCGCTGTCCCTGACTCACCTCGACCGCCGGTTTGCGGCTCGCCAGCAGATAACCGACAACGCCCATCAGCGCCACCAGGCCAGCAAAGCCGCTGATGCCCATTCCCTGGTTCAGCATCACGCCGAGCGGCGCGCCGATCGCCATCGCCAGGTAAGTGGCGACGCCGTTCCAGGAGATGACGCGCGCGGTCTGCAGCGGCCCGACGATGTTCATGCCCCACAGCGTGGAGCCGGTGCTGCTGAAGCTTTCGCCGACGCCGAGAAACAGGCGTCCAGCCGCCAGCAGCAGCAGGCTGACCAGCGGCCAGTCGCGGCACAGGGCGGCGATAATGGTCATTACGCCGCTCATGCCGCAGAGCAGCGTGCCGAGCATCACCACCCGCTTCGGCCCCAGGCGATCCGCCAGCCGGCCCGACTGCGGACGGCTCAGCAGCGTGGCGAAATATTGCAGGCTGATAATCAGCCCCGCCACAAACGAGCTAAAGCCGAGCTGGTTATGCACGAAGCCCGGTAGCACCGCCAGCGGCAGCCCCACGGAGAGATAGCAGAAGAAGGTGAAGATCAGAACAGAGAGAATGCGTTTGTTGAGTTGACCGTTAGTCAGTACCGCGACATCAGACATAGCAGGCTGGCTTGTTGTGAAAAATGGCTTTCACTATACGCTTAGCCTGCTAACGGGTCGCCTGAATTTTTGTCACAGGGTCAGGGAGAGGGCCTGTCGGTCGATCGCCTCGGCGATAGCGGCGGAGTGTTTTAGCACGCGAATGTCGGTGAACAGGCCGTCTGCCTGCGGATAGGCTTAAAAAAATATTATTGGAAGTCATTTATTAATAGAAACATATCTTTTTTTTATTGTATCATGAAATTGTAAACATCAACCCTGTTTAAATAGGTAACTTATGGCAACCTGCACTTTATCTAGATTAATAACCTCAAAAAAAGTCGATAACAGATCAAAATATGAATTATTTGATGCATTTCTTAGTGATAAAGGCAGATTAATATATTCAGCACCGTTCAGACGACTGCAACAAAAAGCACAAGTATTTTCTCTTGAAAGCAACTCAGCTGTAAGAAGCCGATTGTCACACTCATTAGAGGTGGCTCACATTGGAGCATATATTTCTCATGCCATCACAAAAAAAATCAAACAAAATGAAAATAAAAATGAAGACATGAAATTTTGGATAGATAATGAAATATCTATCAATACTGTTGTTGAAACAACTTGCCTTATGCATGACATTGGTAACCCTCCTTTTGGCCATTTTGGTGAGTCAACCATTTCAGAATGGTTTCAAAATGATGTACGCCTTAGCAATATAATTGCTAAGGCAGGATTAACCAATGGTAAAGAAAATATATGCGATTGCGTAAAAGATAAATTATCTATAAAAGATTTTATTTTGTTTGATGGCAATCCGCAAGCATTGCGGATTGCCACAAAACTTCAAGGTGAGGATGGACTAACAGGTCTAAACTTTACTTTTACACAGATTGCAGCTTCTTTAAAGTACACTCATGGTGGGAAAAATTACTCCAAAAACAAAAGTAACCATCTAACATCTAAACTCGGGTACTTTTCAACCGAACAGGAAATTGTAGAAAAAGTTTGGGATGAACTAGGAATGCCTGAAAACGGAAGGCATCCTCTGACCTTTATAATGGAAGCAGCAGATGATATCTCTTATTGCACAAGTGATATTGACGATGGAATAGAAAATAAAGTTGTCACCGAAAAAGACTTCTTTGAATATATTACAACTCATACTCCACCATCTATACTTAAAAATCAGGATATATTTGACATTGTCCAAATCTGCAAAGGGATTAGAACAAATCACAAAATATCGGCCTTTACTGAATTTAAAACTAAGCTATCGTCAAAACTGGTCGAAAAAGCAGCGTCCATTTTCTCTGAGAACTTTTGCTTAATTATGCAGTTTGGTTTTCACTCACCGCTTCTGAAAGAAGATTTAGAAAGCGAAGACATTCTTTTCCTCCTTTGCCTGGTGAAAAAATTTACCAGAGAGCATATATTCAATAACTCCGATGTTGAATTAATAGAGTTGTCAGGCCATAGTATCCTTACAGGATTACTGAACTGCTACACTCCTATTTTAGAATTAAAAGCTGATGAATTTTTGAAATTAATTAATGATGAAAAAAGCAATGCTAGTAAGGTTGCAGCCAGACTAAGCAGAACATTACCCAAAAAATGTGTAAAATCTTATAAAGAACAGTTGGAAATAAAAAAACACGAAAAATTTACAGAATGGAACCTTAGAGCTCATCTTATTATCGATTTCATATCTGGAATGACAGATCAATACGCACTTGAACTTTATCAATCCTTAGCAGGAATTAAGGTGAAATAATGAATACAGTCAACTCAAGATCTCCTGTTAATGACATTATTTCCTTATCGAGACTAGATCCAATACTAGCCTCGCACCATCATGTATTTTTTTATTTTAGCAAATATAAAGACAGTCCTTTTTCGTCAGAAAGAATAACCATTGAGGTAAGCAAGAAAAATTTGAATCATGAAAAGATAGAAGAAATAATATCTTCTTTAGATGCTTCTGAAGAATTATCTGTATTATCAAAAATAAACGTAAATGGAACCATTTATCATTTACCAATGATAGATTTTTTATCAAAAAAACGTTCAAGCAAAAGCATTGATTTATCTTATGAGCTCTCACACGCCTGGAACATGAATTTAAATATTTATGATAGCGGCCGCTCAATTCATGCTTATGGCACACATTTATTAACTTTATCTCAATGGATAAAGTTCATGGGCTATCTATTACTACTAAATGAAAAATCAGGTGAAAAAGTTATTGATGTTAGATGGATAGGTCATAGATTGATGTCGGGATTCGCCTCCTTAAGAATAACCAACAATAGTGGAAGGCATAAATACTCACCTAAATATATTGGTAGTACATTATTCAATATATAGTATAAAAGCAAAGAGATAAAAATGAGAGCTAGTAAAATACTCATACCATAAATAGGATGAATAAGAGTTTAAAAAGTTTATTCAATTATTAGAAATTAATATATTATCAATTACCTCGGCAATAGCCGAGGAGTGCTTCAGCGCGCGGATGTCGGTGAACAGGCCGTCGGCCTGCGGATAGGCTTTGCGCAGGTAGCCGAGCCACTGCTTGATGCGCGCGACGTGATAGAGGCCGGTGTCGCCCTGCTTCTCCAGCCGCGTATATTTCTGCAGCAGCGCCACCACCTCCGGCCAGGCCATCGGCGCGTCGTTGTACTTCACCACCCGGCTGAGGTTCGGCACGTTAAGCGCGCCGCGGCCAATCATCACCGCATCGCAGCCGGTGGCGTTCAGACACGCCTGCGCGCTCTGCCAGTCCCAAATCTCGCCGTTCGCCACCACCGGAATGCGCAGCCGCTGACGGATCTCGCCGATCGCCTGCCAGTTAATCGCCTCGGCGCGGTAGCCATCCTCTTTGGTGCGGCCGTGCACCACCAGCTCGCTGGCGCCCGCCTGCTGCACCGCGTCGGCGATTTCAAAGCGCCGCTCGCCGGAATCCCAGCCGAGGCGCACTTTCACCGTGACCGGCAGATGCGACGGCACCGCCTCGCGCATCGCTTTCGCGCCGCGATAGATCAGCTCGGGATCTTTCAGCAGCGTGGCGCCGCCGCCGCTGCCGTTCACCAGCTTCGAAGGGCAGCCGCAGTTAAGATCGACGCCCCAGGAACCCAGCTCGGCGGCGCGCGCCGCGTTCTCCGCCAGCCATTCAGGATGCTGACCGAGCAGCTGCAAACGCACCCGCGTGCCCGAAGGCGTGCGGCTGTGATTGCGCAGCTCGGGACAGAGCCGGTAAAACGATTTTACCGGCAGCAGCTGATCCACCACGCGCAAAAACTCGGTGACGCAGAGGTCGTAATCGTTGACCTCGCTCAGCAGCTCGCGCACCAGCGAATCCAGCACGCCCTCCATCGGGGCAAGCAACACCCGCATGGCGTTACGCGGTTCCGGTTTTCTTCGCAGCCGGACGACGCGACGGACGCGCAGGCCTGTCGCCCTGTGCAGGCTGGCCCTGACGGCGCGGCTGCGGCGCGCGTTTGTCGCCCTGCGGACGTGCAGATGAGGGCGCGCCGCCCTGGCCGCGACCGCGGCCGCGCGGCTGCTGTTGCTGACCGCGACCGTTCTGAATCGGCTCCGCCTTGATGCTCGGATCCGGCTCGTAGCCCGGCACCGCCATACGCGGGATCTCGCGCTTCAGCAGGCGCTCGATATCGCGCAGCAGCTTGTGCTCATCCACGCAGACCAGGGAGAGCGCGGCGCCGGTGGCGGCGGCGCGGCCGGTACGGCCGATACGGTGCACGTAATCTTCCGCCACGTTCGGCAGTTCATAGTTCACCACGTGCGGCAGCTCTTCGATATCAAGGCCGCGCGCGGCGATGTCGGTTGCCACCAGCACGCGGATCGCGCCGGTTTTAAAATCGGCCAGCGCGCGGGTACGGGCGCCCTGGCTTTTATTGCCGTGGATCGCCGCCGCGGTGATGCCATCTTTATTCAGCTGTTCCGCCAGGTGGTTGGCGCCGTGCTTGGTGCGGGTAAACACCAGCACCTGCTGCCAGTTGCCTTCGCCGATCAGCTGCGAGAGCAGTTCCCGCTTGCGCTTCTTGTCGACGAAATGCACCTGCTGCGATACCTGCTCGGAGGCGGTGTTGCGGCGCGCCACTTCGACCTGCTCCGGGTTGTGCAGCAGTTTTTCCGCCAGCGTTTTAATGTCGTCGGAGAAGGTTGCGGAGAAGAGCAGGTTCTGACGCTTCGCCGGCAGTTTGGCCAGCACGCGGCGGATATCGTGGATAAAGCCCATGTCGAGCATGCGATCCGCTTCGTCCAGCACCAGCACTTCAATCTGCGAGAGGTCGACCGCGTTCTGGTGTTCCAGATCGAGCAGGCGGCCCGGCGTGGCGACCAGAATATCGACGCCGCCGCGCAGTTTCATCATCTGCGGGTTGATGCTGACGCCGCCAAACACCACCAGCGAACGCAGCGACAGGTATTTGCTGTAGTCGCGCACGTTTTCGCCGATCTGGGCGGCGAGTTCGCGCGTCGGGGTCAGGATCAGGGCGCGCACCGGACGGCGACCGCGGCCCGTGGCAGCCTGAGTAGAGAGTTTTTGCAGCAGCGGCAGCGTAAAGCCGGCGGTCTTGCCGGTACCGGTCTGCGCGCTGGCCAGCAGATCGCGCCCGGAAAGCACCACCGGGATCGCCTGGCGCTGGATAGGCGTAGGTTCACGGTAGCCCTGTTCAGCGACCGCACGCAAAATATCGGCGCTCAGGCCGAGAGAGTCAAAAGACATTAAGTGTGTTACTCCGGTCCGCCCTGACCGTGATTCACGGTGTAGTTTTCAGGAGGGAAAGTGGCGCCAGCCGAGGGCTAACGTGTGAAAAGGGCACAAACTACGATGCGTAAGGCAGGCAGTGTAGCAGCTTTCGTCGCGGGGTGCGAGAAAGGCAGAAATAACAAGGGCCGCCTTGCGGCAGCCCCTGATAGCGAACCCGGAAGCTTAGCTGCGCTTCTTCTGGATGCGCCCTGCCGGCTCTTTCGCCAGCAGCGAAACCAGCGCCGGCCCTACCAGCATCACCACGCCCAGCATACCGATCAGCAGGGCGTTGTGAATGTAGCGCGAGACGATAAACAGCGTCATCATCGCCGCGCCAAAATAGTAGGTGGTAGTCGCTTCTTCAAGATAATCACCGATGCGACGCAAACGAACACTACGCTGCAGGACCAGCATGGCGATAAACACCACGGCATAGGCGGCTACCAGCGTGCTGCACACTTCGATCAGAGCTTTGTGCTTCCAGCCCCAGATCAGCGCGGCAATCACCAGCGCGTGCATGGCAATATGCACGCAGGTTTGTCCAGTGATGATTTGAACACGATTAGACCATTTCATTCTTTTCTCCTGGCAGACCCAACAGGTCGCCCAAGTGCAACCGGCACAGGCCGGTAACGGTTTCCTCAATGTAAAGCAATTTTCGGATAACGCCCTAAATTTCCCTCCTTGACCGCACCCGTTTGTGACAAAGACTACACTTTACTTTTGTTGCTGATGAAAAGGAGTGCGTCGAGAGTATGCCACAAACCAAGCAAGGATTTTCCCTTAAAGTCCTGACGATCAATACCCATAAGGGATTTACTACCTTTAACCGTCGCTTCATTCTGCCGGAACTGCGCGAAGCGGTGCGTGCCACCTCAGCCGATATCGTTTTTTTGCAGGAGGTGATGGGCACACATGCCGTACACCCGCTGCACCACGAGAACTGGCCAGACACGCCGCACTACGAGTTTCTCGCCGACACCATGTGGAACGACTTTGCCTATGGCCGCAACGCCGTTTATCCAGAGGGACACCACGGGAACGCGATTTTGTCACGGTTTCCCATTCAGGAGTACGAAAATCGCGATATTTCTGTTGCAGGAAGTGAAAACCGCGGCATGTTGCACTGCAAAATCAGCCTGCCAGAGCCGCACGGCACCCTGCACGTTATCTGCGTGCATCTGGGTCTGAAAGAGGCGCACCGCCACGCCCAGATGAAGATGATGTGCGAGATGGTGGCCTCGCTGCCGCAGGACGCGCCGCTGGTGGTCGCGGGCGACTTCAACGACTGGCAGCTGCGCGCCAATCACATTCTGAAGCATGGCGCAGGACTCAAAGAGGTTTTCAGCATGAAACACGGTCGCCCGGCGCGCACCTTCCCTGCCCGCTTCCCACTGCTGCGGCTCGATCGTATTTACGTCCGCAACGCTACGGTCAGTCATCCCTGGGCGCTGCCGCGCAAGCCCTGGTCGCACCTGTCGGATCACGCCCCGCTCGCCGTGGAGATCCACCTATGAATTTTGAATGGCGAGAAGGCAACAGTCTGCGTCTGCTGGAAAACGGCGAAGAATTTTTCCCACGCGTGTTCGGCGCGATCCAGCGCGCCGAGCGCAGCGTGATGCTGGAAACCTTTATCCTGTTTGAGGATGAGGTCGGCAACGCGCTGCACCGCGAGCTGCTGGCCGCCGCCCAGCGCGGCGTGAAGATTGAGGTGATGGTGGATGGCTACGGCTCGCCGGATCTCTCCGACACATTCGTCAACAGCCTGACGGCGGAAGGCGTGCGCTTTATCTATTACGATCCGCGTCCGCTGGTGCTGGGGATGCGCACCAACGTCTTCCGCCGCCTGCACCGGAAAATTGTGGTGGTCGACGACGTCATCTCTTTTGTCGGCGGCATTAACTTCTCCGCCGAGCACAACACCAGCTACGGCCCCGAGGCGAAGCAGGATTATGCCGTCGAGGTCAAAGGCCCCATCGTCGAGGATATCACCCGCTACGTGCGCGAGGCGATGGGCAGCGAAGCGGTGACGCGCCGCTGGTGGGGCGGCCGCTCGCATCGCCCGGCGGTCAACGCCGCGCCCGGCAACGCGCAGGTGCTGTTTGTCTATCGCGACAACGATGACCACCGCGACGATATCGAAAAGCACTATCTCGATATGCTGCACACCGCGAAAGAGGATGTGATTATCGCCAACGCCTACTTTTTCCCGGGCTATCGCCTGCTGCGCGAGATGCGCAGCGCGGCGCAGCGCGGCGTGCGGGTCAGGCTGATCGTGCAGGGCGAACCCGATATGCCGATCGTCAAAGTCGGCGCGGAACTGCTCTATAATTATCTGGTGGATGCCGGCGTCGAGGTCTACGAATATATCCGCCGCCCGCTGCACGGCAAGGTGGCGGTGCAGGATCGCCAGTGGTCCACCGTCGGCTCCAGCAACCTCGATCCGCTGAGCCTGTCGCTCAATCTCGAAGCCAATCTGATTATCTACGATCGCGACTTTAACCAGACGCTGCGCGATAACCTGGAGCAGCTGCTGGCGAAGGACTGCCAGCGCGTGCAGGAAGATCGCCTGCCGCCGCGCAACTGGTGGCAGCTCACCAAAAGCGTGGTGGTGTTTCACTTCTTACGCCATTTCCCGGCTATCGCCGGCTGGCTGCCCGCGCATACGCCGCTGATTGCGCAGGTTGACCCGCCGGTTCAGCCAGAAATGGAAACGCAGGACCGTGTCGAAACAGACAATGAAGGGGCGAAATCCTGATGGCGGAAAAACATCTTAAATGGAAGCGGGCGAAGAAGGTGCTGACCTGGCTCTTTTTCATCGCGGTAATTGTGCTGCTGGTGATCTACGCCCGCAAAGTGAACTGGGAAGATGTCTACAACGTTATCGTCAACTATAACCGGCTGGCGGTGCTGAGTGCGGTCGCGCTGGTGATCGTCAGCTACCTCACCTACGGCTGCTATGACCTGATCGGCCGCGCCTACTGCGGCCATAAGCTGGCGAAGCGGCAGGTGATGCTGGTCTCCTTTATCTGCTACGCCTTCAACCTGACGCTCAGCACCTGGGTCGGCGGCGTGGCGATGCGCTACCGGCTCTATTCGCGGCTGGGGCTGGACAGCGCCACCATCACGCGCATTTTCTCGCTCAGCATCGCCACCAACTGGCTCGGCTATATCCTGCTGGCGGGCATCGTCTTTAGCGCGGGCATGGTGCCGATCCCCGGCGGCTGGTTTATCGGCGAGACCACGCTGCGCATTATCGGCGTGGTGCTGCTGGCGGTGGTGGCGATTTTTCTCTGGGCCTGCGCCTTTTCAAAGCGCCGCAAGTGGACCATCCGGCGTCAGACGCTGCAGCTGCCGTCGCTGCGCATGGCGCTGTTTCAGTTTGCGGTCTCCTCCGCCAACTGGCTGGTGATGGGCGCAATCATCTGGCTACTGCTGGCGCGGCAGGTCGATTACCCCATCGTGCTCGGCGTACTGCTGATCAGCAGCATTGCGGGGGTGATTATTCATATTCCGGCCGGGATCGGCGTGCTGGAGGCGGTGTTCCTGGCGCTGCTGAGCGGACAGCACGCCTCGCACGGCACCATTATTGCGGCGCTGCTCGCCTATCGCGTGCTTTACTTTATTTTGCCGCTGCTGCTGGCGCTGGTGCTCTATCTGATGCTGGAGAGCCGCGCGAAGCATCTGCGCGCCAGGAATGAACAGAAACTGCAGAAGAGTTCGTAGCGAACAGACGCGCCATCCCTGCCGGGATGGCGCCCCTTATTTCCTAGCGACGGTTGCCGAAGATGCGCAGCAGCAGCAGGAAGAGGTTGATGAAGTCGAGATAGAGCTTCAGGGCCCCCATAATCGAATAGCGGCGCAGCGACTCGCGATCGCGCACGTCAATCTGCTCCCCCATCTGACGCAGCTGCTGGGTGTCATAGGCGGTCAGCCCCACGAACACCACCACGCCGATATAGGTAATTGCCCACATCAGTGCCGGGCTCTTCAGCCAGAAATTCACCAGCGACGCCAGCAAAATGCCGATCAGCGCCATAAACAGCAGGCTGCCGAAGCGGCTCAGGTCGCGTTTGGTGGTGTAGCCGTAGAAGCTCATGGCGCCGAACATCCCCGCCGTCACGAAGAAGGTGCTGGCGATGGAGGTGTAGGTGTAGGCGAGAAAAATGCTGGCCATGGTCAGGCCGGTCAGCACCGAATAGAGCATAAACAGCCCGGTCGCCAGCGCCCCGCTCAGACGATGCACCATGCCGGAGAGCACGAACACCACCGCCAGCTGGGCGATGATCAGGCCGAAGAAGGTCATGCGGTTAGAAAAGATAAAGAACATGATGCGCTCGTTGCCCGCCGCATACCAGGAGACGAAGGCGGTGAGCAGCAGACCGCAGGTCATCCAGCCGTAAACCTGCGCCATAAAAGCCTGCAACCCGCTCGTCGCGGGCTGCACCAGAGAATCATTGCGTGGATATCGATCCATGATGCACCTCATGTAAGTGAAAAGGCGTCGGCAAGCCGACGGATATGCCTAATTGTGGCACAGCATGGCTTAACTGCCCCACAATGCGCGCCTCAGCGGCGCGATAAACATTGCTGATAGCGGCTGTCAACGCGCTGCGCGAACCAGGCCGTGGTGAGATTGCGGGTGATTTTCGGGCTCTCCAGCTTAATGCCCGGCAGCATCTCGCGCGGCAGCGGGCGGCCAGCCATCTTATCCGCCAGCGCGAAGACCTGCTTCCAGAGCGTGCTGTCGCTGAAGCTCGCCTGCTCCCCTTTCTCTAAATCGCGCCGGATGGCGCTGTCGCTCATGTCGATCTGCTTCGCCAGGGTGCGCACCGCCAGCTCGGTGGCGCCCGCTTTGTCTGAGCCATAGAGGATCAGGTCGCCGTCGAGCGCCAGCTTCATGCCGGTCGCGCGCGCCACTGCCGCCTGAAAGGCCGCGTTGCGGCTGGCGTACCAGCCCGCGTTAAAGTCGGCGAAGCGGTAGATCGGCTTGCTGTAGTCCGCCGGATAGCCCAGCAGATGCATAATGCCGAAGTACATGCCGCCGTGACGGGTAAAGACCTCGCGGCGGATCGAGCCGTCGATCGGCCAGGGATAGCCTTTGGCGTGCGCCTCGGCGAAGCTGATGCTGACCTGCATCGGACCGCCGGTATGAATCGGATTCAGATTGCCGAACAGCGTCTGCCCCATCGGCACCATATCAATAAAATCGTCGAAAATGGCGCTCAGCTCTTTTTCGCTGCGCACTTTGTCGAGCCGCGCCGCATAACTTTCGCCGTTAGAGGATTTAATCATCAGCGCGGTGCGCACCAGGAACGCCGGCACGTGCACCTTCGCCGCGCGGCGGTCAATCTCGCCCCAGGCGATTTTCGGCAGGCCGGGCACCGCCGCCTCGGCGCTGAAGTTCGACTCCTGATCCGCGACGGCGATGGCGGCGCACAGATTGCTGACGCTGGGGTCGATCTGCTGGGTGCGGAACGAGGTATAGATATCGGTGGCCCAGCCCGGTTTGTCGCTGACGTGCGCGGGCAGCAGACGCTGAATTTGCGCCTTGACGTCGGCCGGCTGACGCACCGGCGCCTCGGGCGTTTTTTTGGTGCCACACCCCGCCAGCACCAGCACGGCGAGCAGCGAGAACGATTTGAGCGATGCGGAAACTGACATAGCGGTCCTTGCAGGAAAACAAAACCCTTACCTTAGCACCGAAGCGCGGACAAACCATCAGACGAGGCGTAAATTCCCGCGCTGCCGTCGCGCTTGCGTATCGGCGTTTCTCAGCCAGGCTGAGGTTTTCTCGCGTAAAAGGAAATAGTTATGCAAAAACTCTGGCTCGGTGCCGCCTTTGCCCTGCTGCTCAGCGGCTGCGGCGCAAATAACACGCCCGCGCAGGTCGCCTCCCCCGGCGCGCCCACCTCGGCAAAAATGAAAGCGCTCGCCACCGGCGCAGACCTGCTGCAGTCGCGTCCGCCCATCGAGGCGATTAATACCTATCTCGACGGCTTTCACTTCTACAGTGGCGATCAGAACGGCCAGATGGAGGCGCACCACTATGTGACGGTGCTGAACGACGACGTGATGCAGGCGGTGATTTACGACGGCAATACCAAAGACGCGCGGCTGATGGGGGTGGAGTATATCATTAGCGCGCGGCTCTATCAGAGCCTGCCGCCGGAAGAGAAAAAGCTGTGGCACAGCCACGACTACGAGGTGAAATCGGGCACGCTGATTGCGCCAGGTCTGCCACAGGCGGCGGATCACGCGCTGATGGCGCGCATCGCCAACACCTACGGCAAAACCTGGCACACCTGGCATACCGATCGCGACAAAACTCTGCCGATTGGCATTCCGGCGCTGATGATGGGCTTTACCGCCGACGGTCAGCTTGACAATCGCCTGCTGGCGGATCGCGACAAACGTTTTGATATCGACAGCCGCAAGCTGCGGGCGTCACGCGCCGATATCGTCACCCAGCCGGTGCTGCCGGGCGCTAACGCCTGGCAGCGCGGCGAGGTGATCCAGCTGAAACGCGTTTCAGGCGGCGGCGAGCACGCTCACGGCCAGACCCATTTCGGTCCGGCGGAGCAGCTCAGTAAGCCTTAATCCCAGCGCTGCGCGGCCTGATGGTCGCTGTCGCGGGCGTCCACCCAGCGATCGCCCTGTTCGGTGGCTTCGCGCTTCCAGAAGGGGGCGCGGGTTTTCAGGTAGTCCATGATAAATTCCGCGGCGGCGAAGGCGCTGCCGCGGTGCGCGCTGGTGACGCCGACGAATACGATCTCATCGCCGGGAAAAAGCTCGCCGATGCGGTGGATCACGCTGACGCGCTGGAGCGGCCAGCGGTGACGCGCCTCGTCGACGATTTCCTGCAGCGCTTTTTCCGTCATCCCCGGATAGTGCTCAAGGGTGAGCGCGGCGACGCTGTCGCCCAGGTTATGATTGCGCACTTTGCCGGTAAAGGTCACCACTGCGCCGTCGGCGTCGGAGGTTGAGAGCCAGGCGTATTCGTCGGCCATACTGAAGGGCGCCGCGCCAACGCGGATCTGCGTTGTCATCTCAACCTCCCGTGACCGGCGGGAAAAAGGCCACTTCATCGCCCGCCTTCAGCGCATGGGACATCGGCACCAGCGTCTGATTGACGGCGGCCAGCAGTTTGCTTGAGTCGAGCGCCAGCGCCCAGCGATCGCCTTTTTGCGCCAGCGTGTCGCGCAGCGTCGCCACGTCGGGAAAGTCAGCCGGCACCTCCAGCGCGCTGGTGCCCACCAGCTCGCGCACCTGTGCGAAAAACAGCACCTTAATCATGGGCCACCGCCTGAAAATCGCCGGACTTGCCGCCGCTTTTGCTCAGCAGGCGCAGCTGGTCGATAACGATATCTTTCTGCACCGCTTTACACATGTCGTAAATGGTCAGCGCCGCCACCGACGCGGCGGTCAGCGCCTCCATTTCGACGCCGGTTTTGCCGCTCAGGCGGCAGAGCGAGGTGATGCGCACGCGCTGATGCTCCGGCTCGGCTGCCAGATTGACTTCAACCTTGCTCAGCATCAGCGGATGGCAGAGCGGAATCAGCTCCCAGGTGCGTTTGGCGGCCTGAATGCCGGCGATGCGCGCCGTGGCGAAGACGTCGCCTTTGTGGTGGCTGCCGTCGACGATCATCTGCAGCGTTTCGGCGGCCATCAGCACCAGCGCTTCCGCGCGCGCCTCGCGCACCGTTTCCGCCTTGGCGGAGACGTCGACCATATGGGCTTCGCCCGCGGCGTTAATATGTGTCAGTTGCATGGCTTACAGCTTCTTTAAATGTGAGACGAAATTACAGGGGCCGGTCCGGGCGTCGATCTGGTCGGCGATAATGCGCTCCCAGGCGCTCTCGCAGGCGCTGGTGGAACCGGGCATCGCGAAGATCAGCGTGCCGTTGGCGATGCCGGCGACGGCGCGCGACTGCAGCGTCGAGCCGCCGATATCCTCCCAGGAGAACATGCGAAACAGCTCGCCGAAGCCCTCTATTTTGCGGTCGAACAGCGGCTCAATCGCCTCTGGCGTGATGTTTTTCGCATTGAACCCCGTGCCGCCGTTGATCACCACCACCTGGACATCCAGGCTGGCGATCCAGCGCGACACGATGGCGCGAATGCGGTAGCGATCTTCGCCGACGATGGCGTGATCCACCACCACGTGCCCGGCTTCGTGCGCCGCGCCGCGCAGATAGTCGCCGGAGGTGTCGCTGCTGGCGTCGCGCCGGTCGGAAACGGTCAGCACCGCCAGGTTGACCGGAATAAATTCACCCGTAGATTTGCCCATTGACTCGCTCCTGAGATTAACCGCCGATGAAGGAAAGGTTCTGCGTGATGCCGGTATTGCCCTGATGCAGGAAGTGCGTCTGCTTCTTGGCGCCCAGGCTGTGCGCGATGCGCGCCTGCAGCTCCGCCTGCTGATCGTCAGAGGTTAAAAGATCGCGCAGCGGCACGCCGCTGTCGCCGAACAGGCAGAGGTGCAGGTTGCCGTGCGCCGAGACGCGCAGACGGTTGCAGCTGGCGCAGAAATCGCGCGAATAGGGCATAATCAGGCCGATCTCGCCGACGTAGTCTGGATGGTAAAAGACCTGCGCCGGGCCGTCGCTGCGGCCGCGCTCGCGGCGCTGCCAGCCCTGGGCGATCAGCTGGTCGCGGATCAGGGCGCCAGAAACGTGCTGGTCGCGGAACAGCGCGCCGCCCTCGCCCGTCTCCATCAGCTCGATAAATCGTAGCTGAATCGGGCGCGTGCGGATCCAGTCAAGAAAGGTTTGCAGGCTGCGGCTGTTGAGGTCGCGCATCAGCACGCTGTTGACTTTGACCTGCTGGAAGCCCGCGTCGAAGGCGGCATCGATGCCCGCCATTACCTGATGGAACTTGTCCTGTCCGGTGATGGCGTGGAACTGGCGCGCGTCGAGACTGTCTACGCTGACGTTCAGCGCGGTGAGCCCGGCAGCGCGCCACGCGCCGACGTCGCGCGCCAGCCGATAGCCGTTGGTGGTGACAGCGATCTGCCGAATGGCGCGATTTTCCCGCACGGCGGCGATAATGTCGGTAAAATCGCGACGCAGCGACGGCTCGCCGCCGGTCAGGCGCACTTTTTCAGTGCCGGCCGCGGCGAAGGCGCGCGTGACGCGTCGAATTTCATCGAGCGAGAGAAAGCTTTTGTTGCTCACGCCCTGCGGCTTGTAGCCATCGGGCAGGCAGTAGGTGCAGCGGAAGTTACAGACATCCGTCACCGAGAGACGCAGGTAATAAAACCGACGTGCAAATGCATCAGTAAATTGTGACACCAGAACACCTTTTCCAAATACGGGAGATGCAGGCATTTCTTTCTGCACCCTGGCAGCGCGTCGGCTGCGGCCTGAACCCCCTATCGTTTGACTTAGGCGTTCAGGCTTTGAGTGTATGTCGCCCACATGGACGACATGGTTGGCAAATGGTAGCGCGAATTTTGCCGCTCTGCCATCCACTAATTTCGCTATATATATTGATACATAACGTTTTTTCGCCGCATTTTCGCGGCATTAAGGTTAACATCACCCGCAGAAAAGAACGCCGGTACGGCAAGACGGCAGCGGGTATAAAGAGGAAATATGAACCGAACTTTGGCAGACCTCGATCGCGTGGTGGCGCTGGGCGGCGGACACGGGCTGGGGCGCGTAATGTCCGCCCTGTCGCCGCTCGGCTCGCGCCTGACCGGCATTGTCACTACCACCGATAACGGCGGCTCTACCGGACGCATACGCCGTTCCGAAGGCGGCATCGCCTGGGGCGATATGCGCAACTGCATCAACCAGCTGATTACTGAGCCAAGCGTCGCGTCGGCGATGTTTGAGTATCGCTTTGCTGGCAACGGCGAGCTCGCCGGCCACAACCTGGGCAACCTGATGCTCAAAGCGCTGGATCACCTCAGCGTCCGGCCGCTGGAGGCGATCAATATCATTCGCAACCTGCTCAAGGTCGACGCCTTCCTGATCCCGATGTCGGAGCAGCCGGTCGATCTGGTGGCCTTAGACAGCGAAGGCAATATGGTTTACGGCGAAACCGATATCGACGCCATGACCCAGCCGCCGCAAGAGCTGATGCTGCACCCGAACGTGGCGCCGACCCGCGAGGCGCTGGAGGCGATTGCCGAAGCGGACCTGATTCTGATCGGCCCCGGCAGCTTTTACACCAGCCTGATGCCGAGCCTGCTGATGGAGGAGATGGCGCGCGCGCTGCGCCGTACGCCCGCCACCATGGTGTTTATCGGCAATCTGGGACGCGAGCTGAGTCCCGCCGCCGCCAGCCTGACGGTGGCGGATAAGCTGGCAATGATGGAGAAATATATCGGCAAGCGGGTGATTGACGCGGTGGTGGTCAGCCCCGCCGCCGACACCGCTGGCGTGGAGAACCGCCTGATTGTACGCGAGCCGCTGGAGGCCGCCGATATTCCCTATCGTCACGACCGCCAGCTGCTGCGCCTGGCGCTGGAACACGCCATTCAGCGGTTCAGCTAAGCCGCTACGAGGCGGCGATAAAAAGTTCGCGCAGCTGATGCAGCTTGTCGCGCACGTTTGCCGCCTCTTCGAACTCCAGGTTCTGCGCGTGCTGCTGCATCTGCGACTCCAGCTCGTGGATCTTCTTCTGCAACGCCTGCGGCGTCAGCGCCAGATAGCTGGCATCCGCCTCGGCGGCGCCGCGGCTGCTGGCTTTGGCCTTGCCGCGCGTCTTGATGACGTTCTGGCCCAACTCAAGAATATCGGTGATCTTCTTGTTGAGCCCCTGCGGCACAATGCCTTTTTCCTCGTTGTACTTCTGCTGCTTCTCGCGACGGCGTTCAGTCTCTTCAATGGCGCGCGCCATGGAGTTGGTGATCTTGTCGGCGTAGAGGATCGCTTTGCCGTTAACGTTACGCGCCGCGCGCCCGATGGTCTGGATCAGCGAGCGTTCTGAACGCAGGAAGCCCTCTTTATCCGCATCGAGGATCGCCACCAGCGACACTTCCGGCATATCCAGCCCTTCGCGCAGCAGGTTGATCCCCACCAGCACGTCAAACTCGCCAAGACGCAGATCGCGGATGATCTCCATACGCTCGACGGTATCGATATCGGAGTGCAGGTAGCGCACCTTCTCGCCATGCTCTTCCAGATACTCGGTGAGATCTTCCGCCATACGCTTGGTCAGCGTCGTCACCAGCACGCGCTCGTTGAGGGTGACGCGTTTGCGGATCTCCGACAGCAGATCGTCCACCTGCGTCGCCACCGGACGCACCTCCAGCAGCGGATCGAGCAGGCCAGTCGGACGCACCACCTGATCGATCACCTCGCCGCCCGATTTTTCCAGCTCGTAGTTGCCCGGCGTGGCCGAAACGTAAATGGTCTGCGGCGCCAGCGCCTCAAACTCTTCGAACTTCATCGGACGGTTATCGAGCGCGGAAGGCAGGCGGAAACCGTACTCCACCAGCGTCTCCTTACGCGCGCGGTCGCCCTTATACATCCCACCGATTTGCGGAATGGTGACGTGAGATTCATCGACGATCAGCAAACCGTCGGCGGGCAGGTAGTCAAACAGCGTCGGCGGCGGCTGGCCCGGCCCGCGCCCGGAGAGGTAGCGCGAGTAGTTTTCGATGCCTGAGCAGTAGCCCAGCTCGTTCATCATCTCCAGATCGAACTGGGTGCGCTGCGTCAGGCGCTGCTCTTCCAGCAGCTTATTGTTCTCCAGCAGCACCCGGCGGCGATCCGCCAGCTCCACTTTGATATCTTCCATCGCCTGCAGAATACGTTCGCGCGGCGTCACGTAGTGCGTTTTGGGATAGATAGTAAAGCGCGGCACGGTAGACAAGATTTGCCCGGTGAGCGGATCGAACAGCGACAGCCGCTCGACCTCTTCATCAAACAGCTCAACGCGCAGCGCGGTATCTTCCGACTCCGCCGGGAAAATATCGATCACTTCGCCGCGCACGCGGAAGGTGCCGCGCTGAAACGCCTGGTCGTTGCGCGTATACTGCAGCTCCGCCAGACGGCGCAGAATGCTGCGCTGGTCGATCAGCATGCCGCGCGTCAGGTGCAGCATCATTTTCAGATAGAGATCGGGATCGCCCAGGCCGTAAATAGCGGAAACCGACGCCACCACGATTACGTCGCGACGCTCCAGCAGCGCCTTGGTGGCCGAAAGCCGCATCTGCTCGATATGTTCGTTTACCGAGGCGTCTTTTTCGATAAAGGTGTCGGAGCTCGGCACATAGGCTTCTGGCTGATAGTAGTCGTAATAGGAGACAAAGAACTCCACCGCGTTGTCGGGAAAAAACTCCTTCATCTCGCCGTAGAGCTGCGCCGCCAGGGTTTTGTTCGGTGCCAGCACCATCGCAGGCCGGTTAAGATCGGCAATCACGTTGGCAACGGTAAAGGTCTTGCCGGAGCCGGTTACGCCGAGCAGCGTCTGATGGGCAAGGCCATCCTCCAGCCCCTCTTTGAGGCGACGAATCGCCTCTGGCTGGTCGCCGGAAGGCTGAAAAGCGGAATTTAGTTTAAAGACTTTACTCATGAGATGCGGTTCCTGCTGAAGAATGCGGCGGCTAGCCGAGTCATTTTACTCTGCATTGGCGATTTTGCCAGAAAATAATACTGGATAAATCAACAGTAACGCGGCACAGTGAGAGGCTGACGCGGCGTGGTTTCGCGTTGGCTGTAACAACGCCACAACATTTTCGCTGTTGCGCAAGGTTATCCCCAGCCGAAGCGGATTTATAACATTTGTCAAGAGACCGTCATTAAATTTCAGCTCTGTTACGGCGCAGAAAATTCGCAGGCTTGTTTTTTATTAACTATCTGATTTGTAAAACTATAAGGCAAAAGCCCAGTTTCTCAGCATTATGTAACCAGGCCGCGTGTTTCCTCGCTTGCGCTCTGTTTTCACTGTCTAATACACAAGGTTATCCACAGGAATGGTGGATAACTAAAGGCAGCCCTTTCGCCATCGGCTGTGCATAATTTTTTGTTCTTAAGCCGCCCGCGTGAAAAAAAAATTTTTCCGCTTAAATTCCTGTCGCAAACGTGGCGGTTAACTATGCTTTTTCAGCCCGCCGCTGAATTTTCGCCCAGCCGCGACCGCGTTTAAGACCAGCTAAATTCAACAAGCTGCCATGCCGCAGCCCCGTTGCACCAGAAACGTTAAGCCATCAGCACCGTGAAAGTGCAGCGCTCTGATTACCCGATGCAATTGTTAAGCATTTTTCATCTTTTTCGGGCCAACGGCACTCTGACAACGCTTCCTGGCCGGAAAAGTCATTCTGGCCCGGTAATTGCAGCGTCCAGCGAGAGGGTTGGGGAAAGTCAGGCATGGCGACATGCGCGCAACCGCCACCGATGAGACTTGTTTGCCAGACGTCAAAGAGCGGAAGCATTCAGGCAAGATCTGTAAGAGGAGAGTCAGATGCTGAGTTTACGTTCGGTGAATCAGTTTTACGGGCAGAACCATATCCTGTGGGATGTGGATCTCGACCTGCCGCCCGGCACCTGCACTGGCGTGCTGGGCCGCCCGGGCATGGGCAAGACCACGCTGGTGAACTGCATAATGGGACGCCTGCCGATTAACAGTGGATCGATGACCTGGCAGGAAGATGGCGCTCCGCCGCGCGATCTGCTGCTGCAGCCGGCCGAACAGCGTGCGCGCATGGGGATCGGCTATGTGCCGCAGGGGCGCCATATCTTCTCGCAGATGAGCGTAGAGGATAACCTGCTGATCGCCCTGCTGGCGGGCAGCGGTCAGAGCGACAAACCGCACGTCATCCCTGAGATGGTGTTCGATCTCTTTCCGGCGCTCTACTCGCTGCGGCAGCAGCGCAGCGGCGAGCTGCCCATAGATCAGCAGCAGCAGCTGGCGCTGGCGCGCGCGCTGGTGCTGCGGCCCAGATTGCTGATCCTCGACGAGCCGACCGACGGCATGTCGCCGTGGCTGGAAGAGGAGATGGGCAACCTGATTCGCCGCCTGAATCTCGATTACGGCCTGACCGTGCTGCTGCTGGAGCAGCGCGTCTCCCTGATCCGCCGCGTCGCCGACTACTTTTTGCTGCTGCATCGCGGCCGCAACGTCGCACAGGGGCGCGTAGCGCAGCTGGACGATCTCACCGTCAATAAGTGGCTGACGGTGAGCTGAACGCTAGCGCGGCAGCGTGATAAAGCGGCCGCAGTCCGCCTGCGCCGCCGAATCGGGCAGCCAGGGAATTTCGCCGAGAAACGGCGCGGGAATGCGCTGTTTCAGGGTCGCCATATAGGCGTGATGTCGCTTACCCGGCGGCTCGATATCGTTGGCGATCCAGCCTGCCAGCCGCAGCTTGCGCGCCAGCACCGCATCGGCGGTCAGCATGGCGTGGTTGATGCAGCCCAGCTTGACTCCGACCACCAGGATCACCGGAAGCTGCTCCTCCGCCACCCAGTCGGCATAGGTCTGCGTCTCCGACAGCGGCGTGTACCAGCCGCCTGCGCCCTCTACCAGCACCCAATCCGCCTGCGCCTCCAGCGCGCGCAGCCCCTGTGAAAGCTTTTCAAACGCGATGGGCCTGCCCTCTTCTGCGCTGACAATATGTGGCGCGGTCGGCTCGATAAACGCAAGCGGATTAACCTGTTCATAGCGCAGCGTCAGGCTGCTGTAGCGCTGCAGCGCCAGCGCGTCGCCGTTGCGCACGCCTTCCGGCGTGACGTCGCAGCCGGAGGCGACCGGCTTATAGCCGGCAGTGCGATAGCCCGCCGCGCCCGCCGCCTGCAGCAGCGCGCCGCTGGCGACCGTTTTGCCCACCTCGGTGTCGGTGCCGGTAATAAACCATTTCATCGTTGCGTCACTCCAAAAAGCAGTTGATAGGTCAGGCGACAGCCCTGCGCATCGCGCGGCCACAGCGCCTCAAGCTGGGCCAGCCGCTGCCGCGTCAGCGGCGCGCCCTCCCGGCCCTGGTGCAGATGCGTGGCGCCGATGCCCTTTAGCGATCGCATTGCGCTCAGGGCGTTGGGAAAATGCATCACCTGCGTCTGACGGATAAAGCGCAGGTTGAGCCCGGCGCCCGCCGCGCGCACCTGCGCCTCGGTCAGAAAGCGATTAGCATGCTCCCCGAGGCTGAGTGGCCGCCAGGCGTCGTGCACCTCCTGCAGCGAGTCGGCCAGCAGCGTCGAGAAGAGCATAACGCCGTCAGGGCGCAGCACGCGGGCGAACTGTTGCAGCGCGGTGCGCAAGTCGCTGCTCCACTGCACCGCCAGATTGCTCCAGACGCAGTCAACGCTCCTGCTCGCCAGCGGCAAGGCGTCGATGTCGCCCGCCAGATAGCCGCTCGCCGCATCAAGGCTGCGCGCCTGCCGCAGCATCTGCGGCGAGAGATCGAGCGCCACGACGCGCTGCCCGCGCTGCTGCCAGAGACGGCTGTACCAGCCGGTGCCGCAGCCCGCATCGAGCAGGTCGCCAGCGGCCAGCGGCGGCGCCAGCGCCAGCAGCGCATCGCCGCAGCGGCGCTGCAGCTCGGCGTGCTGTTCGTAGTGGCCCGCCGCGCGGCCGAAGGCGCGCGCCACCGCCGCTTTGTTAACCTGCAGCGTCATGCAGCGCCTCCAGCAGTACGTCGATATCATCCGCCTGGTGGGCGGCGGTCAGGGTAATGCGCAGCCGCGCGGTGCCGGGCGGCACCGTCGGCGGCCGGATGGCGCTGACCCAGCAGCCCGCCTGCGCCAGCCGCTGCGACAGCGCCAGCGCGGCGCCATTTTCGCCGACGATCAGCGGCTGGATTGCGCTTTCCGACGGCATCAGCGACCAGGGCAAGCCCGCCGCGCCGCGGCGAAAGCGCTGAATATTGTCGCTGAGCCGCTGACGCAGCGCGTCCCCGCCCTGAATCTCGTGCAGCGCCGCCAGCAGCGCGCTCGCCTGGGCGGGCGGCATTGCCGTCGAGTAGATGAGGTGGCGCGAGAACTGCAGGAAATAGTCAGCGGTCGCGTCATCGCACAGCAGCGCCGCGCCGCTGACGCCAAAGGCTTTGCCGAAGGTCACTACCAGCAGCTCCGGCTTCACGCCCTGCCGCCAGCAGCTGCCGCGCCCCTGCTCGCCCACCACGCCGATGCCGTGGGCGTCATCCACCAGCAGCCAGCCGTCGGCGCCACGCGTGGCGGCAGCGATCGCCCCCAGCGGCGCGCTGTCGCCGTCCATGCTGAAGATCCCTTCGGTGATCACCAGGGTTTCGCCACTGCACGGCGACGCCAGCCGCTGCATCAGGCTCTCAACATCGTTATGGTGAAAGCGGCGCAGCGCGGCGGGCGTATGGCCCGCCGCATCGAGCAGCGACGCGTGCGCCAGCTTATCGGCGATAATGCGATCCTGCTTCTGCGCCAGCAGATGCACGATCGCCTGATTAGCGGCGAAGCCGGAGATAAACAGCAGCGCGCGCGCGTAGCCGAGCCAGTCGGCGAGCTGCGCCTCCAGCTCGGCGTGGCGGCTGCTGTAGCCTGTGACGTGTCCCGACGCGCCGGCGCCCGGCGCGCCCTGATGCCAGCCGGCGAGCACCGCCGGATGCTGGCTCAGGCCGAGATAGTCGTTGCTGGAGAAGTGGCGGTAGGTTTTGCCCGCGACCTGCAGCGTGCGGGTATCGTTGCGCGCGACCCGCCGCCGCTGCCGCCAGCCGTCAGCGGCGCGGCGCGCCTCCAGCGCCTGCGCCATACGCGTGGAGAAGCTCATTACAGCGCCGCGTTGTAGAACTGTTCGGTGTCGGCATGGAACAGCTGCTCGCTCAGCTGCTGCTGCTGTTCGTTATCGCCGTGCGTGGTGTGGGTATGTTCAGGATTGAGGCCCAGCTTGCGGAACAGCAGCAGGTCTTTGTCCTCTTCCGGGTTCGGCGTGGTGAGCAGTTTGCAGCCGTAGAAAATCGAGTTGGCGCCTGCCATAAAGCACATCGCCTGGGTCTGCTCACTCATCTGTTCACGGCCCGCCGAAAGGCGCACGTGCGAGGTCGGCATCATGATGCGCGCCACGGCGATGGTGCGAATAAAGTCAAACGGCTCGACGTCGTCGTTATCTGCCAGCGGCGTGCCTTTGACCTTGACCAGCATATTGATCGGCACGCTCTCCGGCGGCGTCGGCAGGTTCGCCAGCTGCACCAGCAGCCCGGCGCGATCGCTGACGGTTTCGCCCAGCCCGACGATGCCGCCCGAGCAGACTTTGATACCGGCATCGCGCACTTTGCCGAGCGTATCCAGCCGCTCCTGATAGGAGCGCGTGGTGATGATGCTGCCGTAAAATTCCGGCGAGGTGTCGAGGTTATGGTTGTAAAAATCGAGCCCGGCGCCCGCCAGGCGCTGCGCCTGTTGCTCGCTTAGCGTGCCGAGCGTCATGCAGGTCTCCATTCCCAGCGCCTTCACGCCCTGCACCATCTGCTCCAGGTAAGGCATATCGCGGTCGTTGGGGTTCTTCCACGCCGCCCCCATGCAGAAGCGGCTCGATCCCGCCGCTTTCGCTTTGCGCGCCGACGCCAGCACCTCCTGCACCTCCATCAGCCGTTCGGACGCCAGGCCGGTTTTATAGCGGGCGCTTTGCGGGCAGTATTTGCAGTCCTCCGGGCAGGCACCGGTTTTGATCGACAGCAGCGTGCTGACCTGCACCTGGCGCGGGTCGAAATGCTGGCGGTGAACCTGCTGCGCCTCAAACATCAGCTCAAGAAAGGGTTTATCAAACAGCGCCTGCGCCTGCGCCAGCGTCCAGTGTTGTGCCATTGCCTACTCCAAAAAAGGGTGTCATCCCGACAGTTAACGTGGTTATACTTGTAAACTAAATCTTTTTATTTTGGTTTACAACTACCATGTTTACCTCTCAGGACGCTGAATTCGACCGCCAGCACATCTGGCATCCCTATACCTCAATGCGCGATCCGCTGCCCTGCTACCCAATAGTCGCGGCGCAGGGCACGCAGCTGCAGCTGGCGGACGGCCGCGAGCTGGTGGACGGCATGTCCTCCTGGTGGGCGGCAATCCACGGCTACAACCATCCGCGTCTCAATAAGGCAATGCAGGATCAGATGGCGCAGATGTCGCATGTGATGTTCGGCGGTATTACGCATCCTGCCGCTGTCGCGCTCTGCCGCCAGCTGGTGGCGATGACGCCCGCCGCGCTGGAGTGCGTGTTCCTCGCCGATTCCGGCTCGGTCGCGGTGGAAGTGGCGATGAAGATGGCGATGCAGTACTGGCTCGGACGCGGCGAAACGCGCCAGCAGTTTCTGACGCTGGCGCGGGGCTATCACGGCGACACCTTTGCGGCGATGTCGGTCTGCGATCCCGATAATTCGATGCACAGCCTGTGGCGCGGCTACTTGCCGGAGCACCACTTTGCCGCGGCGCCGCAGTGCGGCTTTAATGATGACTGGGACGAGCGCGATGCGGATGACTTTGTCCGCCTGATCGAACTGCATCACGCCAGGCTTGCGGCGGTGATACTCGAGCCGATCGTACAGGGCGCGGGCGGCATGCGCTTCTATCATCCGCGCTATCTGCAGCGGGTGCGCGAGTGCTGCGATCGCTATGATCTGCTGCTGATTGCCGATGAGATCGCCACCGGCTTCGGCCGTAGCGGCAAGCTTTTCGCCTGCGAGCATGCAGCAGTGACGCCCGATATTCTCTGCGTCGGCAAGGCGCTGACCGGCGGTATGATGACGCTGGCGGCGACCCTCGCTACGCGCCGCGTCGCCGACGGCATCAGCGACAGCCCGGCGGGCTGTTTTATGCACGGGCCGACCTTTATGGGCAATCCGCTGGCGTGCGCCGTGGCCGCAGAGAGCCTCTCTCTGCTTAACGAAGGCCACTGGCCGCAGCAGGTGGCGCGCATCGAACGGCAGCTGCGCGAAGAGCTGATGCCGCTGCGCGCCGCGCCGCAGGTAGCGGATGTGCGCGTGCTGGGCGCAATCGGCGTGATTGAGACGCACCGTCCGGTCAATATGGCCGCGCTGCAGCGTTTTTTTGTCGAGCGCGGCGTCTGGATCCGTCCGTTTGGCCGTCTGATCTACCTGATGCCGCCCTATATCATCACGCCGCAGGCGCTGCGCCAGCTGACCGAGGCGATTGCGGAAGCGCTGACGCGGGAGGCGCACTTTAGCGCCTGATTGTCGCTAACGGCTGGAACCGTCGTCTTTTTTCGCTAAGATGGAAGACGTTGATACTGAAGGTTTATCACAACCGAGGAGAGAAGATGCGCGTTTACAGCAATGATTTTAACGACGGCGACAAGATGCCGGAGCGCCAGGTGTTTAACGGCATGGGCTATCAGGGCGACAATATCTCCCCGCATCTGGCGTGGGACGATGCGCCGGAAGGCACCAAAAGCTTCGTAGTAACCTGCTACGATCCCGATGCGCCGACCGGCTCCGGCTGGTGGCACTGGGTGGTGGTGAATATTCCCGCCAGCACCCAACTGCTGGAGCAAGGCGCCGGTTCCGGCCTGGCGACGCTGCCGCCGGGGGCGCTGCAGACGCGCACCGATTTTGGCAAAGCCGGCTACGGCGGCGCGGCGCCGCCGCAGGGCGAAAGCCATCGCTATATTTTTACCGTGCATGCGCTGGATGTTGACACAATCGAGGTGGACGCCGAGGCGAGCGGCGCGATGGTCGGCTTTAACGTGCATTTTCATGCGCTGGCGAGCGCCAGCATCACGGTAAACTATTCGTAACGGAGCCTGAAGGCGGCGCGCGAAAGGCGACGCCGCTACGCCAGCGATTAATGGCAGATTTGCGCCAGCTCCGCCTCGCTCAGGCCGGTCGCTTCCTGTATCGACTCGCTGGGCATGCCCATCTCCAGCAGGCGTCGAGCGACTTCCAGTTTACCCTGGTTACGGCCTTCCTGACGGCCAAGCTGCATACCTTTTTCAAGACCTTCCTGTTTAAGCTGTTCTGCAATGGTCATCAATTCGTCCCCCTGTTGCGGCATCCGCTGTGCCAGTTCGCGAACAAAAACTTTGCCGTCCGAGGCTTCGCCAGCCTGAAGAATATAGTGTACCAGCGATATTAACTGCGATGAAGAGAGATAACCGGCCAGCAGGATAGACGCCAGCTTGTCCAGCATCTCGCCTAAATCGCGCTGATGAATGTGCTTTTGCAGCAGCGTCAGCGCAGCCATGGTGCGATGACCGGCAATCTCTTCGTCAGGAATGACGGTGACGTCCACCAGTGGAAAAGCGGTGCCGTAGAGCCTTGCCGCCAGTGCCGGATCGCTAAACTCATCCAGCCAGCAGGTTGACCAGGGATAGGGGCTGCGCTAGCCCACGTAAAACAGCACCGGTATCACCAGCGGCAATTTTTTATGGCCGGCATCCAGATGGCGCTGCATAGCAGCTACCGCATAACGCAGCAGCCTGAATGCCATATGTTTATCCGGCGTAGACTGGTGCTCAATCAGAACATGAACATAGCTGTCATCACCCGCGAGGGTTTTCAGGCTGTAGAGCACATCGCTAAAATACTGACGCAGGTCATCCTCGACAAAAGAGCCGGACTCCAGCTTTAGCGTGTTGAGATCGCAGACGTCGCGCAGTTCAGGCGGAAGGTGGATCAACATAAAATCGCGGGCGATTTCCGGCTGAGTAAGAAACTGCCGGAACGTAGCATCGTGCGGGGTAGACGTGCGGTTTTTCTTCTTCATCGTTCCTGACTCCGAAAAAAAGATCCGCCTATCCTGTCACAGCCAGAAAAGCTCGATATTGATCTCAGAGCAGTGTCCTGCTTTTTCGCTAAAGCAGCGGGGCCGCGCCCCCGCTGCGCCTGCGCACTCTTCCTAATCGAGCGGGTGGATCACTACCCACATCGGTCCCTGGCCCACCGCATAGCGCGCCAGCGGAGTCAGCAGTCCCTGCGGCTCGCTGATGCGGTACACTTCGATATGGTGCGATTTCTGACCTGCCGCCACCAGATAACGCCCGCTGTGATCGATATTGAAGCCGCGCGGCTGGGTTTCCGTCGGCTGGTAGCCCTCGATAGCGAGCAAGCCGCCATCTTCGCTGACGCTGAATACCGTAATGGTGCTGCTGGTGCGATCGCAGGCGTACAGGAAGCGGCCATTGGGGGTCAGATGAATATCCGCCGCCCAGCGCGTTTCGCTAAAGCCCGGCGGCATCATGTCCAGCGACTGCACGCGCTCAACGTCACCGCGCGTGTTGCTCAGCGCCCAGACGTCGACGGTGCTGTCGAGTTCGTTGACGCAGTAGGCGTAGCTGCCGTTAGGATGAAACGCCATATGACGCGGGCCCGCGCCCTCTACCGTGTTGACCTGCGCCTGCTCGCGCGGCGCCAGGGTGCCGTCGGCGCTCAGGGAGTAAAGGCAGATGCGATCCTGCTTCAGCGCCGGCACGAACAGCGTCTGGTTGGCGTTGTCGATATTGGCGGAGTGACAGCCCTCCAGCTCGCGGATCACCTGTGACGGTGCCTGTGGCAGGCCGTCATCGCCAATCGGGCTGACGCTGACGCAGGCGTCATTATAGGAGCCGCAAAACAGAAAGTTACCGGCGCGATCGGTGGAAATATGGGTCGGACTGCCCGGCAGCGGCGCATCGCCCGCTTCGCTCAGGGTGCCGTCGGCGGCAATGCGGAACGCCAGCACGCGAAAGTTCGGGCGCACGCCGACGTAGAGAAAATCTTTCTTCGGGCTGACCACCATTGGCTGAACCTGGCCGGAGACGTCCGTCACCTGCAACAGCGAAAGTGCGCCCTCTTCATCTAACCGCCACGCGTGGATCTGCTGGCTCTCGGGACTGGCGGTATAAACGACTTGTTTCATGCATTCTCCTTGTTCGCAGCCTGTCAGTTTTTTGTCTGTGGCTCACTGTAGCCTGTTTTGCCACGGTGCGCCGGAATCATTTGTGCCCTGCTTTTTGTCTCAGGCCCGCGCCCGGGTGTAGACTCGGTGCCTCAATGCTTTCACACGGAATAAGTCATGAGCTATCGCGTAATCGCCCTCGACCTTGACGGCACCCTGCTGACGCCCGCGAAAACCATCCTGCCCCAGTCCATCGAGGCGCTGAAGCGTGCCCGTCAGGCGGGCGTCAAGGTGGCTATCGTCACCGGCCGTCACCACTGCGCCATTCACCCTTTTTATCAGGCGCTGGAACTCGACACACCCGCAATCTGCTGCAACGGCACCTATTTGTATGATTATCAGGCGAAAAAGGTGCTGGCTGCCGACCCGCTGGATAAAGACCAGGCGCTGCGCGTGATTGAGATGCTGGAGGAACACCAGATTCACGGCCTGCTCTACGTCGACGATGCGATGCTCTATCAGACGCCGACCGGCCACGTAATACGCACCCTGAAATGGGCAGAATCACTGCCGCCGCATCAGCGCCCGCTGTTTGTTCAGGTGCCGGACCTGGCGCAAGCGGCGCGCGACGCGCAGGCGATCTGGAAGTTCGCGCTTTCCCATGAAAACAGGGCCGAACTGCAGCAGTTTGCGACGCGTGTGGAAGCGGAGCTGGGGCTGGCGTGCGAATGGTCGTGGCACGATCAGGTGGATATCGCGCAGCGCGGCAACAGCAAAGGCAAGCGGCTGGCGGAGTGGGTCGCCTCGCTCGGCTTCTCCATGCAGGAAGTCATCGCCTTCGGCGACAACTATAACGATCTGAGCATGCTGGAGGCCGTCGGGCTGGGCGTGGCGATGGGCAATGCGGACGAGGCGATCAAGGCGCGCGCGAAACGGGTGATCGGCACCAACCTTGAGCCGGGCATCGCCGAGGTGATTGCGCAGCAGCTGCTTTAATCAGGCGGCAACCGATACGCTTTTAATCTGGGCATAGAGCCACTGATCGGGCCGAATGCCCAGCTCATCCCGCGCCCAGGGCGAAATGCGCGCCCAGAGTTCGCTGACGCCGATGCGCAGACGCACCTCGACCTGATCGCCCACCTCCAGCAGCTCCACCACCTGCGCTGGCAGGATATTGCGTATCGAGCTGTGCTGCGGCGGCTGCAGCGCCAGCGAGACGTCCGCCGAGGCAATACGGATGCGCAGCGGGGTTTTCACCGGATAGTTAACCCGGCTCACCCAGATATGCTGGTCGCCGAGCGACAGCGCGCTCATGGGATAGTCGGGATGATGCTCCAGCACCTGCACGCGCAGCACGCTGGTCAGCTCGCTTACCGGCAGCCAGGGGCGCATCGCGCTGCTGCTCCAGACTTTTTCCAGCGGGCCGAACGCTTTGACGCCGCCGCGATCGAGCACCAGCACGTTTTCCGCCAGCTGCAAAATTTCATCAAGGCTGTGGGTGACGTAGAGCACCGGGATTTCGACCTGCTTCGCCAGCTTCTGCAGATAGGGCATCAGCTCGCGCTTGCGCGGCAGATCGAGCGAGGCGAGCGGCTCGTCCATCAGCAGAATATCGGGCGCGCTCAGCAGCGCGCGGCCAATGGCGACGCGCTGCTTTTCACCGCCGGAGAGCGACAGCGGAAAACGATCCAGCAGCTTTTCCAGCCCCAGCAGCGCTACCAGCGCGTCGAACTGCCCTTTCATCGCGGGCGACATGCCGTAGTGCAGATTGCCGCGCACGCGATAGTGCGGAAACAGCCGCGCATCCTGAAACACATAGCCGACGCGGCGTTTTTCCGGCGGCAACATCACCCTCTTCTCCACGTCGAGCAGCACACGCCCGTTAAGCGCAATCGTGCCGCGCTGCGGCTGCGTCAGCCCGCTGATGGCGTTGATCAGCGATGTCTTGCCGGCGCCGGAGACGCCGAATACCGCAGTAATCCCCTTCGCTGGGATCTGCGCGTCGATATCGAGCTGGTGCTCACCCAGCCGCTGCGAAAAGTTCAGCGTCAGCATCAGGCACCCATCCTTTTACGGCCCCAGCGCGCCAGCCATTCGGAGAGGAGCAGCGACAGCAGCGCCAGCGCAATGGCGATAGCGCAGAGCCGCGCCGCCGCGCCCTCTGCGCCTGGCGTTTCAATCAGGGTGAACATCGCCAGCGGCAGCGTGCGCGTCTCCTGCGGAATATTGGAAACGAAAGTAATGGTAGCGCCGAACTCGCCCAGCGAGCGGGCGAAGGCCAGCACGGTGCCGACAATAATGCCGGGCAGCGTCAGCGGCAGCGTGATGGTGAAAAAGACGCGCCAGCGCCCGGCGCCGAGCGTGCGCGCCGCCTGCTCCAGCCGCATATCCACCGCCTCCAGCGCCAGCCGGATGGCGCGCACCATCAGCGGAAAGGCGATGGCAGCGGAGGCGAGCGCCGCGCCGCGCCAGCTAAAGGCGAAGCTAAAGCCGAACCAGTCGTAGAGATACTGGCCAATTATGCCGCGTCGACCCAGGCCGATCAGCAGCAGATAGCCCACCACCACCGGCGGCAACACCAGCGGCAGATGAATAAGGCTGTCGAGCAGCGATTTGCCTGGAAACTGGCAGCGCACCAGGATCCAGGCCATAAGGATGCCAAACGGCAGGCTGAACAGCACCGCGATGCTGGAGACTTTCAGGCTAAGCATCACTGCCTGCCATTCGGGATCGCTGAGTATCATGCTTTTGGAGAGAATCCGTACTGTTTGAACACCGCGGCCGCTTCCGGCCCTTTCAGGTAGTCATAAAACGCCTTCACCGCAGCGTTGTTATGCGCCTTGACTATCGCCATCGGATATTCCACCGGCTTGTGGCTGGCAGCCGGGAAAGTGCCGACAACCTGCACTTTGCTGCTGGCTACTGCGTCCGATCCGTAGACGATACCGTAGGGCGTCTCATTGCGCTCGACCAGCGCCAGCGCGGCGCGTACGTTATTGGCGCGCGCCAGCGAGGGCGAAACCTGCTCCCAGGCGCCCAGCGTTTGCAGCGCTTCCTGCGCGTAAATGCCCGCAGGCACATGATCGGGATCGCCGACCGCCAGACGCTCGCCTTTCAACAGGCTTTTCCAGTCGGTCTGCTGATTCAGCGTAACGGGCTTCGCGCTGTCGCCGCGCGGCGCCACCAGCACCAGTTCGTTGCCGAGCAGGGTCACGCGCGTGGCCTCCTCCATGCTCTTTTTGGCGACGGCGTCATCCATCCACTGCTGGTCCGCTGAGATAAAGAGATCGGCGGGCGCGCCCTGCTCAATCTGACGCGCCAGCGTAGAGGAGGAGGCAAACGACGACACCACCTCGACGTCGGTTTTCTTTTTATACTGCGTCGCAATCTCCTGCAGCGCGTTGGTCAACGACGCGGCGGCGAAGACGGTGACTTTCTCAGCGGCGGCGGCCTGACCGGCCAGCGTGATGCTCAGCGCGGCAGCAAGGCCCCAGCGACAGGGTTGAAATGACATGGGTATTCTCCAGTTATGCGTTGTGTAGCCAATGATACAACGCGCGCAGGATGGCGTAATAAAAATTATCGGCAGGAGACGGAGAAGGTTGAGCAGGCGCAATAAAAACGCCCGCTCAGGCGGGCGTCGGTGGGCAAACAGAGCCAGCGCGCGGGCGAGATGGCTCGAAGAGCAAAGCGTCCCGCGACAAGGATGTCGCGGGTCGAGCTGGCAGGGATGCCGTTTTTGCGTCTTTGCGATCGAGCCTTCTCGCTCGCGTTAGCGCAATCCCAATAAAAACGCCCGCTCAGGCGGGCGTCAGGGAATTAACGGGTAGAGCGTGAAGCGTGTTCGCGGCGGCCAAATTTCGAGATGACGTTGAACACCTCGCCCAGGCCATAAATCAGGCCCAGCATAATCGCCATCACCACCGGCACCATAATCACCGCTACAGCAAGGCTTTTTAACAGTTCCAGCATGGAAGTCTCACTCAGCAAAGCAAAAAAGTGATTGTAACGTCTGAGGAAAAAAACGCACTGCCCTTTTCGTGCTTTTACTTTTTACGTTGCTCCCCGCTATGATCGTGGCATTCACACGTTCTGGAGACGCCACCATGCAGGCTGAACTTTCCCTCTCCATCCGGCTGCAGCAGAAGCTGTTCGCCGATCCGCGCCGTATCGCGCTACTGAAACGCATCCGCGAAACCGGCTCCATCAGCCAGGGCGCGAAGCTGGCGGGCATCAGCTACAAAAGCGCCTGGGACGCGATCAATGAGATGAACCAGCTGGCTGACGACACGCTGGTCGAGCGCGTGACCGGTGGCAAAGGCGGCGGCGGCGCACAGCTGACGCGCTACGGCGAGCGGCTTATCCAGCTGTTTCAGCTGCTGGAGCAGATTCAGCAAAAGGCGTTCGACGCGCTGCAAAACGACGCCGTGCCGCTCGACAGTCTGCTGGCGACTATCGCGCGCTTCTCCCTGCAGACCAGCGCGCGCAACCAGCTGTTCGGCACCGTAGTGGCCCATGACCAGCAGCACGTGGTGCAGCATCTCCAGGTGCGGCTCGCCGATGGCGACACCCAGCTTAGCGTGGCGCTGACCGAGCGCAGCGTGGCGCGCCTGCAGCTTGAGGCGGGCAAAGAGGTGCTGGTGCTGATCAAAGCGCCATGGATTCAGGTCAGCCGGGAGGCGTCACAGGCGGATAACCAGCTGCGCGCGCAGGTGAGCCAGATTGAACCCGGCGAGCAGATGAGCGAAGTGCTGATGACGCTGCCGAGCGGCGAAACGCTCTGCGCCACCCTCGCTAACCAGCAGGTGCAGCAGCAGAATCTGCAGCCGGGCGACGCCGTCACGGCAAGTTTTAATGCCGAACACGCGATTATCGCTACGCTGCTCTGACCTGCGCGCCATGATTTGACTTCCCTGACGGCACTGGGTACAACCCGGTATTACAGTGCATAAAGTGGAACAGATCATGGCATTATTGCAAATTTCGCAAGGCACGTTTCGTCTTAGCGACACCCGATTACTCAACCTGAACGATCTGCGACTGACGGGCGGCCAGAGCTGGGCCTTCGTCGGTGCCAACGGCAGCGGCAAATCGTCGCTGGCGCGCGCGCTGGCGGGCGAGCTGGCGCCGGAAAAAGGGGAATTCTCCAGCCGGTTCGCGCGCCCGACGCGCCTGTCGCTGGAACAGTTGCAAAAGCTGGTCGCCGACGAATGGGAACGCAACAACACCGATCTGCTGAGCGAAGGCGAAACCGATACCGGCCGCACCGCGCTGGAGATTATCCAGGATGATGTCCAGGACGCGGCGCGCGCGCTGGCGCTGGCGGAGCGCTTCGCCATCGGCTACCTGCTCGATCGGCGCTTTAAATACCTTTCAACCGGCGAGACGCGCAAGGTGCTGCTCTGCCAGGCGCTGATGAAACAGCCCGACCTGCTGATCCTCGACGAGCCTTTCGAAGGCCTCGACGTCGCCTCGCGCGCCAGCCTGACGGAGACGCTGGCGAACCTGCAGCAGCCCGACGTCGCGCTGGTGCTGGTGCTTAACCGCTTTGACGACATCCCCGATTTTATTCAGCAGGTCGGCGTGCTGGCGGAGTGCACCCTGACCCACGTTGGCGCGCGCGAGGCGATCCTGGCGGAAGCGCTGGTGGCGCAGCTGGCGCACAGCGAACGGCTGGAGGGCATGGCCCTGCCGGAAGCGGATACGCCCGACCAGCTGCCGACGCTGGCGCAGGATACGCCGCGCGTCATCCTGCGCAACGGCATGGTCTGTTACAACGACAAGGCGATAATCAACGGGCTGAACTGGCAGGTCAATGCAGGCGAACACTGGCAGATTGTCGGGCCGAACGGCGCCGGAAAATCGACGCTGCTGAGCCTGGTGACCGGCGATCATCCTCAGGGCTACAGCAACGATCTCTGGCTGTTCGGCATTAAACGCGGCAGCGGTGAAACCATCTGGGATATCAAACAGCATATCGGCTACGTCAGCAGCAGCCTGCATCTGGAATATCGCGTCAGCGTCAACGTGCGCACCGTTATCCTCTCCGGCTTCTTCGACTCCATCGGCCTCTATCAGGCGGCGTCGGAGCGGCAGAAGGCGCTGGCGCGGCAGTGGCTGGCGCTGCTCGGTATGGATAACGCGCTGGCCGACGCGCCCTTCCATAGCCTCTCCTGGGGCCAGCAGCGGCTGGTGCTGATCGCCCGCGCGCTGGTGAAGCATCCGGCGCTGCTGATCCTTGACGAACCGCTGCAGGGACTGGATCCCATCAATCGCCAGCTGGTGCGCCGCTTCGTCGATATTCTGATCGGCGAAGGGCGCACCCAGCTGCTGTTCGTTTCGCACCACGCGGAAGACGCGCCGCGCTGCATCACCCATCGACTCAGCTTTGTACCTGCCGCCGAGGGCTACGCCTGTCAGCAGGCGCGTCTGGATTAACATTCGCGACGCCGCCAGGCGGCGTCCGCTTTCCCTCGTTAGCCTGAAGATGTAACCGCTACCATTGTTCTGCCCTTTTCACCCTCTTCTTCTCAAGAAAAAGGCTTTGAATAAGAATTTTCAGCTTGTGTAAACGATTCCATTTATCCAGACTTGATCACGCTTTACCGCGCGATGATGTGCTACTTTTTAACCCTGCCTGTCTGGCTTTTTGACGTTAACCAGGACTCAACATGGAAAAATTTAATCCGGTCGATCATCCGCATCGCCGTTACAATCCGCTGATCGATCAGTGGATCCTCGTTTCGCCCCACCGTGCCAAACGTCCCTGGCAGGGCGCGCAGGAAACCCCTTCGCAAGAGACGCTGCCGGCGCACGATCCCGACTGCTTTCTCTGCGCGGGCAACACGCGCGTCACCGGCGACAAAAACCCCGATTATAAAGGCACTTACGTTTTCACTAACGATTTCGCCGCGCTGATGACCGATACGCCGGAAGCGCCGGAGAGCCGCGACGTGCTGATGCGCTGCGAAAGCGCGCGCGGCACCAGCCGGGTGATCTGCTTCTCGCCCGATCACAGCAAAACGCTGCCGGAAATGTCGCTGCCCGCGCTGGAAGAGGTGGTAAAAACCTGGCAGGGGCAGACCGCCGAGCTCGGCCAGCACTATCCCTGGGTGCAGGTTTTTGAAAACAAGGGCGCGGCGATGGGCTGCTCCAATCCCCATCCTCACGGCCAGGTATGGGCCAACAGTTTCCTGCCTAACGAGGCGCAGCGCGAAGATGAGCATCAGCGCGCCTACTATGCCGCGCACCGCTCGCCGATGCTGGTGGATTACGCCGCGCGCGAACTGAGCGACGGCAGCCGCACCGTGGTCGAGACCGAGCACTGGCTCGCAGTGGTGCCCTGGTGGGCGGCCTGGCCGTTCGAAACGCTGCTGCTGCCGAAAGCCCATATCAAGCGCCTCAACGATCTTTCGCCAGAACAGAGCGCAGATCTGGCGAAGGCGCTTAAGCAGCTGACCAGCCGCTACGACAACCTGTTCCAGTGCTCTTTCCCCTACTCCATGGGCTGGCACGGCGCGCCGTTCAACGGCGAAGAAAACGACCACTGGCAGCTGCACGCGCACTTCTACCCGCCGCTGCTGCGCTCGGCTACGGTTCGCAAATTTATGGTCGGCTACGAAATGCTGGCTGAAACCCAACGCGATCTAACGGCGGAACAGGCGGCAGAGCGTCTGCGTGCCGTTAGCGATATTCATTTCCGCGAGGCACAACAATGTTAAAAACCACCACGCAGCAGATTTTCAACGAGACCTTCGGCTATGCGCCAACCCACACCATTCAGGCGCCGGGCCGCGTGAACCTGATTGGGGAACACACTGACTACAACGATGGCTTCGTGCTGCCGTGCGCCATCGACTACCAGACCGTTATCGCCTGCGCGAAGCGCGACGACCGTCAGGTGCGCGTTGTGGCGGTGGATTACGATAATCAACAGGACAGCTTCTCGCTCGACGCGCCGATCCTCAGCGTGAAAGAGCCAATGTGGGCCAACTACGTGCGTGGCGTGGTGAAACACCTGCAGCAGCGCGACGCCAGCTTCGGCGGGGTTGATATGGTCATCGCCGGCGACGTGCCGCAGGGCGCGGGCCTCAGTTCGTCGGCGTCGCTGGAAGTGGCGGTCGGCACCGTGTTTCAGCAGCTCTATCACCTGAAGCTCGACGGCGCGGCCATCGCCGTCAACGGTCAGGAGGCGGAGAACCAGTTCGTGGGCTGCAACTGCGGCATCATGGATCAGCTGATCTCCGCGCTGGGCAAGAAAGATCACGCCATGCTGCTCGACTGCCGCACCCTCGGCACCCGTCCGGTTTCAATGCCGAAAGAGGTCGCGGTGGTGATTATCAACTCCAACTTCCGCCGTAATCTGGTCGGCAGCGAATACAACACGCGCCGCGAGCAGTGCGAAACCGGCGCGCGCTTCTTCGCTCAGCCAGCGCTGCGCGACGTGGATATCGCTCAGTTCAAAGCGGTGGAGCATGAGCTGGATCCGCAGGTCGCGAAACGCGTGCGTCACGTGTTGACGGAGAACGCCCGCACGCTGGAGGCGGCCGACGCGCTGAGCAAAGGCGACCTGAAACGCATGGGCGAGCTGATGGCGGAATCGCACGCCTCAATGCGCGACGACTTCGAAATCACCGTGCCGCCGATCGACGCGCTGGTCGAGATCGTCAAGGCGGAGATCGGCGATCGCGGCGGCGTGCGCATGACCGGCGGTGGCTTCGGCGGCTGCGTGGTGGCGCTGATGCCGTTCGATCTGGTGGATCGCGTGAAAGCCGCGGTGGCGGAAAAATACGAAGCGAAAACGGGCATCAAAGAGACCTTTTACGTTTGCACCGCCTCAGAAGGAGCGGGCCAATGCTAAGCGACGTGAATTCACATGCGCCAGACGGTCAGCCCTGGCGCATTACCGTGCTGCGCAACGCCAGCGGCATGGTCGCGACCTTTATGGACTGGGGCGCCACCTGGCTGTCGGCGCGCGTGCCGATGCGCGACGGCAGCGTGCGCGAAACCCTGCTCGGCTGCGCCACGCCGTCTGACTATCTGCACCAGGACGCCTATCTCGGCGCCACCATCGGACGCTACGCCAACCGCATCAGCCAGGCGACGCTGACGCAGCAGGCGATTCAGCTTGCGGCGAATCAGGGCGAGCACCAGCTGCACGGCGGGCCGCAGGGCTTTGACAAGCGCCGCTGGCAGATCGTCAGCCAGAGCGAGAGCAGCGTGGTTTACCGCCTGGACTCGCCGGATGGCGACCAGGGCTATCCCGGCAACCTGCTGGCGCAGGTGCGCTATGAGCTGGACGACGACAACTGCCTGTCGATCAGCTATCAGGCAGAGGTCGATCGGCCCTGTCCGGTCAATCTCACCAACCACGCCTACTTTAATCTTGATGCGCATCATGGCGACGCGCGCCAGCATCGCTTACAACTGCTGGCCGAACAGTATCTGCCTGTCGACAGCGAGGGCATTCCCAGCGCGCCGCTGAAAGCGGTGGCGGGCACCAGCTTCGATTTTCGCGCAGGCAAAATTGTGGCGCAGGATTTTCTCGCCGACGCCGACCAGCAGGCCGTGAAGGGTTACGATCACGCCTTTCTGCTCGACAGCGCCGGTGACGCCAGCCAGCCCGCCGCGCACCTCTGGTCTGCCGACGGCGAACTGCAGCTGACCGTGACCACCGCCGCGCCCGCGCTGCAGTTCTATACCGGCAACTATCTGGCGGGAACGCGCGCGCGGGAACAGGAAAGCTATACTGCTTTCCAGGGCATTGCGCTGGAGAGCGAATTTTTACCCGATTCGCCGAATCATCCTGAGTGGCCCCAGCCCTCATGCTGGCTGCAGCCGGGCGAGCGCTGGGAGTCGGTGACGCGCTACCGCTTTACGCCGCGCTGAGCCGCCTGAAAAACGCGCAGTGCGTCGCCGACAGGCTTACACCCTGCGCCGTTTTCCGCTATGGTATGGCGCTATCCATGTGCCGCCGGGCGCGCGCGCCGGGTTGGTTGCAGCAAGGTTTCCATTATCGTAGAAACATCAAAGAGTTAAGGAGTTAACTATGGCCGTAACTAAGCTGGTTCTGGTCCGCCACGGCGAAAGTCAGTGGAACCAGGAAAACCGCTTTACCGGATGGTATGACGTGGATCTTTCTGATAAAGGTCGTACCGAAGCCAAAGCAGCCGGTCAGCTGCTGAAAAAAGAAGGTTTCGTCTTTGATTTCGCTTACACCTCCGTACTGAAACGCGCCATTCACACGCTGTGGAATGTTCTGGATGAGCTGGATCAGGCCTGGCTGCCGGTAGAGAAATCCTGGCGTCTGAACGAGCGTCACTACGGTGCGCTGCAGGGGCTCGATAAAGCGGAAACCGCGGCCAAATATGGCGACGATCAGGTGAAACAGTGGCGTCGCGGCTTCGCGGTGACGCCGCCGGAGCTGGATCGCAACGACGAGCGTTTCCCTGGCCACGACCCGCGCTATGCGAAGCTGAGCGCTGAGCAGCTGCCGACCACCGAGAGCCTGGCGCTGACCATCGATCGCGTTATCCCTTACTGGAACGAGAGCATTCTGCCGCGCATCAAGAGCGGTGAGAAAGTGATCATCGCGGCGCACGGCAACTCCCTGCGCGCGCTGGTGAAATACCTCGACAACATGAGCGAAGATGAGATCCTTGAGCTGAACATCCCGACCGGCGTACCGCTGGTGTATGAGTTCGACGAGAATTTCAAACCAATCAAACACTACTATCTGGGCGATGCCGACGAGATTGCAGCGAAAGCCGCCGCCGTCGCGAACCAGGGTAAAGCAAAGTAAGCGCAAGCTGAAAGGTAAAAAGGCCAGACACTGTCTGGCCTTTTTTATGGCTGCGAATTGAATGTTGAACACTATAAAGACGCACGGCATTCAAAACGCGGCAAGCATGGACCAAAGAGCAAAGCGTCCCGCGCCATGGACAAAAACGCCAGGAGCGTTTTTGAACAACGCAGCGCATTGGCCCGTTTACGGGCGCACCTCAGGGATGAGGTGCGTATCCGCGCGGGCCGAGCGAGCATGGATGCAATGGACTTTGCGATCGGTCCATGCTTGCCACGTCAGCACCTTGCTGTCCTTCGCTTTTAATCAGCCGCGGCGCTGTTTCACCGCAGCAGCCAGCTGGCGCAGCACCTTGTCGGTGTCAGCCCAGCCGATGCAGGCGTCGGTGATGCTCTTGCCATAGACCAGCGGCTCGCCGCTCTCCAGGCTCTGGTTGCCCTCGACCAGGTGGCTCTCGATCATCACGCCGATCACGCCGCGCTCGCCGCCGGAAATCTGCGCCGACACGTCATCCGCGACGTCCAGCTGCTTCTGATACTGCTTGCTGCTGTTGGCGTGGCTGAAGTCGATCATCACCTGCGGCGGCAGACCCGCCTTCTCCAGCCCGCTTTTCACCGCGCTAACGTGCTGCGCGCTGTAGTTAGGCTCTTTGCCGCCGCGCAGAATAATATGGCAGTCCGCATTGCCGCTGGTTTCGACAATCGCCGAATGACCATACTTGGTCACCGACAGGAAACAGTGCGGCGAACCGGCGGCGTTGATGGCGTCAATCGCCACCTTGATGGTGCCGTCGGTGCCGTTCTTAAAGCCGACCGGACAGGAGAGCCCTGACGCCAGCTCGCGATGCACCTGCGACTCGGTGGTGCGCGCGCCGATAGCGCCCCAGCTCATCAGGTCCGCCACATACTGCGGCGTGATCATATCGAGAAACTCGCCCGCCGCCGGCAGGCCGCTGTCGTTGATCTCCAGCAGCAGCTGGCGCGCCAGGCGCAGGCCGTCATTCAGCTGGAAGCTGCCGTCCATATAGGGATCGTTGATCAGCCCTTTCCAGCCGACGGTGGTGCGCGGCTTTTCAAAATAGACGCGCATCACCACTTCCAGCTCGCCTTTCAGCTCGTCGCGCAGCGCCAGCAGGCGCGAAGCGTATTCCTTCGCCGCCTGCGGATCGTGAATTGAACAGGGGCCGATCACCACCAGCAGACGATCGTCATCGCCCTGCAAAATCTGATGGATAGCGTCGCGCGCGCGAGCAACGGTGCGCGCGGCATTATCGGTAGCGGGGAACTTTTCCAGCAGCGCAACGGGAGGCAGCAGCTCTTTAATATCCCGAATACGTAAATCATCATTCTGGTAATTCATAAATCATTCCATTTATTCCTGGCCCAACGCGCGTCGGGCACAACCCAACCAATTTATCCCGTTGCGCCCGGAGTGTAAATTCAGGACGCCTCTTAGAGGCTTGCATGAGATTTGCATTTATAGGGTTCTCAGCTAGGCTTTTATATGTAAGCACTGAGGAACGCTTCGCTTACATTATTTATCTCTTCCGGACGACCTTTGGGTGAAATTAAATTTCGCCGGAATCGCTTTACGTCAAACTACAGCATCGGGTTCAAAACAGCAGCTATCATTGATTACAGGAGCATAATGATGAATAAGTTTGCACTTATCTTTCTGACGGCAGCAATGACTTTAGGCAGCGGCGCGGCAATGGCCGACAACAATGGCACGGCTAACCAGGCGGCTGAAGCAGGCGCGGCAGCGGGCGGCGCAAAACAGAATCTGCCGCCGAATAACGTCGACAACAGCAATATCAATAATACCGGCACCAACACCAATCCTGCGGCCAACGGCGGCAGCACCAGCGGCAGCAATATGTCCGCCAATGAGATGGACCAGAATAGCCAGTGCAAAGACGGCAAATGCCCCGATATTAACAGCAAGGTGCAAACCAAAGAGGGCGGCGGCACCGTCGACCGCAAAACGGACGGCACCTCGCAGTAATATCCTCTGGAGAGCTTCGGCTCTCCATTATTTTTCTCTGGGTTAACTTCCGCTATGCTGGGGCAATGAATTCTGTCAGGAAACGTTCATGGCCTCGCTGTTGTTAATAGACGATCATCCACTGGTCGAAGTGGCGCTGGAAGCGGCGCTCGATCGCGCCCCCTTCTCCATCCTTTTACGTTCCGCCGCCAGCGAACAGCAGGCGCGCCAGCTGCTGACGCAGCCCACCGACATTATCGTGCTGGACATCGGCCTGCCGGACGGCGACGGGCTGGAAATCCTGCGCCGCCTTAAAATCCATTTTCCACAGATCCCCGTGCTGATCTATTCGGCACAGCAGAGCAGCCACTATGTGCGCAGCGCGCAGGCGCTGGGCGCGGCGGGCTACGTGGTTAAAAGCCAGCGTATGGAGCAGCTGCTGAGCGCGATCCTCGCGGTGCTGGGCGGTCAGCTCGCCTTCCCGCCTGAAGTGACCGCCTCCGCCCTGCCGCTCACCAGCAAAGAGCAGCAGGTGCTGGCGCTGCTGGCTACGGGCCTCTCAAATCTGCAGATTGCTGAGCAGCTGCATATCAGCAATAAAACCGTCAGCACCCATAAAAAGAACATTCTGGAAAAAACCGGCGCGCGCTCGGTGGTGGAGCTGGCTGACCTGTGGAAAGCGCAGCAGTGAGGCGCTTCCTGCTGCTGCTGTTGCTCTTTCTGACGCCCCCCCTGACCTGGGCCGAACTGCGGCCCGTCAGCAGCCTGGATCTGCCGATGATGATGCCGGTCAGCGGCGCCGACGCGATGCAGGGCAAGACGCTGCGCGTCGGCCTGCTGGAGGAGAGCAACGCGCCCTGGACGATGCGCGTCGGTGACGAGCTCTATGGCCTTGACGCCGACGCGCTGGCCGCACTGCATCAGCTCACCGGCGCCCGCTTCGCGCTCAGGCTGTTCGCCGATCGCGCGCAGCTAATGGCGGCGCTGCAGAGCGGCCAGATCGATTTTGCGCTGGGCGCGCTGCCGAACCCGCTACCGGCGGGCGTGCTGCACAGCGAAAGCTGGTTCAGCAGTCCGCTGCGCATCTATCGCAGCCAGCGCAACGCGCGCGCCGTGATGTTCAACAGCGAGAACGCCCAGCTCGCCATCAGCCAGGTCACGCTGGCGCAGCTGCCGGCGACGGTGGCGCAGAAGCACCGCTGGCGCACCTACAGCAACGATCTGCAGGCGATTTCGACGCTGCTTAATCAGCAAAACGACTACGTGGTGGCGGATGAGATCAGCGCCAGCTTTCTGCTCAGTCAGCTGCAGCAGGGCGAGATTTACCAGATCGCCTCGCAGCTGGATGTCGGCCAGCTGACGCTGCGCGCCTTCGCCCGCGACGCCGCGCTGATTGACTGGCTCAACCTGAGCCTGCGCCAGCTGCCCGCCGAACTGGCGACCAGCCTGCAGTCGCGCTGGGGCGCCCCGCTGCCGCGCTATCAGGATACGCAAACCCTGATGCTGAGCGCGGCGGAGCGCGCCTGGCTGAGCGCCCATCCGGTGATCGACTATGCCGCGGAGAGCGATAACGCTCCCTGGAGCTACCGTGACGGCAACGGCGCGGCGCGCGGCTACAGCGTCGATCTGCTTAACGCCATCGCGCAGAGCAGCGGCGTGCGCTTCGCGCCGCGCTGGGTCGCTGGCCCGCAGCAGGCGGACGAACTGCTGGCGCAGCGTCAGGTGATGCTGCGGCTGACGCAGCCGCTCAGCGGCGACGCGGCGCAAAACGCCACGCTGCCGGTCTGGCGCGCCCTGTGGGGCATCTACAGCCGCCGCGACGCCAGCTTCAGCCGCTGGCACGATCTGGCGGGCAAGCGGGTCGGCATACTGCGCGATGACGTCGCGACGCGGCTGCTGCCGCCCGAGGTGACGCCGCAGGTGTTTGCCGATCGCGCCAGCCTGTACGACGCGCTGGCGAACGGGCAGATTGACGCGCTGGCGGATAACGTGCTGTCGGCGCGCTGGCGCATCGCCGCGCGCTACGGCGATCGGCTGCGTCTCGCCTTCGCCGCCAGCGATATCGCCTGGCCGGTGGCGCTGGGCGTCGCCGCCGACCAGCCGCTGCTGCGGCCGCTCATCAACCGTGCACTGCAGCAGATACCCATCGATACGCAGCGGCAGATGCGCGACGGCTGGCTGACGCCGCCGCAGCCAGGCAATGCGATGACGATGCGCGCCCTGCCTCAGCTGGTGCTGGCTGCGGCGGGCGCCGCCATCGTTGTACTGCTGCTGCTGCTGGCGCGCCGCTACTGGCAGCAGCGGCGCGAACGCCTTCAGCGTCAGCAGGCCGAGCGCGCCAACGCGATGAAAAGCCAGTTCCTCGCCACCGTCAGCCATGAGCTGCGCACGCCGATGCAGGCGATCCTCGGGCTGCTGGAGCTGGAAAAAGCGCGCTCCGCCAACCTGTCGCTGGTCTACAGCAGCGCCCGCTCGCTGCTGACGCTGCTCAACGATCTGCAGGATCATGCGCGCATCGAGAGCAACAGCTTTACCCTCGCGCCGCGTCCGCTGGCGCTGGAGCCGTGGCTGGCGCAGCAGCAGCGCTTTTACCATCCGCTGATGCGCACCGGCGGCCCGACGCTGATCGTCGAGGCGCTCACGCCGCTGCCCGATCGCGTGCTGATCGACGCGGATCGACTACAGCAGGTGATCAATAACCTGATGACCAACGCGCTAAAGTTTACCGTCCAGGGCGAAATACGCCTGACGCTCGCCGTCGATGAGCAGCTGATTTTCACCCTGCGCGACAGCGGCAGCGGCATTCCGCCGGAAGAGCAGCCAAAGCTGTTCGATCCCTGGTATCAGGCGCCGTCGGGCAAAAAGGTGTCGGTGCAGGGCAGCGGCCTGGGGCTGTTTATCTGCCGGGAGATTGTGCAGCGCATGGGTGGCGATATCGCGCTGCGCTCACAGCCCGGCCACGGCACCGAAGTCACGGTAACGCTGCCGCTGGAGCGCTGCGAGGCTGCGCCGCAGGAGAGCGCCGTGCTGCCCCGCTACGCCGCGCTGCGCTGCGCCATCGTCGACGACCATCCGGCCAATCTGATGGTGCTGCAGCAGCAGCTGGCGCGCTTCGCCGTCGAGGCGGAGTGCTTTGCCGACGGGCGCGCCCTGCTGCGCGCAGATGCTGAACACCCCTACGATCTGCTGTTTATCGATCAGATGATGCCGCGTCCGGATGGCCAGCTGCTGCTGCGGCTGCTGCGTCGCCGCGATCGTCAGCGTCAGCGAGCGGCGATGCGGGTGCTCTGCTCCGCCGACGCGCAGCTGCTCAGCCTGCCGCTACAGGCGAACGAGCGCGTGCTGATTAAGCCGGTGCAGCTAGGCGATCTCGCCGCGCTGCTGGCGCATTTCGATCGGGATCCGCTGGCGCCGCTGGATAGCAACCTGCGCCAGCTGGCGCAGAGCAGCGAGAAGTTTCTGGCGCGGCTTAGCCAGACGCTGCGCGACACGCTGAACAACGACGTGTCGCGTATCACGGCGGCGCGCGCGGCGCGCGACTGGCCGCAGCTGGCGGAAGCAGCGCACCGCATGAAGGGAAGCTGGCTGCTTATCGGCCTGGAGCAAGGCGCCGAACTCAGCCAGCGGCTGGCGGATCGGGCCAACGCGCAGCAGGACGCGCCGGATGAATGGGATTTGCTACTATTACTCACCAACAGGTTACTGATAAAACTGGACTCTTATGGCTCATAACCACGCTCACAGCGCGCCGGCGGGCAATCGCAAACGCCTCGCGGCCGCATTCGCCGTGACGGCACTCTTTATGCTGGCGGAGGCGGTCGGCGGCTGGATTTCCGGCTCGCTGGCACTGCTGGCCGATGCCGGGCACATGCTTACCGACGCCGCCGCGCTGCTGATGGCGCTGCTGGCGGTGCAGTTCGCCCAGCGCAAGCCCAACGCCCGTCATACCTTCGGGCTGCTGCGCCTTACCACGCTGGCGGCCTTCGTCAACGCCATCGCCCTGCTGGTGATTACCGCGCTCATCGTCTGGGAGGCGCTGCGTCGCTTTTACCAGCCGCAGCCGGTGACCGGCGGCCTGATGCTCGGCATCGCGGTTGCGGGCCTGCTGGCCAATATGCTGTCGTTCTGGCTGCTGCACCACGGCAGCGAAGAGAAAAACCTCAACGTGCGCGCCGCCGCGCTGCACGTGATGGGCGATCTGCTGGGTTCGGTGGGCGCGATTGTCGCCGCGCTGATTATCCTCTATACCGGCTGGACGCCCATCGACCCGATTCTGTCGCTGCTGGTGTCGCTGCTGGTGCTGCGCAGCGCCTGGTCGCTGCTGCGCGAGAGCCTGCACGAACTGCTGGAGGGCGCGCCGGAGGTGATCGATGTGCAGAAGCTGACGCGCGACCTGACGCTGAACATTCCAGAGGTGCGCAACGTGCACCATGTGCACGTCTGGCAGGTCGGCGAGAAGCCGGTGGTGACGCTGCATGTGCATGTGATCCCGCCATACGACCACGATGCGCTGCTGCAGCGCATCCACAGCTATCTGCACCAGAAGTATCAAGTTGGGCACGCCACAGTGCAGATGGAGTATCAGCCGTGCGCCACGCCCGACTGCGAGCTGGGCGTCGACGGCGGCTCAGCGACGGCGTATCACCATCATCATCACGGTGAAGAGGCGCACCATCACTGACGCGCCAGCGCGCGCGAGCCGTGCTGCCGTGCGCTGGCGATCCACAGGCGCGAGCCGTTGAGTGCGATCAGCGTCAGAATCAGATATTCCAGCGCCATGGCGTAGACGCCCTGGCGCGCGAAGATCATCACGCTGATCACGTCAATAACCACCCACAGCAGCCAGTTCTCGACATATTTACGCGTCATCAGGATCATCGCCACAATGGAGAGCACCATCATGCTGGCGTCCCAGAACGGGAAGGCGTCGGGCTGCAGCGTCGGCATCGCCACCTGCAGGCCGAGCGCGTTCATCAGCGACACGGCGGTCTGCGTCAGGAAGGCGAAGACCGGGTCGATATAGCGCGTCATTAGCGCAACGGCGACGACGCAGACCGCGCCCCATCCCAGCGCCTTCGGCAGCGGCAGCCAGCGGATTTTCAGCGCCGCCTGGCGATCGTCGGTCTGCCGGCTCCAGGCGTACCAGCCATAGACGTTGGCGACGAAAAAGAAGATCTGCAGCAGCAGGCTGGCGTAGAGCTGGATCTGGAAGAAGATGGCGGCGAACAGCGTGACGTTAATCAGGCCGAACGGATAGTTAATCACTTTCTCCAGGCTGGCGAGCCAGATGCAGAGCAGACCCGCCAGCGTGCCGATGGCCTCAATCCAGGAGAGATCGTAGCCGCCTGCGCCGAGCGGGATATGGACCAGGATATTGCTTGTGCTGAAAAAATCCATCATTGGTTCCTCAGGCGTTCCCTTTTACCTTCAGTTTGAGATCCGCAGCGAAAGCGAGCATGCGGTTGAGCGGCAATAATGCCGCCTCGCGCAGCGCGGCATCAACCTCTATTTCATGCTGTGCGCCGCCCTGCTCCAGACCCTCGGCGATAGCTTTCAGGCCGTTCATCGCCATCCACGGGCAGTGCGCGCAGCTGCGGCAGGTCGCCCCTTCGCCTGCGGTCGGCGCTTCCAGCAGCGTTTTTCCCGGCACCGCCTGCTGCATTTTGTAAAAGATGCCGCGATCGGTCGCCACGATCATCTGCGGATGCGGCAGCTGCTGCGCCGCCTGGATCAGCTGGCTGGTGGAGCCGACCGCGTCGGCAAGATCGACCACCGCCTGCGGCGATTCGGGATGCACCAGCACCGCCGCGTCGGGATAGAGCGCTTTCATGCGCAGCAGCGCCTGGGTTTTGAATTCGTCATGGACGATGCAGGCACCCTGCCAGCAGAGCACGTCCGCACCGGTTTTCTGCGTGACATAGCGGCCAAGATGGCGATCCGGCGCCCAGATGATTTTTTCATCCAGGCTGTCGAGATGGTCGATCAGCTCTACCGCGATGCTGGAGGTGACCACCCAGTCGGCGCGCGCTTTGACCGCCGCCGAGGTGTTGGCGTAGACCACCACGGTACGGTCGGGATGGGCGTCGCAGAAGGCGTTAAATTCGTCGATGGGGCAGCCGAGGTCGAGCGAGCACTCCGCCTGCAGCGTTGGCATCAGCACGGTTTTCTCCGGGCTGAGGATTTTGGCGGTTTCGCCCATAAAACGCACGCCCGCCACCAGCAGCGTCGACGCTGGATGCGCGCTGCCGAAGCGCGCCATTTCCAGCGAGTCCGCCACGCAGCCGCCGGTCGCTTCCGCCAGCGCCTGGATTTCCGGGTCGGTGTAGTAATGCGCCACGATAACCGCGTCGCGCTCTTTAAGCAGCCTTTTGATTTTACTCAGGTAACATTCTTTTTCATCGTCGCTGAGACGCGCAGGTTTTGCGGGAAAGGGCCAGGCCACGCTGTCTGTATCGAATAAAGCACTCATCACACCGCTCTCGTTTTATCAAATGAACGAAAATTGCTTAAGACGGCGAAAAAGGACGTTCACTCCGCCATCGTGTTTTATATGCTAAACACGATAGCGGAAACGCGCGGCGGTGTCGTGCTCTTTTTTAGGCGTGCGGCGGTGAAGGCTCCTCGGCGAATAGCGGCAGCACGACCGCCTTTTGCGGCATCTCCAGATCCAGCAGGAAGGCTTTGACCTCCAGACCACCAGCAAAACCGGTCAGCTTGCCATTGGCGCCGATGACGCGATGGCAAGGCGCGACGATAGAGACTGGATTTCTGCCGTTCGCCGCGCCGACCGCGCGCACCGCCTGCGGATGGCCGATCTGACGGGCGATTTCGCTGTAGCTGCGCGTTTCGCCGAAGGGGATCGTCATCAGCGCGTTCCACACTTTTTTCTGAAATTCGGTGCCGACGAAATCGAGCGGCAGCGTAAAGCAGCGGCGCTCGCCGGCAAAGTACTCCCGCAGCTGGCGTTCCGCCTCGAGCAGAAGCGGATGTGATTCGTCGTGCGTCTGCGGCAGAAAGCGCGCGCCGTGCGGGTCATCGTTTTTCCAGAGTATGCCTGCGAGTCCGCGATCGCTCGCCACCAGTTTCAGCTCGCCCACCGGCGTGGAGACAAGTTTGTAGTGATACATGATGTTGTTCTCCCTGTTTGAGACATCCGTTATTGTCGCATTTTGGCCACGGCGCGCTGGCCGTTTTCGGCCATCAGACTAAACTGCTTTGCTGTCCGAAAACAGCGAGTCTGCATCAGAAAGCGGGTATAGGCTCTGTTTATTTGCAGGAGTCACTATGTTCGATCCTGAGATTGCTTATCAGGCGCTCACCTCACGCGATACCCGTTTTGACGGGGTGTTTTTCGTCGGCGTTACTTCGACCGGCATTTACTGTCGCCCTGTCTGCCCGGTGAAAGCGCCGCAGCAGAAGAACTGTCTGTTTTTCGCCAGCGCCGAAGCGGCGGAGAAGGCCCATTTCCGCCCCTGCTTGCGCTGTCGCCCCGAGCTGGCGCCGGGCAACGCGCCGGTCGATCAGCCTCACCGCGTGGCGGACAGGCTGATTCAGCGCATTGAGGAGGGCATGCTGGAGGAAAACGAAGGACTGGAGGCGATTGCCGCTGAGTTTGGCGTTAGCCTGCGCCAGCTGCGCCGCATCGTGCAGCAGGAGCTGGGGGTGTCGCCGCTGGAGCTGAAGCAGACGCGGCGCATGCTGCTGGCGAAGCAGCTGCTGACGGAGACGCAGCTGCCGGTGACCGATGTGGCCTATGCCAGCGGTTTTAGCAGCCTGCGCCGCTTTAACGATGTGTTTCAGGCGCGCTACCGTATGACGCCGAGCGCGCTGCGCAAGGGCGTTAGCGCCTCGACGCGCGCGCAGCCGGGCGACAGCACCTCTCTGCTGATGGTCTATCGTCCGCCCTACGACTGGGAGGCGATGCTGGCTTTTTTACAGACCCATCTGATGAAAGAGGTCGAGGCGGTGCAGGATGGTGCCTACCGGCGCACCGTGGCGCTGGGCCGCTGTCGCGGCTGGATTAGCGTGTCACATCTGCCGCAGAAGTGCGCGCTGCAGCTGACCTTTTCCATCTCGCTGACGCCGGTGCTGCCGCTGCTGCTGCGCCGCCTGCGCGATCTTTTCGATCTTAACGCGCAGCCACAGCTTATCGCCGCCCGGCTGGCGCAGGATGCGCTGCTGGCGCCGAGCCTGGCGCGCAATCCGGGATTGCGCGTGCCAGGCGCATTTGATGCCTTTGAGCTTGGCGTGCGCGCCATTATCGGGCAGCAGGTGACGGTGAAGGCCGCAACCACCGTGAGCAGCCGTTTTGCCGCCGCCTTTGGCGAGCCCTGCGTGACTCCTTTTGCCGATCTGACGCGCTACGCCGCGCTGCCGGATCGCGTCGCCAGCCTGATGGTGGACGACGTGGCGCCGCTCGGCATCGTGAGCGCGCGCTCGCGCGCCATTATCGCCTTTGCGCAGGCGTGCGCCGCAGGTTCGCTGCGCTTTAACGCCACGCAGTCGCCGGAGACGGTGATGAAGCAGCTGGTGGCGCTGCCGGGCATTGGCCCCTGGACGGCACACTATATTGCGATGCGCGCCCTGCGCTGGCCGGACGCCTTCCCCAAGGAAGATATCGCCATTCGTAATAATCTGGGCGGCCTGAAGCCCGCCGAGGCGGAGGCGCGTTCGCAGCAGTGGCGTCCGTGGCGCAGCTACGCGGTGATGCATATCTGGGAGAATCTGGCGCCTGCGAAAGTGAAATAGATGCGAAACGCGTTAAAGTTTTGGTTGAGGGTTTTGGCGGAGTTGCTTTAGAGAGCGTGCGTGGCGCAGGGCTAACGGGTCCGATCGCAAAGAAGACCTACATCCCTGTAGGTCGGCCTCGCCATCCTGGCTCGGACGCTTTGCTCTTCAGACCCGTTAGCCCCGCACCAGTATGACTAAGGAATGGCTTTAAGAACGACACAGCGTAAAAACGAAAAAAGCGCCCATTGGGCGCTTCTTTCTGAATTGGTGGGTCGTGCAGGATTCGAACCTGCGACCAATTGATTAAAAGTCAACTGCTCTACCAACTGAGCTAACGACCCGCTCGGGGCTTACAACCCGCAAACCTGAAGCCTGCGTTAAAGATGGTGGGTCGTGCAGGATTCGAACCTGCGACCAATTGATTAAAAGTCAACTGCTCTACCAACTGAGCTAACGA
>NZ_JBPFDE010000018.1:0-86705 GCF_051025595.1 Pantoea phyllosphaerae
TTGCATGTGTTAGGCCTGCCGCCAGCGTTCAATCTGAGCCATGATCAAACTCTTCAATTTAAGTTTGATTTGCTTAAACAAGTTAAGCGGTGCTCATCTGTAAAACGTCATAATGAATGTCATTATGTGTCCACTCGTGAGGCTTGATATTTTTTAAGCCCGGAGGCTTTTGATATCTGCTCTCGAGTGCCCACACAGATTGTCTGATAAATTGTTAAAGAGCGGTGCAGTCAGCGGCCGAGCCTGCTGCTGCGAGGTGGCGTATATTACGCTACTCTCTGCGTCAGTCAAGCGTTTATTTTCGCTCTGACCGACGGTGACTTTCATCACCTCAACACTGCATTCCGTAAGCCGTTGTGCCGTGTCGATGGAGGCGCATTATAGGGAGTCGTTCAGAGAGCGCAAGCGCCTTTTTTAAAGTTTTGTGTCGTTCGTCTGATTATTGCGCAAAACGCGCGTTTTTAGCGCTTTTTAATCGCCTGAGGCAGCTCGGCGATGCTATTCAGCACCCAGTCTGCGGCCGCTTCCCCTTCCGCCGTGACGGTTTTGCCGCTGCGCACCAGCACATTTGTGCCTACGCCCGCCGCTTTGCCCGCCAGCACATCTTCCGTTTTGTCACCCACCATATAGGAAGCCGCCATGTCGATATTGAGATGCTTCTGTGCTGAGAGCAGCATGCCAGGGTGCGGCTTGCGGCAGTCACACGCCTGACGATAGGCTTCCACCGGCGCGTCCGGCAGATGCGGACAGAAATAGATGCCGTCGAGATCGACATCGCGGTCCGCCAGCGACCAGTCCATCCACTCCGTTAGCTGCATGAACTGCTCTTCGCTGAACATACCGCGGGCGATGCCGGACTGATTGGTGATCAGCACCAGCGCGAATCCCATCTTCTTCAACTCCTGCAGCGCCTCGATGGCGCCGTCGATAAACTGGAAGTTGTCGATTTCATGAACATAGCCGTGATCCACGTTCAGGGTGCCATCACGATCGAGAAATACAGCCGGGACTTTATTCGCCACTGAGAAACTCCTGCTACTAAAGATGCTACTAAAATTGCCGCCTAGTATTGCATGATTGCAATAAAAGAGAGAATGGCAGATGAGATGACTTTGATTGATTTAGACGTCTGGATGCCTTACCATCCGTTCAGCTTTCGCACCGGCATTCAGCGCGAAAGGTTCCACACCACGGACAACGCAAGACGATAATAAATAACCTAATGATTAAACTCGAAAATATTACCAAAGTGTTCCAGCAAGGTTCACGCACCATTCAGGCGCTCTCGGATGTTAGCCTGCATGTGCCTGCAGGAGAGATCTATGGCGTTATCGGCTCGTCCGGCGCCGGTAAAAGTACCCTTATCCGCTGCGTTAACCTGCTGGAGCGCCCAACGTCAGGGCGCGTACTGGTCGACGGCCAGGAGCTAACCGCCCTGAGCGAACGTCAGCTGACTCAGGCGCGCCGTCAAATCGGCATGATCTTCCAGCACTTTAACTTGATGAACTCACGTACCGTCTTCGGCAACGTGGCGCTGCCGCTTGAGCTGGGCAGCCTCTCGCGCGAAGCGATTAAACAGCGCGTGACGGAACTGCTGGAGCTGGTCGGCCTGGCCGATAAGCATGACGCCTGGCCCGCCAACCTCTCCGGCGGACAGAAACAGCGCGTCGCCATCGCCCGCGCGCTGGCCAGCAATCCCAAAGTGCTGCTGTGCGATGAAGCCACCAGCGCGCTCGATCCCGCTACCACCCGCGCTATCCTCGAGCTATTGAAAGATATCAACCGTCGCCTGGGCCTGACTATTCTTCTGATTACGCACGAGATGGATGTGGTGAAGCGTATCTGCGATCAGGTCGCAGTCATCAGCCAGGGCGAGCTGATCGAAAAAGACAGCGTTAGCGAAGTTTTCTCTCATCCGAAAACGCCGCTGGCGCAGCAGTTTATCCAGTCGACGCTGCACCTCGATATCCCGGAGGATTATCAGCAGCGCATGGTGTCGCAGCCTGCTGCCGAGCGCGTGCCGCTGCTGCGTCTTGAGTTTACCGGCAAATCGGTCGATGCACCGCTGCTCTCTGAAGCCGCACGCCGCTTCAACGTCAATAACAACATTATCAGCGCGCAGATGGATTACGCCGGCGGCGTGAAGTTCGGCATTATGCTGGCCGAGATGGACGGCGCTGAAAGCGATGCCAACGCCGCTATCGCGTGGCTGCAGGAAAATCATGTGAAAGTAGAGGTACTGGGTTATGTCTGAGGCGATGATGGCTTTACTGGCGCGCGGCGTCTGGGAAACGCTGATGATGACCTTTGTCTCCGGCTTCTTTGGCTTTGTACTGGGTCTGCCGGTCGGTGTGCTGCTCTACGTCACCCGTCCAGGACAGATTCGGGAAAACCGGACGCTCTATCGCATCCTCTCTGCGCTGGTGAACATTTTCCGCTCTATTCCCTTTATTATCCTGCTGGTCTGGATGATTCCCTTTACTCGCGCCATCGTCGGCACCTCTATCGGCCTGCAGGCGGCTATCGTGCCGCTGACCGTCGGCGCTGCGCCTTTTATCGCACGTATGGTCGAGAACGCGCTGCTTGAGCTGCCGACCGGACTGATCGAAGCGTCACGCGCCATGGGTGCTACGCCGCTGCAAATCGTGCGCAAGGTGCTGCTGCCGGAGGCGCTGCCGGGCCTGGTGAACGCCGCGACCATCACGCTGATTACGCTGGTCGGCTACTCCGCCATGGGCGGTGCCGTCGGCGCGGGCGGGCTGGGACAGATTGGCTATCAGTACGGCTATATCGGCTATAACGCGACAGTGATGAATACGGTGCTCGTGTTACTGGTCGTTCTGGTGTATTTAATTCAGTTTTGTGGCGACCGCATCGTGCGTGCCGTGTCCCATAAATAAGTCAGCAATATCATTACGTCTCCATTAAGGAAGAGATATGACTTTTACATTCAAAAAGATTGCCGCTGTGGGTGCACTGATTGGCGCGATTGCGCTGGCAGGATGCGATCAAAAAGCCAAAGATCCGAACCACATCAAAGTGGGCGTGATTGTCGGCGCAGAGCAGCAGGTCGCCGAAGCGGCGCAGAAAGTCGCGAAGGATAAATATGGTCTCGACGTCGAGCTGGTGACCTTTAACGACTACGTGCTGCCGAACGAAGCGCTGAGCAAAGGCGATATCGACGTCAACGCCTTCCAGCACAAACCTTATCTGGATCAGCAAATCAAAGACCGCGGCTACAAGCTGGTGCCGGTCGGCAACTCCTTCGTTTATCCCATCGCCGGCTATTCGAAAAAAATCAAATCGCTGGATGAGCTGCAGAACGGCGCGCAGGTCGCTATCCCTAACGATCCGACCAACCTTGGTCGCTCCCTGCTGCTGCTGCAGAAAGTGGGCCTGATCAAGCTGAAGGATGGCGTCGGCCTGCTGCCGACCTCGCTGGATATCGTCGAAAATCCGAAAAACCTGAAGATCGTCGAGCTGGAAGCGCCTCAGCTGCCGCGTTCGCTGGACGATCAGCAGATCGCGCTGGCGGTAATCAACACCACCTACGCCAGCCAGATTGGCCTGACGCCAGCTAAAGACGGCATCTTCGTTGAAGATAAAGATTCGCCGTACGTGAACCTGATCGTTAGCCGCGAAGATAACAAAGATGCTGAAAACGTGAAAAAATTTGTTCAGGCCTATCAGTCTGACGAAGTCGCAGAGGCCGCGAACAAGATCTTTAACGGCGGCGCAGTGAAAGGCTGGTAATTCCTTTCCTGACACTTCTGACCAGGGCGGCGCATAGCCGCCCTTTCTTTTGCGCCGCATCCGGCGCGACTTGTTATTTCGCCGGGTCCTTGTTTCAATAACGCCACTTTTTACAACCTTGAGGATGTTGCCATGCGTTTATTTCCGCTCTGCTTGTTAGCATTGATGCTGACCGGGTGCGTTCACGAATACCACCCGATAAGCAGCGCACCCGCTCATTCGCAGCCCTCCCGCGAGCCCGCGCGCAAGCCCGCGCCGCGTCCTGCGCCGGTCAAAGTCTATACCGACGCCGCCGATTTGGTCAGCAAGCCGTTTCGCGATCTGGGCGAAGTCGCTGGCGATGACTGCCAGAGCAGCCGCCAGGATTCACCGCCGAATATCGCCACCGCGCGCAAGCGTCTGCAGATTAAAGCCTCTTACCTGAAAGCCAATGCCGTTCTGCTGCATAAGTGTGAAATCGTCAGCAGCACGCCGGGCTGCTACCGTCAGGCGATCTGTCAGGGCTCTGCGCTGAAAGTGAATCAATGAGCGCTTTCGCCTTCGAGCAGATCGGCGTGATCCGTTCGCCGTGGAAAGAGAAATTCGCCGTTCCGCGCCAGCCTGGCCTGGTGCAGGACGGTCACGGCGAGCTGCATCTGATGGCGCCCTATAACCAGCCGGAGGCGGTACGCGGCCTGGAGAGTTTCAGCCATCTCTGGGTACTGTTCGTGTTTCATCAGACGATGGCAGGCGGCTGGCGGCCCACGGTGCGCCCGCCGCGCCTGGGCGGCAATGCCCGCATGGGTGTGTTCGCGACGCGCTCAACCTTTCGCCCGAACCCTGTCGGCATGTCGCTGGTTGAGCTGAAAGCCATACGCTGCGAGAAGAATCAGGTGATCCTGCAGCTCGGCAGCCTGGACCTGGTGGACGGCACGCCGGTGGTGGATATCAAGCCTTACCTCCCCTTCGCCGAGGCGCTGCCGCAGGCCCGGGCCGGTTTCGCGCAGGCGGCGCCCGTGGCCGATATGCCGGTGCGCTTCTCGCCGCAGGCGCAGCAGCAGCTGGCGCAGCAGCAGCAGCGCTATCCCCATCTGGCGCGTTTTATCCGCGACGTGCTGGCGCAGGATCCGCGTCCCGCCTATCGCAAAGGCGAAGCAGCGTCGCGCGAATATGCCGTCTGGCTGCTCGATTTCAATGTGCGCTGGCGCGTCGATGAAAGCGGCACCGAGGTGACCGGTATCGACCCGCGCGAAAACGCGCTTTTGAGCCCGTGATCTCGCTGGTACACTAGCCGCCAACAAAACTTTTGTCAGTGACTCTCCGTTCAACTGGAACCTTAATCAATGCGTACTACTCAATATTTGCTCTCCACCCTTAAGGAGACGCCCTCCGACGCGGAAGTGATCAGCCACCAGCTGATGCTGCGTGCCGGGATGATCCGCAAACTGGCTTCAGGTCTCTATACCTGGCTGCCGACCGGTTTACGCGTGCTGAAAAAAGTCGAAAACATCGTGCGCGAAGAGATGAACAACGCGGGCGCGATTGAGATCTCTATGCCGGTGGTTCAGCCTGCTGATTTGTGGCAGGAGAGCGGTCGCTGGGAACAGTACGGCCCGGAACTGCTGCGCGTCGCCGATCGCCACGAGCGCCCGTTCGTGCTCGGTCCGACGCATGAAGAAGTGATTACCGATCTGATTCGTAACGAGCTCAGCTCCTATAAGCAGCTGCCGCTGAACCTCTATCAGATCCAGACCAAATTCCGCGATGAAGTGCGTCCGCGCTTTGGCGTGATGCGCTCGCGCGAGTTCATCATGAAAGACGCCTACTCCTTCCATATTTCGCAGGAGTCGCTGCAGGAAACCTACGACGCAATGTACCGCGCCTACTGCAACAGCTTTAGTCGTATGGGCCTCGACTTCCGCGCGGTTCAGGCGGACACCGGCTCTATCGGCGGCAGCGCGTCGCATGAATTCCAGGTGCTGGCGCAGAGCGGTGAAGATGATGTGATCTTCTCAACCGACTCGGACTACGCTGCCAATATCGAAATGGCCGAAGCGGTGGCGCCGGCTGGCGATCGCCCGCAGCCGACTCAGGCGCTGGCGCAGATCGACACGCCGAATGCGAAAACGATCGCCGAGCTGGTGGAACAGTTCCAGCTGCCGATCGAGAAAACCCTGAAGACGCTGATGGTGAAAGCGAGCGAAGAGAGCGGCCATACGCTGGTTGCGCTGCTGGTGCGCGGCGATCACGAGCTGAACGAGATTAAAGCGGAGAAGCTCGACATCGTCGCCTCGCCGCTGACGTTCGCCACCGAAGAAGAGATTCGTGCCGCCGTGGGCGCAGGTCCCGGCTCGCTTGGCCCGGTGGGTCTGGCGATGCCGATTATTGCCGATCGCAGCGTCGACAAGATGAGCGACTTCTGCGCCGGCGCCAACGTCGATGGCAAGCACTATGTCGGGATTAACTGGGAGCGCGATCTGCCGCAGGCGATCGTGGCCGATATCCGCAACGTGGTAGAAGGCGATCCGAGCCCGGATGGCAAAGGCACGCTGCAGATCAAACGCGGCATCGAAGTCGGCCATATTTTCCAGCTCGGCACCAAATACTCGGAAGCGATGAAAGCGTCGGTTCAGGGCGAAGATGGCCGCAATCAGGTGTTGACCATGGGCTGCTACGGTATCGGCATTACGCGCGTCGTCGCGGCGGCAATCGAGCAGAACCACGACGAGCGCGGCATTATCTGGCCTGCGGCGCTGGCGCCGTTCGACGTTGCGATTCTGCCGATGAACATGCACAAATCTTTCCGCGTGAAAGAGCTGGCGGAAGAGCTCTACCATACCCTGCGCGCCAAAGGCGTCGAAGTGATCCTCGACGACCGTAAAGAGCGTCCGGGCGTGATGTTCGCCGATATGGAGCTGATTGGCGTGCCGCACACGATCGTCATCGGCGACCGCAATCTCGACAACGAAGAGATTGAGTACAAAGCGCGCCGCGCCGGCGAGAAAGAGATGATCAAGCAGAGCGACATCGTCGACTTCCTGCTGAAAGCGCTTAACAAGTAAGATCCTTCCCGCCCCCGTTCTCGGGGGCGTTTTATTACAGCACTTTTCCCCGCATCGATTTGGTCGAACTGCGCCGCGCTTTGCCTTCCAGCCGCCGCTCTTTCGACGCGCGCGTCGGTCGCGTAGCGCGCCGCACCTTTTCTACCCGCGTCAGCTCCTGAATCAAATTGATCAGTCGCTGCACCGCCGCCTCGCGATTCATCTCCTGACTGCGATACTCCTGCGCTTTGATAATTACCATGCCTTCCGGCGTAATCAGATGGTGTTTCGCCGCCAGCATGCGCTGCTTGTAAAACGGCGGCAGCGAGGAGGCGGCGATATCGAAACGCAGATGAATCGCGGTGCTGGTTTTATTCACATGCTGCCCACCGGCCCCCTGGGCGCGAATGGCGCTTAGCTCAATCTCGCCGTCGGGCAGCTCGACCGTACGTGAAACTTTAATCATCTGTCACCTGAGACAATGTCGCCTCGTTTAACCTGTTCATCAACTTAACCTTTTGTGCTTGCTGTTTATGGCGCGTAGCCAGCGGATTCTGTCACTTTAGCCGCTTTCGACGCGGCGATCCTGCTTTGCTCTGGCTGAAATCCAGGAAATGCCTGTGATATAGTTCCTCAGGCAACCAGAGTATTCTTGCTCTGCTGAGGAGGTGAAAGTGCAAAAATATTGTGAATTGGTTCGTCAGAAGTATGCCGAGATCGGCAGCGGCGAACTGGGATATGTGCCCGATGCACTCGGATGCGTTTTAAAGGCACTCGATGATATTGCCGCAAATTCTGCGCTAAACTCTTCTGTCAGGGAACAGGCAGCCTATGCCGCTGCAAACTTACTGGTGAGCGACTATGTTGACGAATGAAGCTTATAGACCCATCAACTGCGATGATTACGACAACCTGGAACTCGCCTGCACGAAACGCTGGACGCTTGAGCTGACCCTGAAAAACGGGGAGGCGCTGAAGGCGAAAGCGACAGATATGGTTTCACGTAAAAACGTTGAATACCTTTCTATCGATCTCTCCGGCGAAACGCGCGAGTTGCGCCTCGATCACATCGCCAGCTTCAGCCATCCTGAGCTGGGCACCGTTGTCGTCAGCGAAGAGTAGCGACAGCGCCTCGGGCGGGATACTCCCGCCCTCTTTCCTAAGGTTTCAGCGACCCATAGTAAGCCGACAGATCCGCCATATCCTCATCGCTTAATCCAGCCACAAAGGCCTTCATGACTTCCGCCTGCCCGCCGCTGCGCTCGCCCTTTTTATAGGCCTGCAGCGCATGGTTGAGGTAAGCGGCGTTCTGTCCCGCCAGGTTGGGATAGAGCGGCATGCTGCTTTTTCCCTGCGCGCCATGGCAGGCGGCGCAGGCGGCCGACTTCTGCGCCCCCGCGTTGATGTCGCCGTCGGCCAGCGTCGGCAGCGCCGCGGCCAGCAGCAAGGCGGCCAGTAATTTTTTCATAGTTGCTCTCCAGCACGCTCATTATGTTGCCAGATCGCCTGCCAGCCGCTGTCGTCGACGGCGGCGCCTTCCCGGGTGACAAACAGACCGGGCGCGCAGACAAGCGTCTGATTGTAGTAGATCAGCGGAATACGTTCGCGCTGCCACGGCGGGATCGCCAGCTCCTGCCACAGCTTTTTGATTTCGCGGCCGCCGGCCCGGCCCGCCAGATGAAAATAGCCCTGCGCATGAAAACGTACGCTCACCTCTTCGTCCGCCTCGGGCTGGCGCAGCGCCGAGGGCGCACGGTGGGCATGCAGCACGCCGAGCCGCTGCGGCAGCACCAGCGGCGCGCGCCGATCGGACCAGAGCAGCAGCCGATCCTTTAGCGACGCGCAGCGCGGCACCCAGTAGAGCCGCTCGCGATAGCGGCGCGCCTCCGCCTCGCCAAAGCGCAAACGCGGCTGCGCGTCTTCTCGGCTCAGCATCACCTCGTGGCGCAGGCGCGTCAGCGCGGCGCGCGACACCATCGGCGCCTCCTGCCGGGCGATCCAGCGCCGCAGCAGTGCGTTCGCGCGCGTCTCGCTCATCTGTAAAAGCGGTGGAAAATGCAGGCTGCCGTCTGGATGCAGCAGAGCGGCCAGCTGCTCCGCCAGCAGTTCGTCCAGCAGCTGTTCCTGCTCGCCGCACAGCGCCGCGCTGCGCGCGCACGCGGCGGCGAAGTGCGGCCAGCGCGCCTGCAGCGTCGGCAGCAGATGCTGGCGCAGGAAATTGCGATCGTAGCGCGCGTCCAGATTGCTTTCATCGTCGACCCAGCGCAGCTGATGCTGCTGCGCGTAGGCTTCCAGCTGCTGACGCGACTGCCCGAGCAGCGGACGCAGCAGCACACGGCCATGGCGCTGATGCCGCACCGGCATCGCCGCCAGCCCGGCCGGTCCGCTGCCGCGCTTCAGCGCCAGCAGCAGCGTTTCGCACTGGTCGTCGAGATGCTGCGCGGTCAGCAGCCACTCATCAGGCTGCATCGCCGTCGTCAGCGCCTGATAGCGCGCCGCGCGCGCTGCGCCCTCAACGCCCTGCTCGCGCGCGTCAACCTGCACGCGCAGCACCTCGCAGCGTAGCTGCCAGGCTTCACAGATCGCCACGCAGTGCGCGGCCCAGCTGTCGGCGTTAGGGCTTAATCCGTGGTGGACATGCAGCGCGCGCAGGCGCGCTTGTGGATGCGTCTGTTGCCAGCTAACCAGCTGATGCAGCAGAACGGTAGAGTCGAGACCGCCGCTAAACGCCACCGCCAGCGCGGCATCGTCAGGCAACAGCGAAGCGAGATGAGACAAAGGCATGACGCGTTCCAGAATCAGGGCCGCCGGGTGCGGCCCTTGCGCGCGCTATTTTACGCCTGATAGAGCTCCAGCGGCAAACCATCTGGATCGGCAAAGAAGGTGCACTGCTTGCCGGTCAGATCGTCGATGCGGATCGGTTCGCACACTACGCCTTTTTCCGCCAGCGTCGCGACCGCTGCACCCACGTCCGGCACGGTAAAGGCCAGGTGACGCAGGCCGCAGGCTTCAGGATGACTGACGCGCGCCGGCGGTGAAGGAAAGGAGAAAAGCTCAATGGTGTACTGGCCGTTCAGCGCCAGGTCACCTTTCCACGAATCGCGCGCTTCGCGGTAAACCTCGCCCATCAGGCTGAAGCCGAGCACATCGCAGTAAAAGGCCTTACTGCGCGCATAATCGGTGGCGATGATGGCGATATGGTGAACAGAAGATAACTGCAACATGAAAAGACTCCCTGACTGTTTTGTTTATCCTGAGACGTGCGGCGGCGGCTTGCAATGCGCAATTGTCTGAAGCCGCTGCCATTTTCCATTATTTCAGCACCCGAACGCGATAATCGCCCTCTTCCGTCAGCGTCGCGCCGTGAATATCGGTCTCAAAGCCGGGATAGTGGCGCCCGATAGTGCAGAGCATCAGCAGAAAGTCGAGCACCGCGCGGCTCTCTTCGGTGATCATCTCCCCTGGCATCACCAGCGGCACGCCCGGCGGATAGGGCAGGATCATATTGGCGGAGACGCGTCCCACCAGCTGCTTCAGATCCACCGTCTCTACTTTGCCTTGCACCTGCCGCTGGAAAGCCTGATGCGGCGTCATCTTCATTTCCGGCAGCACGTCGAATGCCTTGAGCATCAGGCGCGGCAGATCGTGCTGACGGATCAGCTGGTGGATACCCTGCGCCAGCGTCTGGATGCGCATATGGCGGTAGAAGTCGGGATCTTCAGCATAAAGATCCGGCAGCATATTTTTCACCCGCAGGTTGAGATCGTAGGCGCGTTTGAACTCGGTCAGGCCGCGCAGCACGCTCATCGCCCGGGTCTTGTCGATGCCGATGCTGAACAGAAACAGCAGGTTATAGGGCCCGGTTTTTTCTACCACAATGCCGCGCTGGTCGAGAAATTTCGCCACCAGCGCGGCCGGAATCCCCTCTTCCGCCATCTCGCCCAGCTCGCTCATGCCGGGCGTCAGAATCGTGACCTTGATGGGATCGAGATACATATGGTCGGCGTCCGCCTGGGTAAAGCCGTGCCATCCCTCTTCGCCCGGCTGGATCGGCCAGCATTCAGCCTCGTCGATATGCTCCGGCTGCCAGATATCGAAGAACCAGCTGTCGGACTCCTCCCGCAGGCGCTGGATCTCCCGGCGAAAATGCAGCGCGCGCTCGACCGAACGATTGATCAGTCGCTTGCCGGGATTGCCGCGCAGCATTGCCGCCGCCGTTTCAATCGACGACACAATCGCATAGTTGGGCGATGTGGTGGTGTGCATCATGTAGGCTTCGTTGAAGGTGTGCTCGTCGTAATCGCCTTTAATATGGATCAGCGACGCCTGCGAGAAGGCCGCCAGCAGCTTGTGTGTCGACTGGGTCTCATAGATCACTTTGCCAGGCGTACGCTCGCCGCTCATGCCGCTTTTGCCGGCATAGACAGGATGGAAATTGGTATAGGGCACCCAGGCGGAATCGAAATGAATCGACGGCACCTCCAGCGTCTCCTTGATGTACCGGGTGTTATAGAGCAGGCCGTCGTAGGTGGAGTTGGTGATCACGGCGTGCACCGGCCAGCTGGCGCGCGCGGTATTCGCCACCTTCTCCTCAATGCTGGCGCGGGTGAACTCCCGCTTAGGGATGCCGCCGAGAATGCCCAGCGCGTTGCGCGTCGGCTTTAGCCAGATCGGCACAATGTCGCTCATCATCAGCAAATGCGTCAGTGACTTATGGCAGTTGCGGTCAATCAATACCGTGCTGCCGCTCGGCGCCGCATACATGCCGACGATTTTATTTGAGGTCGAGGTGCCGTTGGTCACCATATAGCTCTGCTCGGCGCCAAAAGTCCTGGCAACATACTCTTCGGCCTCCAGATGTGGGCCGGTATGATCGAGCAGCGAACCGAGCTCGGTCACGGAAATAGAGATATCCGCCTTCAGGGTATTGGCGCCGAAAAAATCGTAAAAGAGGCTGCCGACCGGGCTTTTTTGAAAAGCGGTGCCGCCCATATGGCCGGGCGTGCAGAAGGTGTACTTACCCTCTTTCACGTAGGTGAAGAGCGCTTTGGTCAGCGGCGGGGTTATCTGGTCGATATAGTCGTCGGTGTACTGGCGAATATGCAGCGCGATATCGTCCGCGGCGCTCAGCGCATATTCAAAGAAGTGCAGCGCCATGCGCATCTCGTTGATGCTGACATCCATCTGCGAATGGGTGTTGATAAAGGCGTAGAGCGGCAGGTATTCATTGAGCTGATTGATATCGGCACAGAGCGCCGGACTGTTGTGCGCGTCCCAGTCAAAGATCACGCCGCAGATGCGCGGGTTGTGCTCTACCAGCTTCAGCAGATCGTCGATGTTCGTCGGATAAATCAGCTGAAACCCCCGCTGCGTCAGCGCGGTATTGAGTTCGCGCAGCGGCTCGTCTTTGTAGAACATGCCGTGTGAACCCATGATCGCCAGAATATTCAATGCGCACCTCCCTTTTAGTGTGGCAGGGCTAAGCATAGCGAAGGATGGCGGTCAGGTGCTGTCGGAATGCTCCTCTCTGCTGTCGATCGGTAAATCAAAGGCATAAAAAAAGCGGACCGAAGTCCGCTTTTTCACCGCGCTACGCCCTTAAGCGTAGCCGTAGCTCATCAGACGCTGATAGCGACGATCGAGCAGCTCTTCGGTGCTCAGGGTGTCGAGATCGGCCAGATCGGCCAGCAGCTGGTTTTTCAGCGACAGCGCCATATCCACCGGCTGACGATGCGCGCCGCCCAGCGGTTCAGGGATAATTGAGTCAATCAGCTTCAGCTCTTTCAGACGGTTAGCCGTGATGCCCATCGCCTCTGCCGCCAGCGGGGCTTTATCCGCGCTTTTCCACAGAATCGAGGCGCAACCTTCCGGCGAGATCACTGAATAGGTGCTGTACTGCAGCATATTGACTTTGTCGCCCACGCCGATCGCCAGCGCGCCGCCTGAGCCGCCTTCGCCAATCACGGTGCAGATAACCGGAATTTTCAGGCCGGACATTTCGCGCAGGTTGCGGGCAATGGCCTCAGACTGACCGCGCTCTTCCGCGCCCACGCCCGGATAGGCGCCCGGCGTGTCGATAAAGGTGATCAGCGGCATTTTGAAGCGCTCGGCCATTTCCATCAGGCGCAGCGCTTTGCGGTAGCCTTCCGGCGCTGGCATACCAAAGTTGCGGCGAATTTTCTCTTTGGTTTCGCGACCTTTTTGATGACCAATGATCATGACCGGGCGGCCGTCGAGACGGGCAATACCGCCGACAATCGCTTTGTCGTCGGCGTAGGCGCGATCGCCTGCCAGCTCGTCAAAGTCGTCAAAAGCGTTGCGAACGTAGTCAAGCGTATAAGGACGCAGCGGATGACGCGCCAGCTGCGCGACCTGCCATGCGCCCAAATCGGCGAAGATTTTACGGGTCAGCTCAACGCTCTTTTCGCGCAGGCGCTGCACCTCTTCGTCCAGATTAATGTGTTTATCATCCTGACGACCAATCGACGTAAGCGAATCAATTTTCGCTTCAAGTTCCGCGATAGGCTGTTCAAAATCCAGGTAATTAAGACTCATAATGTTCCTGTTTTAGTCAAACTCCAGTTCAACCTGCTCCGACCCTATCAACGAACGCAGTTCGTTGAGCAGGCGATCGCTGGGCGAAATACGCCACGCTGCACCAAAGCGTAGCTTCGCTCGCGCGTCGGCTCTCTGATAGTAGAGATTCACCGGAATCGTCCCCGAGCGATGGGGCTCGAGAGACTGGCGGAGCCGGTTTAATAGCTGGTCATCAATTTGCCTGTCCGTCAGCGAGATAGCAAGTCCGCGCGCGTATTTTTCGCGCGCTTCGTCAATGTCCATGACTTCACGGGCGGTCATTTTAAGGCCGCCGCTGAAGTCATCAAAGCTGACCTGTCCGCTGACGATCAGGATACGGTCTTTCTCCAGCAACTGCTGGTATTTATCTAACGCATCGGTAAATAACATCACCTCAAGACGACCGGAACGATCGTCCAGAGTACAGATACCAATTCGGTTGCCGCGCTTGGTCACCATCACGCGGGCCGCCACCACCAGACCGGCGGCGACGGTAATTTTACCACGCTCGGTAGGATGCATGTCCTTGAGGCGCATGCCGCCTACATAGCGTTCTATCTCTTTCAGATACTGATTGATGGGATGGCCGGTGAGATAGAGGCCGAGCGTTTCCCGCTCGCCGTCGAGCTGCACCTGTTCCGGCCAGGGCGTCACGCTGGCGTAGGATTTCTCTACCTGCTCCGGCTCTTCCGCCAGTACGCCAAACATGTCCGCCTGGCCGATCGCCTCCGCTTTGGCGTGCTGATCCGCCGCCTTCAGCGCGTCGCCGAGCGAACTCATCAGCGCCGCACGGTGCGGACCGAGGCGATCGAAGGCGCCGGACATGATCAGCTTCTCCATCACGCGACGGTTAATTTTTTTGGTGTCGGTGCGCGCGCAGAGATCGAACAGCTCGCGGAAATAGCCATCCTGGTTGCGCGCCTCAAGGATCGCTTCGATCGGGCCTTCGCCGACGCCTTTAATCGCGCCGATGCCATAGACGATCTCGCCGTCGTCGTTGACGTGGAACTGATAGAGGCCGGAGTTGATATCGGGCGGCAGCACCTTCAGGCCCATGCGCCAGCACTCGTCCACCAGCCCGACCACCTTCTCGGTGTTATCCATATCGGCGGTCAACACCGCCGCCATAAACTCGGCCGGATAGTGCGCCTTCAGCCACAGCGTCTGGTAGGAAACCAGCGCATAGGCGGCGGAGTGCGATTTGTTAAAGCCGTAGCCGGCGAATTTCTCCACCAGGTCGAAGATCTTCATCGACAGCTCGCCGTCGATGCCCATGCGCTCGGCGCCCTCTTTAAATACCGAGCGCTGCTTGGCCATCTCTTCCGGTTTCTTTTTACCCATTGCGCGGCGCAGCATATCCGCGCCGCCCAGGGTATAGCCGGAGAGCACCTGGGCGATCTGCATTACCTGCTCCTGATAGAGGATAATGCCGTAGGTGGGTTCGAGCACCGGCTTCAGGCTTTCATGCTGCCACTGAATATCGGGATAGGAGATCGCCTCGCGCCCGTGCTTACGGTCGATAAAGTTATCTACCATGCCCGACTGCAGCGGGCCAGGACGGAACAGCGCCACCAGCGCGATCATATCTTCAAAGCAGTCCGGCTTCAGACGTTTGATCAGATCTTTCATGCCGCGCGATTCAAGCTGGAACACCGCCGTGGTTTCCGCGCGCTGCAGCATGTCGAAGCTTTTTTTATCCTCCAGCGGGATAGCGGCGATATCGATCGGCGGCAGGCCCTGCTTCTCCCGGCGCGGGTTGATCATCTTCAGCGCCCAGTCGATGATGGTGAGCGTGCGCAGACCCAGGAAGTCAAACTTCACCAGGCCAGCGTATTCAACGTCGTTCTTATCAAACTGCGTGACCGGATGGTTGCCGTTTTCGTCGCAGTAGAGCGGCGCGAAGTCGGTGATCTTCGTCGGCGCGATGACCACGCCGCCGGCGTGCTTGCCGGCGTTACGCGTGACGCCTTCCAGCTTGCGCGCCATATCAATCAGCGCTTTGACCTCTTCGTCCGCGTCATACATTTCCGGCAGCTGCGGCTCGACGGCGAACGCTTTTTCCAGCGTCATGCCCGGATCGGGCGGGATCAGCTTGGAGATGCGATCGACGAAGCCATACGGATGCCCCAGCACGCGGCCGACGTCGCGGATAACCGCTTTCGCCGCCATAGTGCCAAAGGTGATGATCTGTGATACCGCTTCGCGCCCGTACATCTCGGCGACGTGATCGATCACCTGGTCGCGCTTCTCCATACAGAAGTCGACGTCGAAGTCAGGCATCGAGACGCGTTCCGGGTTAAGAAAGCGTTCGAACAGCAGGTCAAACTCCAGCGGATCGAGGTCGGTGATCTTCAGCGCGTAGGCGACCAGCGAACCGGCGCCGGAGCCGCGTCCCGGACCGACCGGAATGCCGTTATCTTTCGACCACTGGATAAACTCCATCACGATGAGGAAGTAGCCAGGAAAGCCCATCTGGTTGATAACGTTGAGCTCGATCTCCAGACGCTCATCATATTCCGGCCGCTTCTCCGCGCGCACGGCCGCATCGGGAAAGAGAAACTCAAGGCGCTCTTCCAGCCCTTCCCGCGACTTCATCACCAGAAAATCTTCGGTAGACATATCGCCGGTCGGGAACTGCGGCAGGAAGTACTCGCCGAGGCGTACCGTAACGTTGCAGCGCTTGGCAATCTCTACGCTGTTTTCCAGCGCTTCCGGGATGTCCGAGAACAGCTCGCACATCTCCTCTTCGCTGCGCATATATTGCTGAGGGCTGTAGTTGCGCGGGCGTTTGGGATCGTCCAGCGTATAGCCGTCGTGGATCGCCACGCGGATTTCATGGGCGTCGAAATCCTCTTCATTGAGGAAGCAGACCTCATTGGTGGCGACTACCGGCACGCCTTCGGCGATGGCAAGCTCAACCGCGGCGTGCAGATAGCTCTCCTCGTCGGCGCGTCCGGTGCGCGTCAGTTCGAGGTAGTAGCGATTGGGAAAGTGGGTCTGATAGAAGTCGAGGCACTGCGCCACCAGCGCGCTGTTGCCGCGCAGCAGGCTGCGGCCCACGTCGCCGCAGCGTCCGCCGGAGAGCAGAATCAATCCTTCGCCCAGCTCCGCCAGCCAGTCACGGTCGATAACTGGCCCGGCGATGCCGTAGCCGCGCTGGTAGGCGCGCGAGATGAGCAGGGTCAGGTTCTGATAGCCGGTATTATTGGCGGCCAGCACCGTCAGCTGGGTCAGCTCGTCGCCCATCAGTTCGCTGGCGACTTTGAAGTCGGCACCGATAATCGGTTTGATCCCCGCGCCGTGCGCGCTGCCGTAGAAACGCACCAGCCCGCACAGGTTCATAAAGTCCGTGACAGCAAGGGCCGGCATGCCGAGCGCAGCCGCCTTTTTGACCAGCGGCCCGGTTTTCGCCAGGCCATCGACCATAGAGTAGTCACTGTGGACACGCAGATGTATAAAACGGGGTTCAGCCATATCGGTTTCCGGTTAAAACAGCGTCAGGCTATTAAAGCGTAGCTGGCTGGCCAGCGGCCAGAACGTCAGCGTCAATCAGGGCGTTGCGCACCGGCGCAAAGCTGCGGCGATGGTGCGGCGTGGCGCCGTGCTGCGTCAGCTTTTCCATATGCAGCGCGGTAGGATAGCCTTTGTGCTGCGCAAAGCCATACTGGGGAAACAGGCGATCCAGCTCCGCCATTTCGCTATCGCGCGACACCTTGGCGACAATCGACGCCGCGCTGATCTCCGCGACCAGGCTATCGCCTTTTACCACCGCCTGCGACGGCATCGGCAGCACCGGGCAGCGGTTGCCATCCACCAGCACAAAATCGGGGGCGATCGCCAGGCCAGCGACCGCGCGCTGCATCGCCAGCATGGTGGCGTGCAGAATATTGAGCCGGTCGATCTCCTCCGGCTCGGCGCGGCCCAGACTCCACGCCAGCGCTTTTTCTTTGATCTCGTCGAACAGGGCGAGACGGCGCTTTTCCGACAGTTTCTTCGAATCCGCCAGACCCTGAATCGGGTTGGCCGGATCGAGAATCACCGCCGCCGTGACGACCGCGCCGACCAGCGGGCCGCGGCCCACTTCGTCAACGCCCGCAATCAGGCGGGCATCGGGATAGATAAAATCAGCCATTGGCGATCTCCAGTACGGCGTCCGCTGCCTGTTCGTCTGCGTTCCAGCGGATCTGCTGATGCAGTTCGGTGAAGGTCGCAAGCAGCGCATCGCGTTGCGCACCGGCATGCAGCAGCGGCTCGAGCGCCGCCGCCAGCGCGTGCGGCTCGCACTCCTCCTGCAGCAGCTCTTTCACCAGCTCGCGCCCCGCCAGCAGATTGGGCAGCGAGACGTAAGGCGTTTTCACCAGCCGCTTCGCCAGCCAGAAGGTTGAGGGCTTCATACGATAGCCGACGACCATCGGGCATTTTGCCAGCATACACTCCAGCGCGGCGGTGCCGGATGCCAGAATCGCGGCGTCGCTCGCAATCATCGCCTCGCGCCCCTGACCGTCCAGCAGATGCATCGGCAATTCAGGCGCGACGTCGGCTTTGATCTGTTCGAACTGCGCGCGACGTTTCGCGTTGACCAGCGGCACAACAATTTCCAGCGCTGGATAGCGTACGCGCAGCAGCTGCGCCGCGCGCAGAAAATCGGCGCTGAGCATCTCGACTTCCGCATGTCGGCTGCCGGGCAGCAGCGCGAGGCAGAGCGCCTCGTCGCTGATACCTAGCGTGCGGCGTGCGGCAGACTTGTCCGGCTGCAGCGGCATCGCATCCGCCATGGTGTGGCCGATAAAGCGACACGGCACGTTGAAGCGATCGTAAAAGGCTTTTTCAAAAGGCAGGAAGGCGAGCACCAGATTGGTATTGCGGCCGATTTTAAAGACGCGCTTTTGTCGCCATGCCCAGACCGAGGGGCTGACGTAGTGAATGGTGCGAATGCCGTTGCGCTTCAGTCGCCCTTCCAGCCGGATATTAAAATCGGGCGCATCAATGCCGACAAAGACGTCCGGCCTGAGTTCGGTAAAGCGCTGCGTCAGGTCGCGGCCGATTTTCATCAGGCGCGGCAGACGGCCGAGCACTTCCACGATGCCCATCACCGCCAGCTCTTCCATCTCATACCAGGTTTCGCAGCCTTCGGCCTGCATGCGCGGGCCAGCCACACCGACGAAACGGGCATCGGGGTGACGCGCTTTGAGCGCGCGGATCAGGCCGGCGCCAAGAATATCGCCGGACGTTTCTCCGGCGACCAGGGCTATCGTAAGGGGACGCACTGACATGAATTAACGAATCAACCCACGCGTAGAACGAGCAAAGAAGTCGTAGAAAGGCTGTACTTCGCTATGCTGCTTTGCCAGCGCTTCAATTTCCGGCTTGGCTTCTTCCAGCGTTTTGTTGCTGCGGTAGAGCACTTTATAGGCGTTGCGAATAGCGTGCAGCGCCTCTTTGCTAAAGCCGCGGCGCTTCAGACCTTCGATATTGATACCGAACGGCGTCGCGTGGTTGCCCTGCGCGATAACGTACGGCGGTACATCCTGCGCGACGCCTGAACACCCGCCGACCATCACATGCGCGCCGATAGTGCACCACTGATGCACCGCCGTCATGCCGCCGATAATCGCAAAGTCGTCCACGGTGACGTGACCGCCCAGCGTGGCGTTGTTGGCGAAAATGCAGCGGTTGCCGATCACGCAGTCGTGCGCGATGTGCGCATTCACCATCAGCAGGTTATCGCTGCCGATAGTGGTGACGCCGCCGCCCTGCGCGGTGCCGCGATGAATAGTCACGCTTTCGCGGATGCGGTTGCGGTCGCCTACTTCAACGCGCGTCGGCTCGCCGGCATATTTCAGATCCTGGTTCACTTCGCCAATAGAGGCGAACTGATAGATCTGGTTATCTTTCCCGATACGCGTGTGGCCATTGATGACCACATGCGACTTCAGGACGGTGCCTTCACCGATTTCCACATGTGCGCCAATAAAGCAGAACGGGCCGATGTGGACGTTGGGGCCGATAATGGCCCCTTCTTCGATGACGGAACTGGCATGGATGGTGGCGGTTGGATCAATCACAGATTATGCCTCCCGGCTACGGGCACACATCATGGTCGCTTCACAGACGATCTTGCCGTCAACGGTAGCAACGCCTTTAAAACGCGTTAAACCGCGGCGGGTTTTCTCGAAAGTCACTTCCATGATCATTTGATCGCCCGGTACGACCGGACGCTTGAAACGGGCTTCGTCGATGCCGGCGAAATAGTAGAGCTCGCCCGGCTCCAGTTTACCCACGCTTTTAAACGCCAGGATACCGGTAGCCTGCGCCATCGCTTCCAGGATCAGAACGCCAGGGAAAATCGGTTTACCAGGGAAATGCCCCTGGAAAAACGGTTCGTTAACAGAGACGTTCTTTACCGCGCGCAGATACTTGTGCTCTTCAAACTCCAGCACGCGATCAACCAGCAGAAACGGGTAGCGGTGCGGCAGCAGCTCTAAAATTTCTTCAATTTTCAGAGTATGAGTTTCAGTAGTCAAAATACTCTTCCTGTCCTAAAAATCTGATGACATCAATAACACGGCCTGCACAGATCAAGATGATCCTCCGCAGGCCGAAATCGGTTCAATGGCGCCTGGCTTGCCTGCTTAACCGTTTTTATTAGCAAGCCGGTCGCATGTGGGATGGCGTTCAGTCGTCTTTGCCGACCTTCCGCTCGATGGCTTTTAAGCGCTTGCTCATGTCATCGATGTTCATCACCAGCGCTGCAGTTTTGCGCCAGGTTTTATTGGGTTGTAGCGGAATGCCTGAGGAGTAGACTCCCGGCTCTGTGATAGGACGCATAACCATGCCCATACCGGTAACGGTCACTTTGTCACAGATTTCCATATGCCCGTTAATGACGCTGGCACCGCCAATCATACAGTAACGGCCAATTTTCAAACTACCCGCCATGATCACACCACCCGCAACGGCGGTATTGTCGCCAATAACCACGTTGTGTGCGATCTGACACTGGTTGTCTATGATAACACCATTGCCGATCAGAGTGTTATCCAGAGCGCCACGATCGATCGTGGTACAGGCGCCGATCTCTACGCGATCGCCGATAATTACAGCGCCAAGCTGCGGGATTTTCACCCAATTGCCGCGATCGTTGGCGTAGCCGAAACCGTCCGCGCCGATCACGGTGCCGGACTGAATCAGACAATCCTGACCAATTTCAATTTCATGGTAAACGGTGACGTTGGCCCAGAGGCGGCTGTTATTGCCGATGCGCGTCTTTTTACCGACGAAACAGCCCGCACCGATAACAACGTTGTCGCCGAGCACCACATCAGATTCAATCACCGCGTTGGCGCCGACAGAGACATTCTGCCCCAGTTTCGCGCTGGGATCGATTACCGCGCTGGGCGCGATATTCTGTGCAGGCTGCGGTGTAGTGTCCAGCAGCTGAGCCATGCGCGCATAGGTCAGATAGGGATTCTTCACTACCAGCGCGGCCGAGTGGCACCACTCCAGATCCGCTTCCGTCAGCACCACGGCCGAAGCCTGACACTGGGCGAGCTGCTCGCGGTAGCGGCTGTTGCTGAGAAATGTGATTTGGCCGGCCTGGGCGGATTGCATAGAAGCAATGCCGGAGATGGCGAGGTCGCCATCTCCGTGCAATTCTGCATCCAACTGCTGGGCTAAATCAGCCAGTCGAATTGATGACATCGATTATTTAACCTGTTTCAGCACGTCAGCAGTAATGTCTTTCGCGTTTGCCGCGTAAGCCACCGCGTTGGCGTCGATCACCACGTCATAACCTTCGTCGTTCGCGACTTTCTTCACGGCATCCTGAATGCGGCTCAGCAGTTTGTTACGCTCTTCCATCTGACGGCGGCGGTTATCCTGCTCGAACGCCTGGGCTTTCGAAGAGAAAGCTTCGCGCTGCGACATGACGTCTTTTTCCATGCGGCTGCGTTCGCTGGCCTTCATGGTTGATCCGTCGCGCTGCAGGCGCTGCATCTTGGTCTGCAGATCGCGTTCCTGGCTCTGCAGCTCGGTTGCGCGGCCTTTGAATTCGTTTTCCAGCTGTTTAGCAACGGTCGCACGCTGCGGTAACTGTTGGAAAATGCTGGACACGTTTACCACTGCGATTTTGTCAGCAGCCTGAGCGCCTGCGGATACAGCTAAAGCAAGACCCAGTCCTGCGGCACACAACAACTTTTTCACTATAAACTCCTTACCATCAACGTTTGTGTCAGCGACACAGTGTTTGCTCCGAACCGCACTAACAACCGCGGTTCGTTAGCAAGACTTCAGCTTACGCTTCCCTGCTCAGAACCTTACCAGGTTTTACCAATGTTAAACTGGAACTGTTCTGATTTGTCCCCTTCCACTTTTTTGACCGGCTGGGCATAAGAGAAGACCAGCGGCCCCAGCGGGGACATCCACTGCAGCGCAATACCGCTTGAAACGCGGATATTGTTTGGATCGCTATAGTCCGGGATGCCGGCGGCGCGGGTTTCAGCCGTATTCTGCCACTTGGTATCCCAGACGGTACCCGCATCCACGAACAGCGAGGTGCGTACCGAATTGGCGTATTTTTCGCTCAGGAACGGCGTCGGCGTAATCAGCTCCAGGCTGGCCACCGCCATCGCGTTGCCGCCGACTGCGTCGTCCGACTTACAAATGCCGTTCGGATCGCTCAGCGTACAGGTAGACGAACGGTCGTTCAGGTAAGCCGCTTTCGGACCGATGGTGTTAGAGCGGAAACCACGCACCGTGCTCGAGCCACCCGCATAGAAGTTCTCATAGAACGGCATCTCTTTACCGCCCAGACCATCGCCGTAACCGACGCGGCCGCGGCCTAACACCACCCAGGTGCGATCGCGGTTAAGCGGCACGTACTGCTGAGTATCGAGCGTCGCTTTGTAGAAGCTGTTGTCCGATCCCGGAATGGTGACCTTGCCGTTCAGGTTGGTGCGGTTACCCGAGGTCGGGAAGAAGCCGCGATCCAGGGTGTTGTACGTCCAGCCGTAGTTGAAGGTGAAGTCATCCGCCGAGAAATCGCCTTTGTCGTTCAGCTCCTGCGGCTTGCCGACCGAATCGAGATAGCGCCACATCGCCACCTGCGGCTGCATGTTGGAAAGGTCGTTGTGCACATAGCCCAGACCCACACGCAGCGTGTTGTTTTCGTTGACCGGGAAGCCCAGCGTGCCGTCTACGCCGTAACTTTTGTTGGTGTAGTCGGACAGGTCGGCATCGTCCGCTTTAAAGTCGTTATAGAAGACGCGCCCGCCCAGGCTCACGCCGTCGACCGTAAAGTAGGGATCGGTCAGTGAGAATTCGGCATAGGTCTGATAGTCATTTTTAGTACCGCTGATGCTCACCGTATTGCCGGTGCCCAGCCAGTTGTCCTGGGTGACGCCGACCTGGAAGCTGACCCCGCTTTCGGTGCCGTAGCCGACGCCGAAGTTAAAGGTACCGGTGTTGCGCTCTTTGACCTTGTAGACCACGTCTACCTGATCGGGCACGCCCGGCACGCGCTGAGTGTCGACATCAACGGTTTCAAAGTAGCCGGTACGGTTCAGACGCTCTTTGCCCTGCTCCACCAGGTCGCTGCCCAGCCATGCGCCTTCCATCTGGCGCATTTCGCGACGCAGCACCGCATCTTTCGACGTGTCATTGCCTTCGAAGCGCACTTTACGCACGTAGTAACGGTTGCCGGCATCAACGCTGATATGCAGCTTCACCGTTTTATCGGCGTCGTTAATTTCCGGCTGCGTCATCACGCGCGGATAGGCGTAACCGTAGCGGCCCAGCAGCTTCTTGATGTCATCTTCCATCTGGGTGACTTTGGTGCCGTTATAAAGCTCGCCCGATGGAATCTGCGTCAGGTGTTCAATTTCTGCCGAGTGGCCCGCCATGCTGCCGTTAACAATCACGCCAGCGATTTTGTACTGATCGCCCTCGGTGATGTTTACCGTGATGTAGATGCCTTTTTTATCCGGTGTCAGGCTGACCTGCGTCGAATCGATGTTAAAGCGCGCATAGCCGCGATCGAGATAGAAGCTGCGCAGCGTCTCAAGGTCGCCCGCCAGTTTTTGCTTCTGATATTTGCGATCGCCGACCACGTTCCACCAGGGCACTTCGTCGCGCAGCTGGAAACGGGAGATCAGCTCGTCAGAGCTAAACGCCTTGTTGCCGACGATGTTAATCTGCTGAATCTTGGCAGAGACGCCCTCGGTGAAGACCAGTTTCAAATCGACGCGGTTGCGTGGCAGCGGCGTCACTACGGCCTTCACGTTGGCGGTGTATTTACCGACGCTGTAGTAGAAATCCTCCAGTCCCTTCTCAATTGAAGAGAGGGTGGTGCGGTCAAGGGCTTCGCCTACGCGTACGCCAGAGGCCTCAAGGTTCTGCTTGAGCTGCTCCTCTTTCACCGCTTTGTTGCCGGTAAAGGTAATGCTGGCAATGGTAGGACGTTCTTTCACCTGAACAATCAGCGTAGTTCCGTCGCGCAGGACCTGAACATCCTCAAAGTTGCCGGTAGCGAAGAGTGAACGAATGGTATTTTTGACATCTTCGTCATTAACCGTATCGCCAACTCGTACCGGCATGCTCAGCAGAGCCGCGCCGACGGCGACTCGCTGCAGCCCTTCGAAATGAATATCCTTCACCACGAAATCGTCTGCACCGTAAACGGTGGCGCTGCTAAACAGCAGCGACGCTATGAGCAACTTTTTCATCGCCATCGTTATTATGCGTTTTCCTAACACATCCCTCGTCTGTCTGCGTTCCAGCGATTACAGACGTGAGAAATCATTGAAAAGTGCAAGCCCCATTAACAACACCAGCAGGATTGAGCCAATGCGATAACTGAAGTCCTGAACTCGCTCGGACACCGGTCCACCTTTGATCTTTTCGATCGCCAGGAAGAGCAAATGCCCACCATCTAACACCGGCAGCGGGAAGAGATTGATGATTCCAAGGTTGACGCTAATCAACGCCAGAAACATCAGGTAGTAAATCATCCCGTATTCCGCTGACAATCCTGCGCCCTGCGCAATCGAAATCGGCCCGCTCAGGTTGTTCAGCTTTACATCGCCAGTAATTAACTTGCCCAGCATGGAGACCGTCAGCTTCATCAGTTGCCAGGTTTTCGCACTGGCCTCACCGATAGCATCAAACGCGCCATACTGCCTTACCGTTTTGTAGGCGTCCGGCAGCGGGACAACGCGCGGGATAACCCCGGCGAAACCCTCTGCCTTCGTGCCTGGCCTGGCTTCCGGCGTCAGGTGCAACTGCACCGTTTCGCCGTTGCGATTGACGTCCAGGACCATCTCTTTGCCAGGATTATCCCGCACCTGCATGACAAAACTCTGCCACTGCGTTAACGGCTGACCATCGACTTTAACGATCCTGTCGCCCGCTTGCAAACCAGCAACGCTCGCAGGCGAGTCGGCCTGCACCTCCGCCAGCGTGGTTTCGATTTGCGGACCGCGCGGACGAATGCCCAGCGCCACAACCGGATCCTCTTTGTCTGGCTCGAACTGCCAGTTGCGCAGATCGACCGCTTTTTGCTGCGTCGCCTCTTCGCCGAAGCGTGAGACGGTTAACACCGTTTGCGCGTCACCAATTTTGCCGATCAGCGCCATTCGCACGGCATCCCAGTCAGGCGTTTCGATACCGTCGACTGCTTTAAGTTCCATTCCGCTGACAATTTGCGCCTGCGCCGCCACCGATCCGTTCACAATTTCGCCAACCACCGGACGCACGCCCGGCACGCCGTGAATAAATACGACCCAGTAAGCGAATATGGCAAAGATGAAATTGGCGACGGGGCCAGCGGCGATAATCGAGGCGCGCTGCCAGACGGCTTTATGATTGAAAGCCTGATGACGCAGTTCGGCGGGTACGCTTTCCACGCGCTCGTCGAGCATTTTGACATAGCCCCCGAGCGGGATCAGCGCAATCACATATTCGGTGCCCTGCTTATCGCGACGCTGCCATAGCGCCTTGCCAAAGCCGATCGAGAAGCGTTCAACGCGCACGCCGCAGCGGCGCGCTACCCAAAAATGGCCGAACTCGTGAACGGTGATTAGCACGCCGAGGGCGATGATAAAAGCGACAAAACTCCACAATATACTCAACATCTACGCCTGTCCTCAGAGAGTGCGGAACACCAGCAGCAGCAAACAGGCGAAAACCGGCACCGCCGCAGTGAGGCTGTCGATGCGATCGAGTATGCCGCCGTGACCCGGGATCAGGCTGCCACTGTCTTTTATGCCCGCTTCACGTTTGAACATGCTTTCCGTTAAATCGCCCAGCACCGAAGCGAGCGTTGCCAGCACGGCACAGACGATCAGCGTACCGGTGGAAACGGTCAGCGGCGCGAAGCTGGCGAACAGCCAGGCGATCAGCGCGGAAGAGACCAGGCCGCCGAAAAAGCCTTCCCAGGTTTTACCGGGCGAGACCTTTGGCGCCAGCTTATGCTTGCCGAACAGCCTGCCGAACATATAGGCGCCGGAATCCGCGCCCCACACCAGGAACATCACGAACAGCAGCCACCATGAGCCGGCGTAGTGATCGCTCTCGTAGTGGTACTGTCGCAGCGCCATCATGCCCCAGAAAAAGGGGATCAGGGTGAGAAGGCCGAACACCAGACGCAGGGGGCGCGAATGCCGCCACAGAGAGGCCGATGCGGGATAGAAGAGAACCAGAAACAGCGCGACAATCCACCACGCCAGCGACGCCCAGAGCGATGTGGCGACCTGCGGCAGATGCACGTCACGCTGATAGGGAGGAAGTGTAAAGAGCATCCCCGCCAGCAGCAGCCCGCACAGCAGGGAGAGCCAGATGCGCTGTTGGCGCGACGCCATGCCCGCAAGCTGGCCCCATTCCCAGGCACCGAGCATGCAGATGATAATTGTCGTAATCGCAAAACCAACGGGCGGTAACCAGAAAAGCGCAGCAATCACCAGCGGAATGAGAATAAGCGCGGTAATCAGACGAGACTTCAGCAAAGGTTACCCCCTGTTTGCTCAGGCGCCGCCTGGTGCAGCGCCGCCAAAACGACGCTCCCGCAGAGAGAATGCATTCAGTGCACCTTCAAAAACGTGTTCATCAAAATCAGGCCAGAGAACATCGGTAAAATAAAACTCAGCATAGGCGATCTGCCACAGCAGGAAGTTGCTAATCCGATGCTCTCCCCCGGTCCTTATCACTAAATCCACTGGAGCCAGCCCCTGCATGCAGAGATGAGCAGACAGGTTTTCCTCGGTGATCTGGTCAGGACGCAGCAAACCTTCCTGAACCTGCTCAGCGAGTTTTTTCACTCCCTGGATAATATCCCAACGTCCGCCATAGTTCGCGGCAATATTGAGAGTCAGTCCACTATTTTGCTGAGTCAGTTCCTCGGCGCGACGAATACGCTCCTGAATACGGTTACTGAAACGGCTCACATCGCCGATAATGCGCAGACGCACGTTGTGCTTGTGCAGGCTCTTTACTTCACTGTCGAGCGCCCAGACAAAGAGCTCCATCAGCGCCGTGACTTCCTGGGGCGGACGGCTCCAGTTTTCACTGCTGAAGGCATAGAGCGTCAGCGCTTCGAGATTATTGCTGACGGCAAAGCTGACGGAGCGGCGCACCGCTTTAACGCCCGCTTTATGGCCGGAAATACGCAGTTTTCCCTGATTTTTAGCCCAACGACCATTGCCATCCATAATGATAGCCACGTGACGCGGGCCTGTTCCCTGTTGGTCATCGGTTTTGTTGTGATTATTGGACGACATAACGCGTAATTAATTCCTGTTGTCAGAAATGCTGTGGTTTCTGAATACATTGCGCCCGGTCTTCTCCCGCCCAAAAGGGGCGAGGCGCATCAGATGCGATGCCATACCCGGAAACGCGAGCGAGCGACTATACCATTTTCGCTACAGGCGAACAAATAGCGGCGCGCGTTAACGCGAGGTCGCGAAACGCGGCAGCATCTCTGTGGCTCTGGCGCGCGCGGCGCGGTCGATATCCAGCACGGCGTCCACCGAGTCTGGCTCGGCAAACGTCTGCGCCGCCAGCGCTTCGCTGTTGATCGCCGCGATGTCGGTAAAGCGGATCTGGTTATCCAGAAAGGCCGCCACCGCAACCTCATTGGCCGCGTTCAGCGTGGTGGTCGCCGCCTGCCCTGCCTCGCAGGCATCTATCGCCAGCTTCAGGCAAGGGTAGCGGGCAAAGTCGGGTTCAGCGAAGGTCAGCGCGGCCATGCGGGTGAAATCCAGCGGCGTAACGCCTGCCGAAATACGCGCGGGCCAGGCCATGCAGTGTGCAATGGGGGTGCGCATATCCGGTGAACCGAGCTGAGCCAGCACGCTGCCGTCGCAGTAGCGCACCATGGAGTGGATCATCGACTGCGGATGCAGGATCACCTCCATTTGCGCTGCGCTGGCGTTAAATAACCAGCGGGCTTCAATGTATTCGAGACCTTTATTCATCATGGTGGCCGAGTCGACGGAGATTTTACGTCCCATCGACCAGTTCGGATGCGCGCAGGCCTGCTCTGGCGACATGGTCGCGAGGTCAGCCAGCGGCGTGTCACGAAAAGGACCACCCGATCCCGTAAGGATAATGGACTCAATGCCATTTTCTCGCAGGTCAGCGTATCCTAACTGATGCTGGATGGAAGCGGGCAAACTCTGAAAAATGGCGTTGTGCTCGCTGTCGACGGGCAGCAGCTGCGCCTGATGATGGCGTACCGCCTCCATAAACAAACGGCCGCAGGTGACAAGCGACTCTTTATTGGCGAGCAGCACGCTTTTCCCGGCGCGGATTGCCGCCAGCGTTGGCAGCAGACCGGAGGCGCCGACGATCGCCGCCATCACCTGGTCGACTTCGTCTAGCGCCGCCAGCTCGCACGCAGCCTGAACGCCGGAGAGCACTTCAGTGGAGACGTTGAGTGCTTTCAGTCGTTCACGCAGCGCCTGCGCCGAGACTTCATCCGCCATTGCGGCATAGCGCGGCTGAAAGGCCTGACACTGCTCCGCCATCAGCGCAACGTTTTTTCCGGCCACCAGCGCGGTGATTTGATAGCGCTCAGGATTGGCGCGTACCACCGCCAGCGTGCTGGCGCCGATCGAGCCGGTAGAACCCAGCAAGGTTAATCGCTTCATTAAGCTATCCCTGTGAAAACGTCGAATAACTCCGCAAGCGCGGAAGACATAATGTAAAACGCCGCCAGAGCGCATTCGCAATGAACACAGCCCTGAACGGCGTTTTATACCCAGGAGCCTGGGTATAGAGAGCAACCGATGGGATTAGAACTCCATCAGCTCCTTCTCTTTCTCGGCCAGCGCCGCATCGACGTTCTTGATGCGCGCATCGGTCATTTTCTGGATCTCTTCCTGAGTACGACGCTCATCGTCTTCGCTGATCTCTTTATCTTTCAGCAAGGCTTTGATTTTGTCGTTGGCGTCGCGGCGGACGTTACGCACGGAGACGCGGCCCTGCTCGGCTTCGCCGCGCACGATCTTGATGAGATCTTTACGACGCTCTTCGGTCAGCGCAGGCAGCGGAACGCGGATGTCGCTACCGGCTGAGTTCGGGTTCAGGCCGAGGTCAGAAGCCATGATGGCTTTTTCCACTGCCGGGCCCATGGAGCGGTCGAACACGTTGATTTTCAGCGTGCGTGAGTCTTCTACGGTGACAGAAGCGAGCTGACGCAGCGGGGTCGGCGTACCGTAGTATTCGACCACGATACCGTCGAGCAGTGAAGGTGAAGCGCGACCGGTACGCACTTTGCTGATGGTGTTTTTAAACGCTTCGACGCATTTGTCCATGCGCGTTTCAGCATCTTTTTTGATGTCGTTAATCACGTTGAAACCCTTGGATTCGGTTTGACCTGGCCATTCCGGCGGCGCCGGAAGCGGTATCGCTGTTGAGCGATAATCCTGAATGGTGCGCGGTGACGTTCACCGCGCCGACAGAATATACCTTATTTTATCTTGCGTCGGGTATTAATGCGTAATCAGGGTGCCTTCTTTTTCGCCCATGACAACGCGACGCAGCGCGCCAGGTTTGTTCATATTAAATACGCGGATCGGCAGCTGGTGGTCACGCGCCAGCGTAAAGGCCGCCAGATCCATTACTTTCAGCTCTTTTTCCAGCACTTCGGCGTAGGAGAGCTGATCGTAAAGCGTTGCATCCGGGTTTTTCACCGGATCGGCGGAGTAAACGCCATCGACTTTGGTCGCCTTCAGCACCACGTCAGCTTCGATCTCGATGCCGCGCAGGCAGGCCGCCGAGTCGGTGGTGAAGAACGGGTTGCCGGTACCGGCGGAGAAAATCACCACGCGGTTGTTGCGCAGCAGGCTGATCGCTTCGGCCCAGCTGTAGTTGTCGCACACGCCGTTGAGAGGAATAGCGGACATCAGGCGCGCGTTTACGTAGGCACGGTGCAGCGCATCGCGCATCGCCAGGCCGTTCATTACGGTCGCCAGCATGCCCATATGGTCGCCTACGACACGGTTCATTCCCGCCTGTGCCAGTCCTGCGCCGCGGAACAGGTTGCCGCCGCCAATTACCACGCCTACCTGAATGCCCAGCTCGACCAGTTCTTTCACCTCTTGCGCCATGCGGTCAAGCACGCTCGCGTCGATACCAAAACCTTCGGCACCTTGCAGTGCTTCGCCACTCAGTTTCAGCAGGATACGTTGATATACAGGTTTTGCGTTGGTCGCCATGGTCGGTTCTTCCTGGAAGAGTTGAAAAGGAGAAGTTAAATCTGATCGATCATCCGCTTAGCGCGCATAAATTACTATTGGGATGAGACTGAAAAGCGTCTGCTTAGCGTAGCAGACAAAAAAGAACCGCCTTCTGGCGGTTCCTTTTACAGCATTAAGACTGTTTGGACATTGCTGCTACTTCAGCAGCGAAGTCGCTTTCGACTTTCTCAATGCCTTCGCCCACTTCGAAGCGGATGAAGTTGATGACGTCAGCGCCCTGCTCTTTCAGCGCCTGGCCAACGGTTTTGCTCGGATCGATAACGAAAGCCTGACCGGTCAGAGAGACTTCGCCGGTGAATTTCTTCATGCGGCCTTCAACCATCTTCTCTGCGATCTCTTTCGGCTTGCCAGACTGCATCGCGATGTCCAGCTGAACCTGGTACTCTTTCTCAACCACGTCAGCAGAGACGTCTTCCGGCTTAACGAATTCCGGCTTGCTGGCAGCAACGTGCATAGCGATCTGCTTGATCAGCTCTTCGTCAGCGCCTTTCGCGGAGATCAGGACGCCGATACGTGCGCCGTGCAGGTATGAACCCAGCTGCTCGCCTTCCAGCACCGCGATACGACGAATGTTGATGTTTTCGCCGATTTTCGCCACCAGCGCAACGCGCTCTTCTTCGAATTTCGCTTTCAGCGCTTCAACGTCGGTGATGCGTTCTGCGGTCGCCGCGTCCAGCACTTTGTCAGCGAAGGCCTGGAAACCAGCGTCTTTCGCAACGAAGTCAGTCTGGCAGTTAACTTCCAGGATCACACCGTAGTTGCCGTCGATTTTGGTTTTGATCACGCCGTCAGCAGCCACGTTGCCTGCTTTTTTCGCCGCTTTGATCGCGCCAGACTTACGCATGTTCTCAATCGCCAGCTCGATGTCGCCATTCGCTTCGGTCAGCGCTTTTTTGCAGTCCATCATGCCCGCGCCAGTACGCTCGCGCAGTTCTTTTACCAGTGCAGCGGTAATTTCAGCCATTCCAGAATCCTCGGTTCGTACCCCCGTGCTTACGCACTAAGGCACCTGTTGCGGAAAATTTACTCTGTCCCGCCCGCCTGAAAGGAGGCGTGACAGACGGAGATAAAATAAAGGGGCCAAGACTGGCCCCTTAACAGATTACATCTGATGTCTAAGGGCTCTGTGTCAGAGCGAACCTTATTAAGCGTTTTCTAAAGACGCTTCTTCAGCCTGCTCAGCCAGGTCCTGTGAACGGCCTTCGCGCACGGTAGTGGCAACGGCAGTCAGGTACAGGCTAACAGCACGGATCGCATCGTCGTTACCCGGGATAACGAAGTCAACGCCGTCTGGATCAGAGTTGGTATCAACGATCGCGAATACCGGGATACCCAGGTTGTTCGCTTCTTTGATCGCGATGTGCTCGTGATCGGCGTCGATAACGAACAGCGCGTCCGGCAGACCGCCCATGTCTTTGATACCGCCCAGGCTGTTTTCCAGCTTGGCCAGTTCGCGACCGCGCATCAGCGCTTCTTTTTTGGTCAGTTTGTCGAAGGTGCCGTCCTGAGACTGAGTCTCAAGATCTTTCAGACGTTTGATAGACTGACGAACGGTTTTCCAGTTGGTCAGCATACCACCCAGCCAGCGGTGGTTTACAAAGAACTGGTCGCAGCTCAGAGCTGACTCTTTAACCGCTTCGCTGGCAGCGCGCTTGGTACCGACGAACAGGATCTTGCCTTTACGGGCAGAGATTTTGTTCAGCTCAGCCAGAGCGTTGTTGAACATCGGTACAGTCTGCTCAAGGTTGATGATGTGAACTTTGTTACGCGCACCGAAGATGAACGGCTTCATTTTCGGGTTCCAGTAACGGGTCTGGTGACCGAAGTGAACACCAGCCTTGAGCATGTCGCGCATGGAAACAGTTGCCATGATTACCTCTAGATTAAGTTTGGGGTTGGGCCTCCATGTATCCCATACGACCGACCTCTTTCGAAGCACCCCGGCGTATGTGTCGATACATGTGTGTTTTAGTACACAAAGTGAGTTTTTCGCGTTTCTCGTCGACCATCACGGCCCGACAGAGAATCGTCGGCGCGCTTTATACCACAGCCACGCTGCCGAAGCCAGAATTTGTTCAGCGCGCGACCGCGCGACGCGAACTGTTTGGCGGCCTGGTTTTCGGCTGCTAACATGACAGCACATCGTTCATTATTGCTGAAATTTTCGGCAACTGCGGATTAATTTAATGGCAATTTCAATTAAAACCCCTGAAGAAATCGAAAAAATGCGCGTCGCCGGCCGACTGGCTGCCGAGGTGCTGGAGATGATCGCCCCGCACGTTAAACCCGGCGTCTCTACCGGCGAACTGGACCGCATCTGCCACGATTACATCATTAACAAGCAGCACGCCGTCTCCGCCTGCCTCGGTTATCACGGCTTCCCGAAATCGGTCTGCATCTCGGTCAACGAAGTGGTGTGTCACGGCATTCCCAGCGACGATCGCCTGCTGAAAGATGGCGACATCATCAACATCGACGTGACCGTGATTAAAGACGAGTATCATGGCGACACCTCGAAGATGTTTATCGTCGGCAAGCCGACCATTCAGGGTGAGCGTCTGTGTCACATCACCCAGCAGAGCCTCTACCTGGCGCTGCGCCTGGTGAAGCCGGGCATTCGTCTGCGCGAGCTGGGCCGCGCCATTCAAAAATATGTCGAATCGCACGACTTCTCTGTGGTGCGCGAATACTGCGGCCACGGCATCGGCAAAGGCTTTCACGAAGAGCCGCAGGTGCTGCATTACGACGCAGACGACGGCGGCGTGGTGCTGCAGGCGGGCATGACCTTTACCATCGAGCCGATGGTCAACGCCGGCGACTACCGCATCCGCACCATGAAAGATGGCTGGACGGTAAAAACCAAAGATCGCAGCTTGTCCGCGCAGTACGAGCATACTATTGTGGTGACCGACAACGGCTGCGAAATCCTGACCCTGCGTAGCGACGACACCATCGACGCGGTGCTGGTCAACGAAGGGTAATCGTCCCCCACTGATAAAAAGCCGGCCCTGCGCCGGTTTTTTTATGGCTCAAGAAGAGAGATGCGGTATGAGCGCTATCCTGACGGATGAGGTCCTTGACGGCCTGAAAGACTCCCCGGCGCACTGGGATGACGCGGCGCTGACCCGCGACACCCTGAAGCAGAAGCTGGAAACCTTCAACGCCTTTCTCTCCACGGCGTTCGACGCCGGCGAATCGGCAGAAACGCTGATTGACGCGCGCACCCTGTTTATCGACCGCCTGCTGCGCCGCCTGTGGCGCTTTTACGGCTTTGACGCCCTGCCCGCTATCGCGCTGGTGGCGGTCGGCGGCTACGGCCGCGGCGAGCTGCATCCCCTTTCCGACGTCGATATCCTGATCCTCAGCCGCGATCCGCTCGACGACGCGAGCGCGCAGCAAACCAGCGAGCTGCTGACGCTGCTGTGGGATCTCAAGCTCGAAGTGGGCCACAGCGTGCGCACGCTGGAGGAGTGTCTGCTGGAGGGGCTGGCCGACCTGACCGTCGCCACCAACCTTATCGAGTCGCGCATGCTGACCGGCGATGTCGCCCTCTTTCTGGAGATGCAAAAGAATATCTTCAGCGAAGGCTTCTGGCCGTCGGCGACCTTTTACGCCGCCAAGATCGAAGAGCAGCAGGCGCGTCACCAGCGCTACCACGGCACCAGCTATAACCTCGAGCCTGACATCAAAAGCAGCCCAGGCGGCCTGCGCGATATCCATACGCTGCAGTGGGTGGCGCGCCGCCACTTCGGCGCCACCACGCTGGATGAAATGGTGGGATTCGGCTTCCTCACCGAAGCGGAACGCAACGAGCTTAACGAATGTCAGGCCTTTCTCTGGCGCATCCGCTTCGCGCTGCATCTGACGCTGACGCGCTACGACAACCGGCTGCTGTTCGACCGTCAGCTTAACGTCGCGCAGCGCCTCAACTACCAGGGCGAAGGCAACGAGCCGGTAGAGCGCATGATGAAGGATTTCTTCCGCGTCACGCGCCGCATCGGCGAGCTGAACCAGATGCTGCTGCAGCTGTTCGATGAAGCGATCCTGGCGCTCTCCACCACCGAAAAGCCGCGTCCGCTGGATGACACCTTTCAGCTGCGCGGCAACCTGATCGACCTGCGCGACGAAACGCTGTTTGAGCGCGAACCGCAGGCGATTCTGCGCATGTTCTACGTGATGGTGCGTAACGAAAACATTCGCGGCATCTACTCCACCACGCTGCGCCAGCTGCGCTACGCGCGCCGTCATCTCAAACAGCCGCTGTGTCAGATCCCGGAAGCGCGCCAGCTTTTTATGTCGATTCTGCGCCATCCGGGCGCGGTCAAGCGCGCGCTGCTGCCGATGCACCGCCACAGCGTGCTCTGGGCCTACACGCCGCTGTGGGGACATATTGTTGGACAGATGCAGTTCGACCTGTTCCACGCCTACACCGTCGATGAGCACACCATCCGCGTGTTGCAGAAGCTGGAGAGCTTTGCCAGCGAGACGACGCGTCCGATGCATCCGCTCTGCGTCGAGCTCTGGCCGCGTCTGCCGCAGCAGGAGCTGCTGCTGATGGCGGCGCTGCTGCACGACATCGCCAAAGGCCGCAACGGCGATCACTCGATTCTCGGCGCGCAGGACGCGCTGGAGTTCGCCGAGCTGCACGGCCTCAACTCGCGCGAGACGCAGCTGGTCGCCTGGCTGGTGCGCCACCATCTGCTGATGTCGGTGACGGCGCAGCGCCGCGATATTCAGGACCCCACCGTGATCCAGCAGTTCGCTGAGGTGATGCAGAATGAGAACCGGCTGCGCTATCTGGTCTGCCTGACCGTAGCCGACATCTGCGCCACCAACGAAACGCTGTGGAACAGCTGGAAACAGAGTCTGCTGCGCGAGCTCTTTTTCGCCACCGAGAAGCAGCTGCGGCGCGGCATGGAGAACAGCCCGGATCTGCGCGAGCGCGTGCGTCATCACCGGCTGCAGGCGCTCGCGCTACTGCGCATGGACAATATCGACGAAGAGCGGCTGCACCATATCTGGAACCGCTGCCGCGCCGACTATTTCCTGCGCCACACGCCCAACCAGCTCGCGTGGCATGCACGTCATTTAATGGAGCACGATCTGCGCCAGCCGCTGGTGCTGGTCAGCCCGCAGGCGACGCGCGGCGGCACCGAGATTTTTATCTGGAGCCCCGATCGCCCTTATCTCTTCGCCACTGTGGCGGGCGAGCTGGACCGTCGCAATCTCAGCGTGCATGACGCGCAGATTTTCACCAGCCGCGACGGCATGGCGATGGACACCTTTATCGTTCTGGAGCCGGACGGCAGTCCGCTGGCGCCCGATCGCCACCTGATGATTCGCCAGGCGCTGGAACAGGCGATCGCGCAGACCAGCTGGAATCCGCCGCGTACGCGCCGTCCGTCGGCGAAGCTGCGCCACTTCAGCGTCGATACCGAAGTCAACTTTCTGCCGACCCATACCGATCGCCGCAGCTATCTGGAGCTGGTGGCGCTCGATCAGCCCGGCCTGCTGGCGCGCGTGGGCGAAGTCTTCGCCGATATGGGCGTCTCGCTGCACGGCGCGCGCATCAGCACCATTGGCGAACGCGTCGAGGATTTGTTTATTCTGGCCAACGGCGAGCGGCGCGCGCTTGACGCGGAAATGCGTAAAGCGTTGCAACAACGGTTGACAGAAGCCCTTAATCCAAACGATAAAGTGTGACCGCAATCGATTTACTTATTTACTCTTTGTGCCGGGACGTGGTCCGGCATGCACCAGACAGATCAGGAAAAAATTATGCAACAGTTACAGAGCGTTATTGAAACGGCCTTCGAGCGTCGCGCTGAGATTACTCCGGCGAGCGTCGATCCGGTGACCCGTGAAGCCATCAACCAGGTGATCGCTCAGCTGGACAGTGGCGCGCTGCGCGTAGCAGAAAAGATCGACGGTCAGTGGGTAACGCATCAGTGGCTGAAGATGGCGGTTCTGCTGTCGTTCCGCATTAACGAAAACCAGGTGATGGAAGGCGCAGAAACCCGCTTTTACGACAAGGTGCCGATGAAGTTCGCCGGCTGGGACGACGCGCGCTTTAAAGCCGCGGGCTTCCGCGTTGTGCCGCCCGCGGCGGTTCGCCAGGGCGCCTGTATCGCACGCAATACCGTGCTGATGCCGTCCTACGTCAATATCGGCGCTTACGTCGACGAAGGCAGCATGGTCGATACCTGGGCGACCGTAGGCTCCTGCGCGCAGATTGGCAAAAACGTTCACCTCTCCGGCGGTGTCGGCATCGGCGGCGTGCTGGAACCGCTGCAGGCAAACCCGACCATCATCGAAGATAACTGCTTTATTGGCGCGCGTTCCGAGATCGTCGAAGGCGTGATCGTGGAAGAAGGCGCCGTGATCTCAATGGGCGTTTACATCGGCCAGAGCACCAAAATCTACGATCGCGAAACCGGTGAAGTGCACTACGGTCGCGTTCCGGCGGGTTCCGTGGTGGTTTCCGGCAACCTGCCCTCTAAAGATGGCAGCTACAGCCTCTACTGCGCGGTTATCGTGAAGAAAGTCGACGCAAAAACGCGCGGCAAAGTCGGCATTAATGAGCTGCTGCGCACTATCGACTAAGCCTTTCTGACGGGCCCTTTGGCCCGTCATCTTTTCTTTACACTTCTCCCGCTGACTACCTGATTCGCGAAACGAATTAACAGGTGCGTTTACTTTTCACCCAGGTCATAATCCGCGCCAGTTATCTCCCGTCGCGCAGTGTTCAATCCGTTTTTTGTCTACAGTTATTTTTGTGCCATGAACACAGATGCGCGCTTCTCTCTTTTTGGTGGAAAAATCGCTATGTATGACAACCTTAAAAGCTTAGGCATTAATAACCCGGACGATATCGATCGCTACAGCCTGCGTCAGGAAGCCAACAACGACATCCTTAAAATTTACTTTCGCAAAGACAAAGGCGAATTCTTCGCCAAGAGCGTGAAGTTTAAATATCCGCGCCAGCGCAAAACCGTGGTCGCAGACAATATTAATCAGGGCTACAAAGAGGTTCAGGAGATCAGCCCGAACCTGCGCTATGTGATCGACGAACTGGATCAGATCTGCCAGCGCGATCAGGTGGAAGTGGATCTGAAACGCAAGATCCTGGCGGATCTGCGCCATCTGGAGAGCGTGGTGACCAATAAAATTGCCGAGATCGAGAGCGATCTGGACAAGCTGACGCGCAATAATCGGTAATACGCCTGCTGTTGCTTGCTGCAGAAGGCCAGCCAACGCTGGCCTTTTTGTCATCTCAGCTCTGCTCGTCCAGCTGCAGCGCCACATAGAGCAGCAGACGATCGTCAAACTGGCTGAGGTTCAGCCCGGTCAGCTCGGAAATGCGGTTCAGCCGATACTCCAGCGTATTACGGTGAATAAAGAGGGCGCGCGCCGTCGCGCTGGGCTGCACGTTATGGGTAAACCAGGCCACCAGCGTGCGCCGCAGCAGACCGTTATTATCCATGCTTTTCAGCCGCGCCAGCGGACGCGCCAGCTCATTCGCCTGCCAGCCGCCGCGCAGGCTGTCGAGCAGCACCGGCAAGACTAAATCCTGATAAAAATAGCTGCGCAACTCCGGCATACGCTGCTTGCCGACCATCATGGTAGTGCGCGCGGTACGATACGAGCGCGCTATGCTGCCAGGCCCGGTAAAATAGTTGCCGAGCGCGATGCGCATCCTCACCTGGCCGCTCTCTTTCATACGCTGCAGCAGCTGTTCGACGCGCTTGCGATGATCCTCCTGGTCGTAGCGCCCGTGTGCATTCAGCGCCGGCTTTAGCACGACCATCTCCGTCAGGGAAACAATGGCGATCAGGTTATCGCGCTCCGGGGTCGTCAGCAGCGTTTGCAGCTGCTGCAGCTCCGACATCGCGCTGTCGACGCCGAGCTGACCGCTGTCTACCTCTACCACCGCCACCACGCGCGGCTGATTGAGATCGATGCCGAGGCGCTGTGCCCATTCGGTCAGCTGCGGCGTCAGGCTTTCGCTACGGATAAGGTTGAGCACCAACTCCTCGCGCAGGCGGCTGTCCTGCGCCAGCATATGCAGCAGCCGGGTCTGCTCCAGCATCATCTCCGCCGTCATGCAGACCAGCTCACCGTAGTGACGCAGCGCGACCGGATCGCCGGTCAGACCGATGACGCCGACGATCTCGCCATCGATGCGCAGCGGCAAATTGATGCCTGGCCGCACGCCGTGCAGATGCTTCGCCACCGCCTCGTCGATATCCACTACGCGCCCCTGAGAGAGCACCAGCAGCGCGCCTTCGTGCAATTCGCCAATACGCTCGCGATCGCCGCTGCCGATGATACGGCCACGCGCATCCATCACGTTGACATTGCTGTCAATAATCTTCATGGTGCGCGCCACGATATCCTGCGCAAGGCGCGCATCAAGATGATAGTTTGCCATCTGTAAATCCTGACAGAGAGTGGATGCTACAGCATACGCATGGCGACGAGGCCAGGCATTGTGCAAATGCATAGAGCCGGACGGGGATTTACAGGTTTTGCGGCTCCGGTCACATTCTCAACCGCGCCCATAAAAAAGGCGGACCGAGGTCCGCCTGATAAGATAAAAAGCGTTACTGCATCAGCAGATAGATGCTGCTGTCACCGCGCTTAACGTTAAGCGCCAGCACTGACGGTTTAGTATCGAGGATTTTACGCAGCTCGCCCAGGTTGGCGACACGCTGCTGGTTAACGCCAAGGATGATATCGCCTTTTTTCAGGCCGATACGCGCTGCGGCGCTGTTAGGCTTCACGTTGTCTACGCGCACCCCTTTATCGCTGCCGCTGTCGTTGCTCAGGTCGGCGCCCTCAATGCCGGTGTAGATGGTGGCAGACTGCACCTTGTCCTGCGTACTCTGCTGCAGTTCGACGGTCACGCTCACGGGTTTGCCGTCGCGCAGCAGGCCAAGCTGCAGTTTAGTGCCGATCGGCAGCGAACCGACTTCGGCGCGCAGAGCGGCAAAGCTGCTCAGCGGCTTGCCGTTCATCGACACCACCACGTCGCCCGCCTTCACGCCCGCTTTCGCTGCGGCGGAGTTCGGCAGCACCTGGCTGACGAAGGCGCCGCGCTGTGCGTCAACCTTCATCGCTTTCGCCAGCTCAGAGTTCAGCTCAGCGCCCAGAATACCCAGCTCGCCGCGTTTCACCTGACCGAACTCCACCATCTGTCCGGTAAGGTTTTTCACCATATTACTCGGGATGGCAAAGCCGATGCCGATATTGCCGCCGTCCGGCGCGAGGATCGCTGTATTGATGCCGATCAGTTCGCCGTTGAGGTTCACCAGCGCGCCGCCTGAGTTGCCGCGGTTAATCGCCGCATCGGTCTGAATAAAGTTTTCGTAGTTTTCGACGTTGAGCCCGCTGCGTCCCAGCGCCGAAACGATGCCTGACGTGACGGTTTCGCCCAGGCCGTAGGGGTTGCCGATGGCGACGGTATAATCGCCAACGCGCAGGTTGTCGGAGTCCGCAATTTTAATTGCCGTCAGGTTTTTCGCATCGATGAGCTGGACCAGCGCGATATCGGAGCGCGGATCCTTGCCAATGACTTTGCCGTCATAGCGGCGGCCATCGCTGAGCTGCACCTGAATTTTGGTCGCATTATCGACAACGTGGTTATTGGTCACCACATAACCTTTTTCAGCGTTGATGATTACACCGGAGCCAAGCGCGCGGAATTTTTCCTGTTGCGTGTTGGGACCCGCGCCGCCCGTGCCGCCCTGACACATCGGCGAACTCTGGAAAGGAGAACCATCCTGGCAGAATGGCGAATCATCGCCGAAGAACTGCTGGAACTGCTGCGGCAGGCGCGGGGTTTTTACCGTGGTGCTGCCTTCAACGCTAATGCTGACCACTGACGGCATCACTTTTTCCAGCATCGGCGCCAGGCTCGGCAGCTGCTGACTGGTAGAAGAGGCCGATTCAGCGGCGAAAACCGCGGCAGGGCTTAACGCCAGGCCAAGACTGAGCGCCAGCGCGCTCAACGTTAGGGTGTTTTTTTTCATTCGTGTTAGTCTCATCCAGTAATAAACGCCAGACCGTTGCTGTGGTCAGTTATGAGATTAATCTTTTAGCGCGAAGTTCCAGCAAAAGTTTGCGGCAAAGGTAAAAATTTATGCACGCCCTTTACAAAACTCCAGTTATTCTACCGCCATGAGTCGGCGATACTCATCCCACGCGTAGAGATCGGTCATCCCGCTAATATAATCCTGAATCAGACGAAAGCGATAATATCTTTCCCACAATAGCCGTTGATATTTATGCTCGACGACCAGCGTACGCATTTTTTGCTGATAGGCTTTGCGGTGTTTTCCGGAAAGTTTATGAAACAGGCGCGTTTCAATCGGATGCTGGCGCAGAAAGTCCTCGTTAATCAGCGTGGTAAAGGCTTCGAACGTTAACGTCATCAAAGGTTGATATATTTCTAACAATCCCTTAATGACGCGATAACCTTGTAATTCCAGCTGTTCAACTTCGGCATGATTAAATACGTGGCGGCGCGCCACCGTTTTAAACATCTGTAATAATCTTCCCTCTTCGCCGTCGTCCTCTAATAGTGCATGATTAAAATCGCCGTTGAAAATAGCGGGCAGATTATCGACGAAACGCTTTACCGCATGGCTGACCAGTACGTTCTGTACGTTAACGCGCAACGACATAAAGAACTGATCGCTTCTGCTGCGACGCTTTTTGTTACAGGCTTCTCGCCATGCCTCGCCGACCGTTCGACTGAAGGCGTCATTATTTTTAATCGGTCCCCAGTTTTTACATAAATAGTCATAAAGCGCATCAATGTTAAATATATCTTTTTCGACGGCGTCATCCAGGTCGGCAATGCAGTAAGAGATATCATCCGCCGCTTCCATAATATAGGTCAGCGGAAAGCGATGATGCTCGTCCATATGGGTCGCTGCGCGCAGATCGGCGATATAGTCGCGTTCAGAGAGGTAAAAACCCGGTTTTTTCATCAGCGCGCTGAACGGCTCGGGCTTCTCGCCCTGCCACCAGGCGGGCGCGGTATATTTCAGGATGCAGGCAACCTGCGAATAGCTGAGATTGAGCTGCAGAAGGGTATGCACCATGCGAATCGCCTGCGCATTACCTTCAAAGTGGCACAGATCCTGGCGGATCATGGCGTTGAGCTGACTGAAATCGGCGCGCTGCTGCTCGCCTTCAACGCCAGCCACCAGCGGGTCCACCAGCTCCAGCGGAAGGTGCTCTTCAAACCAGTCGTTAATGGCTGCCTCGCCGAAATGGCCAAACGGCGGATTGCCGACGTCGTGCAGCAGGCAGGCCATCTCCACCAGACTTTCGAACGCGCCCTCCATCTCGTCCAGCCCGTACTGCGCCAGACCGCCCTGACTTTTCAGGGTTTGCAGGATCTCTTTAGCGATATAGCGTCCCGTCTGCTGCACTTCCAGCGAATGGGTGAGGCGCGAGCGCACAGCGGCATTGCGCTCCAGCGGAAAAACCTGGGTTTTTTGCTGCAGTCGGCGAATCGCCGCCGAATTGATAATACGGCCGCGATCGCTCTCAAAGTGGCGGGTAATATAGTATTCCCCTTCCGGCTCTTTGCGCGTGTTATAAGGGCGAGTAAAACTGATCTTCTTCCTGAAATTAACTGTCGCCATCGTTTCCCCTTATACCTTCGTGAATCAATCCCCTGCCAGCCATGCTAGACTATGCCTCACTTTTTACGACCACTTCCACCACATTAGCGAGACTCTCTTATGAAAGCAGGCATTATTGGCGCGATGGAGCAGGAAGTGACCCTGCTGCGTGACAAAATCGAGAACCGCCAGACCCTGACGCTGGCCGGCTGCGAAATTTACACCGGCACGCTGAACGGCGTTGAGGTCGCTTTGCTGAAATCGGGTATCGGTAAAACCTCGGCGGCGCTGGGCACCACCCTGCTGCTTGAGCTGTGCAAACCAGACCTGGTGATCAACACCGGATCGGCCGGCGGTCTGGCGCCGACGCTCTCGGTCGGCGATATCGTGGTCTCGGACGAAGTGCGCTATCACGACGCCGACGTTACCGCCTTCGGCTACGAGCCAGGCCAGATGGCGGGCTGTCCGGCGGCCTTTACCGCCGATGCGCAGCTGATTGCCGCCGCTGAAGCCTGCATCAGCGAGCTGAACCTGAACGCGGTGCGCGGTCTGGTGGTTAGCGGCGACGCCTTTATCAACGGTGCCGAACCGCTGGCGCGCATTCGCGCTACCTTCCCGCAGGCGATCGCCGTGGAGATGGAAGCGACCGCCATCGGCCATGTCTGCCACCAGTTCAAGGTGCCTTTCGTGGTGGTGCGTGCCATCTCCGACGTTGCCGACAAAGCGTCGCATCTGAGCTTTGAAGAGTTTCTCAGCGTCGCGGCGCAGCAGTCGTCGCTGATGGTAGAGAAGCTGCTGGCGCGCCTGGCGCGTGGCTAAATCGCTCTGGCCGATCGGGCTGCTGCTGTTTTGCAGCAGCCTGTTCGCCGCCGCCCCACGCGTTATCTCGCTCGCTCCCCACCTCACCGAAATGGCGTTTGCCGCCGGCATCACGCCGGTCGCGGTCAGCGCCTGGTCCGACTATCCACCCGCCGCGAAAGCGCTGGAGCAGGTCGCCAACTGGCAAGGCGTGAAGGTCGAGCGCATTCTGGCGCTGAAGCCAGATGTGGTGCTCGCCTGGCGCGGCGGCAATCCGCAGCGCCAGATCGATCAGCTGCAGCGGCTCGGCGTTAAGGTCGAGTGGCTCGATCCCGGTTCGCTGGAGGAGATGGCGGACGCCGTCGCGTCGCTGCAGCGCTGGAGCCCCCAGCCGCAGCAGGCGCTGGAAGCCGCGCAGCAGCTGAAGCAGCAGGAAAAGGCCCTGCGCGCGCGCTACGCCGCCCTGCCCGCCGTGCCGCTTTTCCTGCAGTTTGGTCAGCAACCCTTGTTTACCGCCGCGCGCGATACCCTGCAAAACGACATCATTACGCTGTGCGCCGGAAAGAATATTTTCGCCGACAGCCGCGTCAGCTGGCCGCAGGTCAGCCGCGAGCAGGTGCTGATGCGTCACCCACAGGCGATTGTGGTCGCCGGCGATGCCGCGCAGGCGCAGAGCGTGGCACGCTTCTGGCAGCCTCAGCTCACCGTGCCGGTTATCGCCATTAAGGATGACTGGCTCAGCCGCCCTGGCCCGCGTATGCTGCTGGCGGCAAAACAGCTTTGCGCCGCCCTGCATCCAGAACATTAAATCAGCAGGAAGCGGTTAAAGATCCCGCTAATTTTGCCGTTAATCAATAAATGAGACGCCGACGCCACGTAAGCTCAGCGTCCTTTTATGCGCCTTGCGCATTTTGCACACCAGGAATCAAACATGACCAGAGCCTTGCTGCTGGCCTTCGCGCTCGCGACCGTCGCGCCCTTTGCAACAGCGTCGACCACGGGATCGATAGGCGTTCAGCTGATAATCTATTCGCGCTGTGAAGTTAACAGCCAGCCGCAACGGGCAATGCCGCAGATCGATTGCGGTCGCCGCATCAACGCGCAGCCGCGCGTCACGGAAAGCGTGCTAAAGAAGGATAGTGTTCGTAAGGAAACGGCGAAGCTGGTAACCGTGGAATGGTAAGAAAAAGGCCGTCGCAAGACGGCCTTTTTACATCAGATACTGAAAGAGGAGCCGCAGCCGCAGGTGGTTTTGGCGTTCGGGTTAGTCACGATAAAACGCGATCCTTCCAGACCTTCGGTGTAGTCAACCGAGCCGCCGACCAGGTACTGCAGGCTCATCGGATCCACCACCAGCGCCACGCCCTGTTTCTCAATGGTCATGTCGCCGTCGTTCATTTTGTCGTCAAAGGTGAAACCATACTGAAAGCCGCTGCAACCGCCGCCGGTAATATAGACGCGCAGTTTCAGATCGGGATTCTCTTCGTCGGCAATCAGGTTCTTTACCTTGCTGGCCGCCGCATCGGTAAACTGTAACGGCAGTGCTGCAACATCATCACTCATCTTATACTCCGGTAAAGGTCCAGGCCAGAAAACGACCTCAATTGCCGTATTATCCGCCAGCGCGATAGCGCAATCAAGTTTTGCCCTTCGCACTCTGTGCCGCCAGCCTTCAGCTAAGGTAAATATAGCGCGCCCTTTCCGGCCTTTCGTCCTGCCGTCTTCTTCCCGTAGAATGGCGCGAGATTTTTTATGAACCGCTGGAGCCGAATAAATGAGTAAGTCCGAAAACCTGTTTGCCGAAGCGCAACGCCTGATCCCCGGCGGCGTTAACTCGCCGGTGCGCGCGTTTAACGGCGTAGGCGGCACGCCGCTGTTCATCGAGCGCGCCGACGGCGCGTACCTCTATGACGCCGACGGCAAAGCCTATATCGACTATGTCGGTTCATGGGGGCCGATGGTGCTGGGCCACAACAACGTTGAGATCCGCAACGCGGTCATTGAAGCCGCCGCGCGTGGCCTGAGCTTTGGCGCCCCCACCGAAATGGAAGTGAAGATGGCGCAGCTGGTGTGCGAGCTGGTGCCGAGCATGGATAAGGTGCGCATGGTAAATTCCGGCACCGAAGCGACCATGAGCGCCATTCGCCTGGCGCGCGGCTTTACCGGCCGCGACAAGATCGTGAAGTTTGAAGGCTGCTATCACGGTCATGCCGACTGCCTGCTGGTGAAAGCGGGTTCCGGCGCCCTGACGCTGGGCCAGCCGAACTCCCCCGGCGTGCCGGCCGATTTCGCGCGCCACACTCTGACCTGCACCTATAACGATCTCAACTCGGTACGTACCGCTTTTGAGCAGTATCCGGAAGAGATCGCCTGCATTATCGTCGAGCCGGTCGCGGGCAATATGAACTGTATTCCGCCGCAGCCGGACTTCCTGCCGGGCCTGCGCGCGCTGTGCGACGAATTCGGCGCGCTGCTGATTATCGACGAAGTGATGACCGGCTTCCGCGTGGCGCTGGGCGGCGCGCAGGCGCATTACAACGTGCGGCCAGATCTTACCTGCCTCGGCAAGATTATCGGCGGCGGCATGCCGGTGGGCGCCTTTGGCGGACGCCGCGAAGTGATGGACGCGCTGGCACCGACCGGGCCGGTTTATCAGGCGGGCACCCTTTCCGGCAACCCGATTGCGATGGCGGCCGGTTTCGCCTGCCTGACGCAGATCGCCCAGCCGGGCACTCATCAGACCCTGACCGAGCGCACCACGCAGCTGGCGCAGGGTCTGCTGGCGGCGGCGAAGGCGGAAAATATCCCGCTGGTGGTGAATCACGTCGGCGGCATGTTCGGCATTTTCTTCACCGACGCCGACAGCGTGACCTGCTACGCCGACGTGACGAAGTGCGACGTTGAGCGCTTTAAGCACTTCTTCCACCTGATGCTGGAAGAAGGCGTTTACCTTGCGCCTTCCGCCTTTGAAGCGGGCTTCATGTCGCTGGCGCACAGCGCCGAGGACATTGACCGCACCGTCGACGCCGCGCGTCGCTGTTTTGCGAAGCTGTAAACGCGTTATTCGCTCAGACGGCTAGCCTGTCAAAAAGCGGATGACAGGGGCTGAAGAGCAAAGCGTCCCGCGACAGGGATGTCGCGGGCCGAGCGAGCAGGGATGCCTTGAGCGACTTTGCGATCAGACCCTGTCATCCGCGTGAGCACGCAGTCAACAACGTCAGACCGGCATATTTCCGGTCTTTTTTTACCGCGAGCGTCTTAGCAGCCAGATAAAATAAGGCGCGCCGATAAAGGTCGCCATCAGTCCCGCCGGCAGCTGATCGGGAAACGCCAGCATGCGTCCGCACCAGTCGGCCAGCAGCATCAGCCCTGCGCCGAACAGCCCCGCCATCGCCATCTGCGGCAGCGCGCGGCGGAAGCCGAGCATGCGCGCGATATGCGGCGCCATCAAGCCGACAAAACTCAGCGGCCCGATGGTCAGCGTCGCCGCGGCGGTCAGCGCGGCCGCCAGCAGCATCAGCGCCAGACGCGAGGCGTTGAGCGCCATGCCCGCCGAACGCGCCGTGGCGGCGCCCAGCGGCAGCAGCGTCAGCCAGCGGCTGGCGAGCGGCGCCAGCGCGGTCAAAACCAGCGCCAGCAAGGCGCTCTGCATCGCCGCCTTTGCGCTGATCGTGTAGGTGGAACCGGAAATCCAGCTCAGCAAGCCGCCCATACGCGGATCGCCGCTCGCCAGCAGCAGCATCAGCAGCGTGACGAACGCGCTGTTCAGCGCCATGCCCGCCAGCAGCATACGCTCTGGCGAAAAGCCGCCGCGGCTCGCCACCAGCATAATCACCATCAGCGTTCCCGCCGCGCCCAGCGCGCCCGCTGGCAGCAGAAACGCCAGCGCGTCGCCCGGCACGAAAAACAGCATCACCACCACGCCGAACGCCGCGCCGGAGCTGATGCCCAGCACTTCCGGGCTAGCCATCGGATTGCCGGTCAGCCGCTGAATCAAACAGCCCGCAACGCCGAGCATTAGCCCTACCGCCAGCGCCGCCAGCAGACGCGGCGCGCGCCATGGCAGCAGCTGATGGAACAGTTCGCCGCCTGACCATACCCAGCCGTGCGCATCACGGCCAAAGGCGAGCGCGACCCACGCCAGCCCCCCCAGCAGCGCCAGACCGAGCAGCGACCAGCGCCGCACCGCATGCCGCTCCGGCGGCACGTTATCGCCCATATCGAGCGGGGGCGGCGCCGAGCCGGTGCGCAGGCGCGGCAGCAGCCAGAGCAGCAGCGGCACGCCCGTCAGCGCGGTCAGGGTGCCGGTAGAGACTTCACGCCAGTGAGCGGTGAGCCACAGCACGCAGGCATCCGCCAGCCACAGCAACAGCGCGCCAATCAGCGGCGCCAGCAGCATACGGCTCAGCAGCCGACGCGCCCCCAGCAGCTTCGCCAGCAGCGGCGCGAAGAGACCGATAAAGCCGATAATGCCCGCCACGCTCACCAGCTGCGCGCTGAGCAGGATCGCCAGCGCCAGCGTGCCGACGCGCGCCAGCGCCAGCGCCAGGCCGAGGTTTTTCGCCACGCCGTCATCCAGCCCCATCAGCGTCAGCGGACGCAGCAGCGCCAGCGCCAGCGCGAAGGCGAGCAGCAGACGCGGCCACAGCAGGCTGACATTCTCCCAACCCATCTGGTTGAGCGTGCCGGTGCTCCACAGAAACATTGTCTGCAGCTGGTCGTGATTGAAAATGGCGAAGATCTGGTTCACCGCCCCGCTGTAGAGGCTCAGCACCAGCCCAGAGAGGATCAGCGTAACCGGCGACAGCCGTTTGCCCCAGGCGACGCCGAACACCACCGCCCCAACCGCCAGCGCGCCGATCAGCGCCGCCAGCTGCGTCGTGGCCGTCCCGCCCGGCAGCTGCCACAGCGTGGCGACGGTAATGCCGAGCTGGGCGCCGGACGAGACGCCCAGCGTGGTCGGCTCCGCCAGCGGATTGCGCAGCGCCTGCTGAAACAGCAGGCCCGCCAGCCCCAGTCCGGCGCCGACCAGCAGCGCCAGCCCGAGCCGCGGCAGCAGGCTGTAGTGAAACAGCATCTGATCGATGTTGTTGAGATCCGGCGACAGCAGCGCCTGCGCCCACTGCGCCGACGGCAGCGCCGCGCGCAGGTTGATAACGCTCAGCAGCAGCGCCAGCAGAAAGAGCAGGCTCAGCAGCGCGGCGGGGAAAAAACGATGGCGCATCAGCGCGTCTCCAGCGCGCGTTCCAGCACGCGAACAAAGTGCAGCGCCGACAGGGTCGCGCCGTAGTACCACACCGCCGGAACCCGCTGAAAGCGTCCGGCACGAACAAACGGCAGCGCCTGCCACAGCGGGCTGCGGCTGAGCTGTGCCATATCGGCGTCGTTGGCGTGATCGAAGCAGATCGCCTCGACGTCGCGCAGATGCGCCAGCCGCTCGATGCCAATCACTGCGCTGCCCCAGAAGTTGGTTTCTCCCTGCCACGCATTGGTCAGCCCCAGCTGCTCCATCACCTCCAGAAACAGACTGTTTTTGCCGAATGCCAGCGCATGCCGGCTATCCATCAGCGACATCAGCAGCACCGGGCGCGCGGCATAGGGTGCCAGACGCTGGCGCGCGGCGGCCAGCTCGCGATCCAGCAGTTGCAGATGCGCCTCGGCTTCGGCTTCGCGGCCGATACGCGTCGCCAGCGCGCGCAGCGAATCACGCGCCGCGGAGAGCGGTTTGCCGTCGCCGCGGTTGAGGTCGAAGCCCATAATCGGCGCAATGCGCTTGAGTTTTTCCGGCGGCGGGCCGTAGCCGTTCGAGCAGAGGATCAGCGAGGGCTGCAGCTGGGTCATCAGCTCCAGATTAGGTTCGGTGCGCAGCCCGACGTCCAGGGTCTGCGGCGGCAGCGGCGGCTCGCCGACCCAGATGTTGTAGTTGCGCGTATCGGCGACCGCCAGTGGCGCGACGCCGAGCGCCAGCAGCAGCTCGGTCGGCAGCCACTCCAGCGCGATAATACGCGGCTGTTCAGGCAGGGCAGCGCGCAGCGGCAGCGCATTCAGCCACGGCGTCAGCGCCAGCGCCGCCAGCAGGCGACGACGAGTAATCTCCATGCTCAGGCCCTCAGTAGACAAAGCTGACCGGCGCGCCGCCCTGCGGATGCGGCAGGATACCCATGGGAATGCCGTAAATCGCGCCCAGCACCTCGGCCTGCATCATGCTGTCCGGCGCGCCTTCGGCAATCATCTTGCCACCGCGCAGCGCCACCAGATGGTCGCAGTAGCGCGCCGCCATATTGATATCGTGCAGCACGGCGATCACCGTCAGGCCGCGCTCGCGGCTGAGCCGCTGGATCAGCGCCAGCACCTCAACCTGATGCGCGATATCCAGCGCCGAGGTCGGTTCGTCCAGCAGCAGGCAGCGGCTGTTTTGCGCCACCAGCATCGCCAGCCAGGCGCGCTGACGCTCGCCGCCGGAAAGGCTGTCCACCAGGCGCGCGGCCAGCGGTTTCAGCCCGACCTGCGCAATCGCCTCTTCGACCCGCACGCGATCGTCGTGGCTGAAGCGGCCCAGCGCGCCGTGCCAGGGGTAGCGACCTATCGCCACCAGCTCGCGTACCGTCATGCCTTCGGCGGCGGGCAGCTGCTGCGGCAAATAGGCGACTTCGCGCGCGAAAGCTTTGCCGTTCCACGCCTCAACCGGCGTCGCGTTAAGCAGCACGCGCCCCTCACTGGGGCTCTGGTGCCGTCCCAGCATTTTCAGCAAGGTCGATTTTCCGGATCCGTTATGGCCGATAAGCGCGGTCACGTTGCCCGGCGGAAAGGTTAACGAGAGCGGATGCAGCAGCGTGCGGCCGGGCACGTGAAAGCTGACATTATCCAGCGAAAAAGTGGCTGCGTCGTGCGAAGGCTGCATGATCCTCCCAGGTTAAACGGGCACCGCGGCGCCCGGTTGCATCAAAAACGAAAAGTGGCGGCGCCGACAATTTGACGCTCTGCGCGCCAGTAGCAGGCGTCGTCGCGGTCAATCAGTTTTTTCACGTTGACGCCCACCGACGAGCCCGACAGACCGGAGCGGCCAGGGTCATATTTCAGCCTCGCATCCACCGTGGTGTATCCGGCGACGTCGAGATTCTGATTTAAAACTGCGCCGTCCGGATAACAAGGAAAAGTCGTTCGCGCATTCATGGTCGTGTCTCTTGAATAAAGTCGTAGGCAGGCGAATGAAAACGAGAATGATTATTATGCCGAATGGATTCTAGGCGAAACGCTTTACTCTCTGCAAGGGATAATCCCGCGCGCAGCGCCGTCTGGCGGCCAGTCGCGTACTATTGGCCGGGCATAAAAAAAGGGCGCCGTAGCACCCTTTTTAACCGACGGTTTAGTTGCCGCCGAACATATCTTTGATCCAGCCCGCGACGCCGTCGCTCTCTTTCTTCTCCGGCTGCTGCTGCGGTTGCTGCTGCATCTGCTGCTGATTTTGCTGCTGGTTCTGCTGCTCCTGCAACTGCTGCTGCTGCTGGAACAGCTGTTGCTGCTGCTGGCAGAGAGCGTCGGGATCGAGCGACCATACCGGCAGCGAGCGCCAGGTGCTGCTGCCGTTGCCGCAGACGAAATTGCCTGCGGAATCGATGTTCATCATCGAGACATCTTCCGGCGGCGTCAGCACCAGCGGCATCGGTGCCTGATTGTCCAGGTAGCGGCGGTAGATCTGCATCGCACCGCTGGCACCGTACAGCTTGCTCGGCTGGTTATTGTCGCGCCCCACCCAGGTAATGGCGACCTCTTTGCCGTCGACCCCGGCGAACCAGCTGTCGATCAGGTCGTTGGTGGTACCGGTTTTACCTGCCAGATGCGCTTTCGGATAACGCGCGCCCAGCGCGCGCGCCGTACCGTGATCGGCGACCTGCTGCATGGTATAGAGCGTCAGATAGGCGGCCTGCGCCGGCTCTACGCGCTGCGCCTGCGGGTAGCTCTGATAGAGCACGGTGCCGTCTTCAGCAATCACCGAGCGCACCGCCGACAGCGAGGCGCGGTTGCCGCCGCTGGCGATCGACTGGAACGCCTGCGCCACTTCGATCGGCGTCAGGTTAAGCGCGCCGAGCAGCATCGACGGCACCGGGTTGAGCTGATCTTTCGGCACGCCCAGTTTGGTCCAGGTATCCACAACCGCGTCCAGCCCCAGCGTCATGCCGAGATTGACCGTCGGCACGTTCATGGAGTTGGTCAGCGCGTCCACCAGCATTACCTTGCCGCTGAAGCGACGATCGTCGTTCATCGGTTTCCAGACGGTGCCGTTCGGCTGCTTCAGCGCGATCGGCTCATCGGCGATCCAGCTGTTGAGACGGTAGGTGTTGGGCTGGCTGAGCGCGGTCAGATAGGTCGCCGGTTTCGCCAGCGAGCCGATAGAGCGACGCGCCTGCAGCGCGCGGTTGTAGCCAGCGAACTGCGGATCGGCGCCGCCGACCATGGCGCGCACTTCGCCGCTGAAGCGATCGACCACCACCATCGCGGTTTCCAGATCTTTCAGGCCGCGCTGTTTTTTCAGCGCCGGAATGCCGTCGAGCACCGCTTTTTCCGCCGCGTCCTGCGAGACCGGATCGAGGGTGGTGAAGATCTTCACGCCAGAGAGATCTTTGACCTTGTCGCCCAGCTTCGCCTGCAGCTCGTTACGCACCATCTGCATAAAGGCGGGCTGCGGCGTGATGACGCCGCCTTTCGGCTGTACGCCGAGCGGGCGCGCCGAGAGCATGTCGTAGAGCTCCTGGTCGATCACCTTCTGCTGCTGCAGCAGGCGCAGCACCAGATTGCGTCGCTCCAGCGCCAGCTTCGGATTGCGCCACGGGTTATAGAGCGAGGCCCCTTTCACCATGCCCACCAGCATCGCCTGCTGATCGAGGCTCAGCTCGTCGACCGGACGGCCGAAGTAGTAGAGGCTCGCCAGCGGGAAGCCGCGGATCTGGTCGTTGCCTGCCTGACCGAGATAGACCTCGTTCAGGTAGAGCTCCAGGATGCGATCCTTGCTGTAGCGCGCGTCCATAATCACCGCCATATAGGCTTCGCGCGCTTTACGCCACAGTGAACGCTCGTTGGTCAGGAACAGGTTTTTTACCAGCTGCTGCGTCAGGGTACTGCCGCCCTGCACCGCTTTCCCGGCCGTGATATTGGCGAGGAAGGCGCGACCAATTGAGTAAGGGCTGATGCCGTCATGCTCATAGAAATGACGGTCTTCGGTAGCGATCAGCGTATCGACCAGCAGATCCGGGAAGCCGGCGCGCGGCACAAACAGGCGCTGCTCGCCGTTGGGCGACTGCAGCATGGTGATCAGGCGCGGATCGAGGCGGAAGAAGCCAAAGTCGCGGCCGGAGTCGAGGTTTTTAATCTCGCCCAGCTCATCGCCGTCGAACACCATCTGCGCGTGCACCTGGCCCTCTTTGCTGTCAGGGAAGTCGAACGGGCGGCGCAGCAGATCGATGGTGTTGCCTTTCACCGAGAATTCGCCGGGACGCGTGATGCGCGACACCTCGCGATACTGCGTGCCTTCCAGCAGCGCAATCATCTCTTTCTTGTTGTAGGCCATGCCCGGCTCCAGGCTGACCATGCGGCCGTAGACGGTGGCGGGCAGCTGCCACACTTTGCCGTCGATGCGGGCACGAATCTCCGAGTCGAGGTAGACGCCCCAGGCGGCCATAATTACCACAAACACGAGGAACAGCTTGATCAGCCAGCCTAACCAGCGGCGCTTCCCGCGCGGCGGACGCTTTCCTTTACTTTTACGCGGCACAGGCGCTTCCTCCTCAACTTCATCGGCAAAATCATCATTTTCAAAATCGTCTTCATCCCTGCGGCGACCCCGGCGCGTAGCGTTACGCGGCGGCTTGGGTTGTTTTCCTTTGCGCCCAATGGGTTCGCGATCGTTCCCAGACATTGGTTTCATTCTCCAGGCATTACGTTGGCTGCGCCGATACTCTAGCGACTTTTACCTTTTCCGCATGGCGGAACCCTCTGAAATCGATCCAGCGGGCTCAACCCTGCGGGGAATATTTTTTGGTGCGCCTGGTAGGCAGCGCGCTGGCCGGATCGTCGGGCCAAGGATGGCGGGGATAGCGCCCTTTCATCTCTTTCTGCACCTCCGGCCAGGCGCCGCGCCAGAAGGCGGCCAGGTCGCGGGTAATCTGCAACGGCCGCTGCGCAGGCGACAACAGCTCCAGCACCAGCGGCACGCGCCCTTCCGCCACGGCGGGATTGCTCGCCTCGCCGAACATCTCCTGAATGCGCACCGCCAGCGCGGGCGGCTTATCGGCATGATAGCGAATGGGCAGCCGGCTGCCGGTCGGCACAGTGTAATGAGTTGGCAGCGCACTATCCAGCCGCTGGCGTTGCGACCATGTGAGCAAATGTAATAGCGCGCTAACAAGGTTGACCGCCTGCAGCGATTTTAGATCGCGCACCGCGCCCATCTCCGGCAGCAGCCAGCGGTCGAGCGACGCCAGCAGCGATTCGTCGTCCACGGCGGGCCACGGCTCCTCCGGCAGCCACTGCGCCGCGCACTGCAGCCGCACGCGCAGCTGCTGCGCCGCCTCGCTCCAGCCCAGCACACCCAGGCCTTTTTGCGCCACCCAGCGCAATATTGCGGCGTGCAGCACCTCGGGTTCCGGGCGCGCCATCGGCTGCGCCTTCAGCACCAGCGCGCCAATCTGCTCGCGGCGCAGCGCGCGCAGCGTGCCCTTCTCTTCGTCCCACTCGACTTCGGCGCGCACCTCGACCAGCTCCGGCCGCGCCTGGCGCAGCGCATCGATATCGATCGGCAGCGCCAGCAGCATGCGCGCGTCCGGTGCCGCGCTGCCCTGCAGCAAGGCGGGTGCGATCAGCCATTCGTAGCGGTTCAGCCCCTCTTGCGTATCGAGCATCGCGCCCAGCCCGTTGGCGAGCTGATAGCGGCCGCCATTGTCGCGCCGCCGCGCCAGTCGGTCGCTGAAGCCCGCCGCCAGCAGCGCGGGAAAGCGATCTTCATCGACGCGACCGCCGCTGACGCCAAGCCGCGTCTGCCACTGCTTTGCGCGCCGCTGCCACTGCGGCTGCGGGCGATGCAGCGCGTCACGCAGATCGGGCGAGCCGCTGCGCGGCGGATCCTCCAGAATCGCCACCAGCAGCGCGGCGCTGGCGGCTGCGTCAGGCGTTTGCCCGGCGGCGCAGAGCACGGCGCTGAGGCGCGGATCGCCGCCGAGCTGCGCCATGCGGCGTCCCGTCGCGCTCAGCTTGCCGCTTTCGTCCAGCGCGCCAAGTCGGGTCAGCAGCGCGCGCGCCGCGCGCAGGTGTTTTTCCGGCGGCGCATCGAGCCAGGTCAGCTGATCCGGCTGCTGGCAGCCCCACTGCAGCAATTCGATCCACAGCGCGGCAAGATCGCTGTGCATCATTTCCGCCTCGCTCTGCGCGGCGGCGCGCGACGCCTGCTCTTCGGGGATCAGATGCAGGCAGATGCCGGGCATCAGACGCCCGGCGCGGCCGGCGCGCTGCGTCATCGACGCCTGGCTGACGCGCTGGGTCAGCAGCCGCGTGACGCCGCTGCGCGCGTCGAACTGCGCGGCGCGCTCCAGCGCGCTGTCCACCACCAGCCGGATCCCTTCGATAGTCAGGCTGGTTTCAGCAATATTGGTGGCGAGCACCACTTTGCGGCGGCCAGGCGGCGCGGGCAGGATAGCGCGGCGCTGCGCCGCCAGCGGCAGCGCGCCATAAAGCGGCGTCAAATCGACGTCGTCCGCGACGCGCGACGCCAGCTCACGCTCTACGCGCTTAATTTCTGCCACGCCGGGCAGAAACAGCAGCAGCGAGCCGCTCTCTTCGCGCAGCAGCTGCGCCGTTTCGCGCGCTACCGCCTCTTCAAAGCGCAGCGTGGCGCTGAGCGAGGCGAAGCGGCGCGTCACGGGATAGCTGCGCCCTTCGGAGACAATCAGCGGCGCGTCGGGCAGCAGTGCCGAGAGGCGCGCGTTGTCCAGCGTCGCCGACATCAGCAGGATTTTCAGATCGTCCCTCAGCCCCTGCTGCACGTCGAGCAGCAGCGCCAGCGCCAGATCCGCCTGCAGGCTGCGCTCGTGGAATTCGTCGAGGATCACCAGCGACACGCCGCTCAGCTCGGGATCGCGCTGCAGCATGCGCGTCAGGATGCCTTCCGTCACCACCTCCAGCCGGGTAGTCGGCCCGATGCAGCTCTCGCCTCGCATGCGAAAGCCGACGGTGCCGCCGGGCTGCTCGCCGAGCTGCTCCGCCAGGCGCTGCGCCACGTTGCGCGCCGCCAGCCGACGCGGCTCCAGCATAATAATGCGGCCTGGCAGGTTCGCCTGCCGCAGCAGCTGCAGCGGCAGCCAGGTCGATTTGCCCGCGCCGGTGGGGGCCGCCAGCAGGATTTGCGGCGCGGCGTCGAGCGCCTGAAGCAGGTCGGGCAGCACGGCGCTGACCGGTAAATCACTCACGGCAAACTCCCGTTCAGCCTGTGTTAAGATGGCGCGCATTGTAGCACTCATCCGCGAGGATTGCCGGAGACCGCCATGGAGACGCAACGCCTGTTTTTTGGCATCGGCCTGCCTGACGCGCTGCAGCAGCAGCTGGTGCGCTGGCGTGCCGATTGCTTTGCCGACGACGCTGGCCGCCCCATTGTTGCGGCCAATCTGCACCTGACGCTCGCCTTTCTCGGCGAGGTAAAAAGCGAGACCGCGCAGAAGCTGCAACAGCTGGCGGCGCGCATTCAGCAGCCCGCCTTCGATATCGATCTCGACGACGCCGGCCACTGGCCGCGTCCGGGCGTGGTATGGATCGGCTGCCGGCGGCCGCCGCGCGGCCTGCTTCAGCTGGCCGATCTGCTACGCGCCCAGGCGGCGCGCCACGGCTGCGCCCAGAGCGCCCAGCCGTTTCATCCGCACGTCACGCTGCTGCGCGACGCCGCCTCGCGCATCGCGCTGCCGCCGCGCGACTTTCACTGGCGCTTTCGCGTCGACCATTTCTCGCTGTTTTCCTCGCACTACGCGCGAGGCCGCACGCGCTATCAGGCGCTGGCGAGCTGGCCCCTGACCTGACTCTGGAGCGCTATGCTGTTTTCACCACCGTTAAAGTCCGCCCGGCTCATTGCCCGCTATAAGCGTTTCCTCGCCGACGTGGTGACGCCGGAAGGCGAAACCCTGACGATTCACTGCGCCAATACCGGCGCGATGACCGGCTGCGCCACGCCGGGCGATACGGTGTGGTACTCCACCTCCGACAGCCTGACGCGCAAATACCCGCACAGCTGGGAGCTGACCGAAACGCAGCAGGGCAACTGGATCTGCGTTAATACCCTGCGCGCCAATCAGCTGGTAAAAGAGGCGCTGCTCGCCGCTGCGATTCCGGAGCTGGCGGGCTATGAGCGCTGCCAGGCTGAAGTCAGGTATGGCGAGGAAAAGAGCCGAATCGATTTCCTGCTTCAGGCAGGCGGCAGACGCAACTGCTATATTGAAGTCAAGTCCGTGACCCTTTTACATCAAGGAAAAGGCTATTTTCCGGATGCGGTGACGGTCCGAGGCCAGAAGCACCTGCGCGAGCTAAGCGCCGTCGCGGCTGCCGGCCACCGGGCTGTTTTGCTGTTTGCGGTTCTGCACTCGGGGATTGAGGACGTCTCCCCCGCGCGTCACATTGACGCACGTTACGCAGACCAACTGGTCCAGGCGCAGCAGGACGGCGTAGAGATTTTGGCGTTTCGCGCGGATTTATCACCGGCAGGCCTGTTTCTGAAAAAGCCGGTTGCCGTAACCTTGTAATATCTTTTGCAAATTGTTGTGGTATGAATGGTTAACGCGAGGCGCTAAATACGCTGTTCCTCACAGGCTTGTCAAGGTGCGATCATCAATAATTGCCAACCTTGACTGCTTCTGTTATTTATAGCGGCCTGTTTTTCCCCGTAGGGGGATCGATGTACCCATTTGCGGCAGTGCGGCGAAATCCGCCAGGCAAAATGTAGTCCACTGACTACACTCATCCGCCTGACGCCTAATCGCTGGCGCTGAACCACAAAAGGTATAGTGCGTGTTATCCAGGAGAAACAACATGCAAGAAGGGCAAAACCGTAAAACATCGTCCCTGAGTATTCTCGCCATCGCTGGGGTGGAGCCATACCAGGAGAAGCCGGGCGAAGAGTATATGAACGAAGCCCAGCTGCAACATTTTCGCAAGATTCTGGAAGCCTGGCGCAATCAGCTGCGTGATGAAGTCGATCGCACCGTCTCGCATATGCAGGACGAAGCGGCGAACTTCCCGGATCCGGTTGACCGTGCCGCGCAGGAAGAGGAATTCAGCCTTGAACTGCGTAACCGCGACCGCGAGCGTAAGCTGATCAAGAAGATCGAGAAGACGCTGAAAAAAGTCGAAGATGACGACTTCGGCTACTGCGAATCCTGCGGCGTAGAGATCGGTATTCGCCGTCTGGAAGCGCGTCCGACCGCCGATCTTTGCATCGACTGCAAGACGCTGGCAGAAATCCGCGAAAAACAGATGGCTGGCTAACGCCTCGCCTGATTCACCGCACTGCGGAAAAGCACCTTGTTGTGCCGCTGTGCGGTGACTTTTAAAGCCAGTGTCTACGCATCCCTGCATTGGGCGTTTCGCCCCCTCGCCTTCCGGCGACCTTCATTTTGGCTCGCTGATTGCTGCCCTTGGCAGCTATCTGAGCGCACGCGCGCAAAACGGCCGCTGGCTGGTGCGCATCGAAGATATCGATCCGCCGCGCGAAGTTCCCGGCGCCGCCACGCGCATTTTGCATCAGCTGGAGCACTACGGCCTGCACTGGGACGGTGACGTCTTGTGGCAGTCGCAGCGTCATGACGCCTATCGCGAGGCGCTGGCCTGGCTGCAGGCGCATCGCCAGAGCTACTACTGCACCTGCACGCGTCGCCGCATCCAGCAGATCGGCGGATTCTATGACGGCCACTGCCGCGATCGCCAGCTGGGGCCGGAAAACGCCGCGCTGCGCCTGCGTCAGCACGCGCCGGTTTTTAGCTTCGACGATCGGCTGCATGGACATTTAGCGGTGGATGCGCGCCTGGCGCAGGAAGATTTTATTATCCATCGGCGCGACGGCCTGTTCGCCTATAACCTTGCGGTCGTGGTCGACGACCATTTTCAGGGGGTAACGGAGATCGTGCGCGGTGCGGATTTGATCGCGCCGACGGTGCGTCAAATCGCGTTGTATCAGCAGTTCGGCTGGCCGGTGCCTGAATACCTGCATTTGCCGCTGGCGATTAGCCCTGACGGCAATAAACTGTCGAAGCAAAATCATGCGCCCTCCCTGCCCGCGGGCGATCCGCGACCGCTGCTGGTACAGGCGCTGCGCTTTCTTGGACAGCCCGTTTCGGCAGGCTGGCAGGATGAAACCCAGGAGAAACTGCTGGAAAGTGCCCTCTCGCAGTGGAATATCGCTTTGATACCGCGGGAGAACGCCCTGAAACCGGCAGAGCCGACAACACCATTCCTAAATGATTCGCAACAGGCTATGATTAGCCGCTGATTTTATTTACACCACTTTACGTCGCTGTCGAGGTGTCCCATTTTTACCCGAGTTGCTAATTTTTGCCGGAAAGTCCTCATGCGTGATGAGGAGGCGCCTGTCGAGGTTGAAACTGAGCGTCATCAGATGACCATTATCGCTCGTGAGAGCCATAACATCTCGCGCAAAGACATTAGCGAAAATGCCCTCAAGGTACTCTATCGCCTGAACAAAGCAGGCTATGAATCCTATCTGGTGGGCGGTGGCGTTCGCGACCTGCTGCTGGGTAAAAAGCCCAAGGACTTCGATATCACCACCAACGCCACGCCAGAGCAGATGCGCAAGCTGTTCCGCAACTGCCGTCTGGTCGGGCGTCGCTTCCGTCTGGCGCACGTCATGTTCGGCCCTGAAGTGATCGAAGTCGCGACCTTCCGCGGCCATCATCAGGCCGATGACGATGTCCAGGAGGATCGCAACCAGTCGCAGCGCGCCCAGAGCGGCATGCTGCTGCGCGACAATATTTTCGGCAGCATCGAAGATGATGCGCAGCGCCGCGATCTGACGATCAACAGCCTCTATTACAACGTCGCCGACTTTACCGTACGCGACTATGTTGGCGGTCTGCAGGATTTGCAGCAGGGCATCATTCGCCTGATTGGCGATCCCGAGACGCGTTACCGCGAAGATCCGGTACGCATGCTGCGCGTGGTGCGCTTCGCTGCCAAACTCAATATGACCATTGCGGCGGAAACCGCCGAACCGATCCCGCGTCTCGCCACGCTGCTGCGCGATATCCCGCCGGCGCGCCTGTTTGAAGAGGCGCTAAAACTGCTGCAGGCGGGCTACGGCTATAGCACCTATATCAAGCTGCGCGAATTTCAGCTGTTCCAGCCGCTGTTCCCTACCATCACGCGCAACTTCACCGAAGAGGGCGACAGCAATATGGAGCGGATGGTGGCGCAGGTGCTGAAAAACACCGACAACCGCATCCACAACGATATGCGCGTCAATCCAGCCTTCCTGTTTGCAGCAATGTTCTGGTATCCGCAGCTCGAAGCGGCGCAGCGCATTGCGCAGGAGAGCGGCCTGACCTATTTCGACGCCTTCGCGATGGCAATGAACGATACGCTGGATGAAGCCTGCCGCGCGCTGGCGATCCCGAAACGCATCACCACGCTGATCCGCGATATCTGGCAGCTGCAGCTGCGCATGTCGCGCCGTCACGGCAAACGCGCCTGGAAGCTGATGGAGCATCCGAAGTTCCGCGCCGCCTACGATCTGCTGGCGCTGCGCGCCGAGGTCGAGAACAACCCGGAACTGATCCGCCTCAGCCACTGGTGGGGCGAATTCCAGGCCGCCGCGCCGACGCAGCAGAAAACCATGCTCAATACGCTGGGCGACGACCCGACGCCGCGCCGCAAAACGCGTCGTCCGCGCCGCCGCCCGGCCGCCCCGCGCCGCGACGGTCAAAACGCGTCGTGACACGCGTCTACCTGGCGCTCGGCAGCAACCTTGCCGATCCGCTGCAACAGGTCGACGCGGCGCTGCGGGCGCTCGACGCGCTGCCGGAGACGGCGCGCGTCGCCACCTCCTCTCTTTACCGCACGCCGCCTTACGGTCCGCCGGATCAGCCCGACTACCTGAATGCGGCGGTGGCGCTGGAGACCACTCTTGCGCCAGAAGCGCTGCTCGATCATACCCAGCGTATCGAGCATGAGCACGGCCGCGTGCGCAAAGCGGAACGCTGGGGGCCGCGCACGCTCGATATCGATATCCTGCTTTTCGGCCAGCAGCGCCTCAGCACGCCGCGTCTGATCGTGCCGCACTACGATATGCACAACCGCGCCTTTATGCTGGTGCCGCTGCTGGAGATCGCGCCCGGCGCAACGCTGCCGGACGGCCGCCCGCTGCGCGATCTGCTGGCTCCCCTCGACGCCAGCGCTATTCGCCTCTGGCACGGCTGACGCCGCACAGATTGATACGCGGGAGATTCCGCTCTCTCGCGCTATCCAGTACACTGCGCCCATCTGAAATACCTGAGTTGAGAGCGCAATGAAACCCACCACTATTTCTCATCTGCGTCAGTGGAAAGCGAGCGGACGTAAGTTCGCCACCCTGACCGCCTACGATTTCAGCTTTGCCCGCCTGTTCGCTGACGAAGGCATCCAGGTGATGCTGATCGGCGATTCGCTCGGCATGACGGTTCAGGGTCATGAGTCGACGCTGCCGGTCACCGTCGCCGATATCGCCTATCACACCGCCGCCGTGCGTCGCGGCGCGCCGCAGGCGCTGGTGATGGCCGACCTGCCCTTTATGAGCTACGCCACGCCGCAGCAAACCTTCGACAGCGCCGCGCAGCTGATGCGCGCCGGCGCCAATATGGTGAAGCTGGAGGGCGGCGCCTGGCTGGCGGAGACGGTGCGCATGCTGACCGAGCGCGCGGTGCCGGTGTGCGGCCATCTCGGCCTGACGCCGCAGTCGGTGAATATCTTCGGCGGCTATAAGGTGCAGGGCCGCGACGAGGCGGCTGCCGAGCGGCTGCTGGCCGACGCGCTGGCGCTGGAAGCCGCGGGCGCGCAGCTGATGGTGCTGGAGTGCGTGCCGGTTTCGCTGGCGCAGCGCATCACCCAGGCGCTGACGATTCCGGTTATCGGCATCGGCGCGGGCAACGTCACCGACGGCCAGATTCTGGTGATGCATGACGCCTTCGGCATTACCGGCGGCCATATCCCGAAATTTGCGAAGAACTTTCTCGCTGAGGCGGGCGACATTCGCGCCGCTATCCGTCACTATATCGCCGAAGTTGAAGCGGGAACCTATCCTGCGGCTGAACACAGTTTCCAGTAATTCAGGAGCTTTACCGTGCTGATCATAGAAACGCTGCCGATGCTGCGCCGTGAAATTCGTCGCTGGCGGCAGGCAGGAAAACGCATCGCGCTGGTGCCGACCATGGGCAATCTGCATGACGGCCATTTAACGCTGGTGGATGAGGCGCGCGAGCGCGGCGATATTGTCGTGGTATCGATTTTCGTCAATCCGATGCAGTTCGATCGCGCCGACGATCTGGCGCGCTACCCGCGCACGCTGCAGGAGGACTGCGAGAAGCTCAATCGCCGCAGCGTCGATGTGGTCTTCGCGCCCGCGCCTGCGGAGGTTTACCCGCACGGGCTGGCAAACCAGACCTTTGTCGAGGTGCCGGTGCTGTCGTCGCTGCTGGAGGGCGCAAGCCGCCCCGGCCATTTTCGCGGCGTCGCGACTATTGTCAGCAAGCTGTTTAATCTGGTGCAGCCCGATATCGCTTGTTTCGGCGAGAAGGATTTTCAGCAGCTGGCGATTATTCGCAAAATGGTGGCGGATATGGGCTTCGATATTGAGATTCTCGGCGTGCCGACGGTGCGCGCCAAAGATGGCCTGGCACTCAGCTCGCGCAACGGCTATCTCACCGACGACGAGCGTCAGCTCGCACCTGCGCTGGCGCAGGTGATGAACGGCATGGCGGCGCGCCTTGCCAACGGCGAACGCCATATCGAAGAGATTATCGAAGCCGCCGAGGCGGCGCTTAGCGAGAAAGGATTGCGCCCGGACGGACTGGCCATTTGCGACGCCGATACGCTGGAGCCGCTGACGGTCGAGAGCCGTTGCGCAGTGATCCTGATGGCGGCATGGCTGGGCAAAGCGCGTCTTATTGATAATCAACAGGTCGACCTCACGCAGTAGGCGGGGTCGTTTTCAGGCAGAACAACAAGGTCTTCTGGTTATGATACGTACCGTTTTACAAGGCAAGCTGCACCGCGTGAAGGTGACTCAGGCGGATTTGCACTATGAAGGTTCCTGCGCCATCGATCAGGATTTCCTCGACGCCTCCGGCATCCTGCAGTATGAAGCCATCGATATCTATAACGTCACTAACGGCCAGCGCTTTTCCACCTACGCGATTGCCGCCGAACGCGGTTCGAAGATTATTTCCGTCAACGGCGCGGCGGCCCGCTGCGCCTGCGAAGGGGATATCCTGATTATCTGCTCTTACGTGCAGGTCGAGGATGCGGAAGCGCGCCAGTGGCAGCCGAAGGTCGCCTATTTCGACGGCGACAACGAGATGAAGCGTCTGGCGAAGGCGCTGCCGGTGCAGGTCGCCTGAGGGGCAAGGTGCTGACGTGGGCGGCAGCAGTCAACTCTGATGCTAAAGCGTGGGTAACAGGGACCGGAGAGCAAAGCGTCCCGCCCAGGGACAAAAACGCCGGGAGCGTTTTTGAACAACGCAGCGCGTTGGCCCGGTAACGGGCGCACCTCAGGGATGAGGTGCGTGTCCGCGCGGGCCGAGCGAGCAGGGATGCCTTGAGCGACTTTGCGATCGGGCCCTGTTACCTGCGCCAGCTCTCGCTTCTCATCTTAAGCAGCCATCAGGCTGCTTTTTTATCAGGTGCGCAGGCCGCGTCCACGCTGAATCAGCGTGTAGACCAGAATATAAAACACCAGGATAAAGGCGATCAGAACCGACAGGGTGAACACCAGCGGCACATCGTTGATGCCGAGGAAGCCGAAGCGGAAGCCGCTGATCATGTAGACAATTGGATTCAGCTTCGACACCGCCTGCCAGAACGGCGGCAGCAGCGTCAGCGAATAGAACACCCCGCCCAGATAGGTCAGCGGCGTCAGCACAAAGGTCGGGATCAGGCTGATATCGTCGAAGGTGCGCGCAAATACGGCGTTAAGCAGGCCAGCCAGCGAAAAGAGGATCGCCGTCAGCAGCAGCGTCACCGCCACCATTGTCCAGGAGTGGACGTGGAACGGCACGAAAAACAGCGAAATCGCCGTGACCAGCACCCCGACGCAGAGACCGCGCGCCACGCCGCCGCCGACATAGCCGGCGATAATAATGTGCGTCGGCACCGGCGCCACCAGCAGCTCTTCAATATTGCGCTGAAATTTGGCGCTGAAGAACGACGAGGCGACGTTGGCGTAGGCGTTAGTAATCACCGCCATCATAATCAGGCCCGGCACGATAAACTGCATATAGCTGAAGCCGTGCATATCGCCGATGCGCGAGCCGATCAGGTTGCCGAAAATAATAAAATAGAGCGTCATGGTGATCACCGGCGGCACCAGCGTCTGGATCCAGATGCGCGCGAAACGGTTAATCTCTTTAGCCCAGATACTCTTCAGCGCTACCCAGTACAAATGTGTCATGCTTTCACTCCTTTGCCCTGCACCAGGCTGACAAACAGCTCTTCCAGGCGGTTCGCCTTGTTACGCATGCTCAGGACCTGAACGCCCTGCGTGCTAAGCTGGCTGAACACGCTGTTCAGCCCCTGCTCGCGCATCACTTCGACCTCCAGCGTCGAGGCGTCCACCAGACGATACTGGAACCCTTCCAGCGTCGGCAGCGCGCTGCCCGGCGCGAGATCGAGAATAAAAGTTTCCGACTGCAGCTTGGCCAGCAGCCCCTTCATAGAGGTGTTCTCCACCAGCTCGCCGCTCTGAATAATGCCGATGTTGCGGCACAGCATCTCCGCCTCTTCCAGATAGTGCGTGGTTAAAATAATGGTGGTGCCTTTTTCGTTCAGCTCTTTCAGGAAGGTCCACATCGAGCGGCGCAGCTCGATATCGACGCCCGCCGTCGGTTCGTCGAGGATCAGCAGCTTCGGCTCATGCATCAGCGCGCGGGCGATCATCAGGCGACGCTTCATGCCGCCGGAAAGCATCCGCGCGCGCTCGTTGCGCTTGCCCCAGAGATCGAGCTGCGTCAGATATTTCTCTGCGCGCTGCTGCGCGTCGCGGCGCTCAACGCCGTAGTAGCCCGCCTGGTTCACCACAATCTGCTGCACGGTCTCGAACGGGTTGAAGTTAAACTCCTGCGGCACCAGGCCGAGCTGGCGTTTGGCGTTGACCACCTCTTTCTCCAGGTCGTAGCCGAACACGCGCACGCTGCCGCCCGATTTGTTCACCAGCGAACTGATAATCCCAATGGTGGTCGATTTGCCCGCGCCGTTCGGCCCCAGCAGCGCATAAAAATCGCCGGCTTCGACGTTAAGATCGATCCCTTTCAGCGCCTGCACGCCGCCGGAATAGGTCTTGGTCAGCCGGGAAAGTTCCAGTGCATAAGTCATTCCGAATCCATATCCTGTTTTAATGTCGGTGTGTCGCGACAGACATAGCGAGCCGCAGGCTGACGCGATGTCGCCGCAACGTTGCTACTTATGATGAGCCACCCTGAGCGTAAAATCTTCCTGGATGGGCATTTTTTTGCGGAGGTGTGGGCTGAACTCCCGAACCGGAGCACAGCCTACACCAGGCTGACGCGGTCAGCCTTGGAAGATTGTGCGGTCAGGCTCAGGATTCGAGCGGCACCACTTTGCCGATATAGGGCAGATGACGATAGCGCTGGGCGTAGTCGATGCCGAAGCCGACCACGAACTCGTCAGGAATGGCGAAGCCGACATATTCCACCGTCACCTCCACTTCGCGGCGCTCGGGCTTATCCAGCAGCGTGCAGATGGCGAGGGACTTCGGCTCGCGCAGGCGCAGGATCTCGCGCACCTTGCTCAGCGTGTTGCCGGAGTCGATGATATCTTCGACAATCAGCACATCTTTGCCGCGAATATCTTCATCGAGATCCTTAAGGATTTTCACGTCGCGCGAGCTGGACATGCCGCTGCCGTAGCTGGAGGCGGTCATAAAGTCGACTTCGTGTGGCACCTCGACGGCGCGGCAGAGATCGGCCATAAACATAAAGGAGCCGCGCAGCAGCCCGACCAGCACCATCTCGCTGCCGCTGTCGCGATAGCGCTCGGAAATCTCTTTACCCAGTTCGGCAATGCGCGTTGCGATCGCCTCCTGGGAAATCATCACTTCAACAGTATGTTTCAAAACCTGTACTTCTCGTTGATTTTAAAGGGATCGTCCATCCTCAGCCGCGGATGAACAGAGAGAACCCGCTCAGACCTGAGCGGGTAGCGATTTGCAGGAGAGTATCACAGCTTGCCAGACGCGGCGAGATGCCGCGCTATGGCGTTGCCAGCCTCATCGTGCCTGGATGATATAAACTTAGAACTTACCGGCCTTTACCAGAACATTCCGCTGCATGTTAGCTTATGTCCAACATATCGTTACCTTACCTCTGCCCTGAGCAGGAGATCCCATGTCCCACAGCTCCAGTAAAAAAACCCATATTGGCGAGCGCAAGCTGCACCCTGAAACCCAGATGCTGAACTATGGCTACGATCCGCGCCTGTCGGAAGGCGCGGTCAAACCGCCGGTGTTTCTGACCTCGACCTTTGTTTTCAACAGCGCCGAAGAGGGGCGAGACTTCTTCGATTACGTATCCGGACGACGCCAGCCGCCGGAAGGCAAAAGCGGCGGCCTGATCTATTCGCGCTTTAACCACCCCAACAGCGAAATTGTCGAAGATCGCCTGGCGATTTATGAGGAAGCGGAGAGCTGCGCCCTCTTCTCCTCAGGCATGTCAGCCATCTCCACTACCCTGCTGACCTTTGCGCGCCCGGGCGATGTGATCCTCCATTCGCAGCCGCTTTACGGCGGCACCGAAACGCTGCTGAGCAAAACGCTGCACAACCTGAATATCGAGCCGGTCGGCTTCAGCGACGGCACCGACGAGGAGAAAGTGCGCGCCGCCGCGCAGAAGGCGTTGAGCATGGGGCGCGTCGCGCTGATCCTGATCGAGACGCCCGCCAACCCCACCAACAGCCTAGTGGACATCGCGCTAATCGCGCGCATCGCCGACGAGATCGGCCAGCAGCAGGGATCGCGTCCGGTGGTGGCCTGCGACAATACGCTGCTCGGCCCGCTGTTTCAGCGTCCGCTGAACTTCGGCGCCGATATCTCGCTCTACTCGCTGACCAAATATGTCGGCGGCCATTCCGATCTGATCGCCGGGGCGGCGATGGGCAGCAAAGCGCTGATTACGCAGATACGCTCGCTGCGCAGCGCCATCGGCACCCAGCTCGATCCGCACTCCAGCTGGATGATCGGCCGTTCACTGGAGACGCTGTCGCTACGAATGGAGAAGGCCTGGCAGAACGCCGAGGCGGTGGCCGCCTTTTTGCGCGACCATGAGAAGGTGGCGAAGCTACAGTGGCTGCCCTACCTCGACGAGCACAGCGCCGAAGGCCGCACCTTCCGCCAGCAGTGCAGCGGCGCCGGTTCGACCTTTTCGTTTGATATTGTCGGCGGACAGCCCGCCGCGTTCCGCTTCCTGAACGCGCTGGCGCTGTTTAAGCAGGCGGTGAGCCTGGGCGGCACCGAATCGCTTGCCAGCCATCCCGGCAGCACCACCCATTCCGGCGTGCCCGAGGCGGTCAGGCAGCGCATCGGCATCAGCGACGCCACTATCCGTCTCTCTATCGGCATTGAGAACGCCGGCGATCTGGTGGAAGACATTCGCCTGGCGCTCGAGAAGGCCTGATCAGCCGACGCTGAAGCCCAGCATCATGCCGGTGTCTTCATGCTCCAGCAGATGACAGTGCGCCATATAGGCGTGTTCGGCGGCGGCGCGATGGTCAAAGCGCACCAGCACTTCGCTGCGCCAGCCGTCGACATTGACCATATCTTTCCAGCCCTGGCGATGCGGCGCAGGCGGCTTGCCGTTTTCTGAGAGAATGCGGAATTGCGTGCCGTGAATATGGAAAGGATGCAGCATCTTGTCGCCTTCGCCGGAGATGGTCCATTTTTCCAGCTGGCCGGGCGTCACGTTAAACATCGGCTTCGCCATATTAAAAGCCTGACCGTTGATCTTATTGCCGCTGTGGAAGTCGTAGCCCTGGGCTGCGCCGCCGTGGGCGTCATGCATCGCCATATCATGGCCATCCATCTTCATCGCCTCGCCGCCTGACGGCATGGCGTGATGCCCGCCCGCCTTGCCCATCGCTTTATCGCCGTAACGCTGCATCAGCGCCGCCATGCCTTGCTGATCGAGCTGCGGATCCATCATCAGCTGCAGCCAGCGCGCGTTAGCGCCTTCCGCCGAGGGCACCGGCGGCAGCTGCACCAGGTTATCCGGCAGCGTCGCGCTCGCCATTACGCGCAGCGGCAGGATCTGCACCAGCGGCAGCGGCTGGTCGAACGGCGCCAGCGTCATGCCCATCTGCTCAACCGGCAGGGTAACGATATCGAAGCTTTTGCCATCGGAGGTATCGACCATCACCTCGAAGCGCTCGCCCGGCAGCAGCGGCAGGGACGCAACCTTTACCGGCTCCGCCAGCAGGCCGCCGTCGCTGCCGATAACATAGAGCGGTCGGTTATCGCTGGCGGCGATATGCAGCGAGCGCGCGTTGCAGCCGTTCAGCAGGCGCAGGCGCAGCCAGCCGCGCGGCACCGCCTGCTGCGGATACTGGACGCCGTTGGTCAGCATCATATCGCCGAACCAGCCTACCGCGGCGCTCATGATGTCGAGCTGATAGTCGATGCGGCTGCCATCCTGGGTGAGCCGCTTGTCCTGAAAAATCAGCGGCACATCGTCCGAGCCCCACTGCGACGGCAGACGCAGTTTGTCGGTCTCCTCGTCCTGCAGCAGGATCAGGCCTGCCAGCCCTTGCGCCACCTGGTGGCCAGTTTTGCCATGCAGGTGCGGATGGAACCAGCAGGTGGCGGCGGGCTGATCCGGCGTAAAGCTCACCTGCCGCGCCGCGCCAGGCTCGATGCGCGCCATCGGCCCGCCGTCGACGTCGCCAGGGATCGCCAGGCCGTGCCAGTGCAGCGTGGTCGCTTCCGGCAGCCGGTTAACAATATTGACCGTGGTCGGTTTGCCGCGGCGCAGCACGATGGCAGGCCCCAGCAGCGCGCCGTTATAGCCCCACGTCGGCACACTCTTGCCCTGCCACTGGCTGGTGCCAGTCATGGCGGTGATCTGGATCTGGCCGCGCGGATCCGCCTCCAGTCGTGATGGAACCGGCAGCAGCGGACGGCTGGCCGCCATCAGAGATCGGCTCCAGAGCGGCAGCGCGCCGGCTGCGCTCAGCGCGGCGGTCAGCTTAAGAAAGTGTCGACGATGCATAGCTTATTCATCCGTGTGATAAGGGAACCACAGCCTAAACCCTTCCCCTGAGGGAGGGTCAAGCGCTTGATGGCGGAAACGCCTGAAAAAAGTGCTTAAGCCAGCGTCCAGCGGCAAAATAATCGGAATCCTGCCAGGCACTGTGCTATCGTCACATGAATGATTAATGAATGAGAACCACTATGAAGAAAAGCATCAAGATCCTGTTACTGTCAGGACTCCTTGGCTTCTCCTCCACCAGTTTCGCGCTGAGCGAATCCGAAGCAGAAGATCTGGCCGATCTCACCGCGGTATTCGTTTATCTGAAAAATGATTGCGGCTATCAGGATCTGCCTGATGCGCAAATCCGCAAAGCTCTGGTGTTTTTCGCCCAGCAGAACCGCTGGGATTTGAGTAATTACGCCGCCTACAATATGAAGGCGCTTGGCGAAGCGAGCTATAAAGATCTGAGCGGCATCGCCATTACTAACGACAAGAAGTGTAAGTCGCTGGCGCGTGATTCCCTCAGCCTGCTCGCCTACGTTAAATAAGCCGTAAGCCCGCCTCTTTGCCGATCATTCGACCGTGCATGCACGGTCACTCCTGGTTATGATGTGTCGCTCTTTTTCATGGCGAAGTCATCAGAGAGGAGCCCACCATGGCGCAAAAAGAAATGTGGTATGAAACCCTTCATGCCGGTTTCGGACAATATTTCACGGTCGACAAAGAGCTGTACCGGGAAAAAACCGCGCATCAGGATTTGATCATCTTCGAAAACGCGCAGATGGGCCGCGTAATGGCGCTGGACGGCGTGGTGCAAACCACCGAGCGCGACGAATTCATCTATCACGAAATGATGACGCACGTACCGCTGCTGGCGCACGGCGCGGCGAAGCGCGTGCTGATCATCGGCGGCGGCGACGGCGCGATGCTGCGCGAGGTCGCGCGTCATCAGCAGCTGGAAAGCATCACGATGGTGGAGATTGACGCTGGCGTTGTCACCTTCTGTCAGCAATATCTTCCCAACCATAGCCAGGGCGCCTATAACGATCCGCGTCTCAATCTGGTCATCGACGACGGCGTAAACTTCGTCAACCAGACGCAGGAAAAATTCGACGTGATTATCTCCGACTGCACCGATCCTGTCGGTCCGGGCGAAAGCCTGTTCACCTCGGAATTTTACGCAGGCTGTAAAAACGCTCTCAATCCCGGCGGGATTTTCGTGGCGCAGAACGGCGTTTGCTTTCTGCAGCAGGAAGAGGCAATCAACAGCCATCGTAAACTGAGCCACTATTTCGCCGACGTCACTTTTTATCAGGCAGCGATTCCGACCTACTATGGCGGCATTATGACCTTCGCCTGGGCGAGTGATAATTCGGCGCTGCGGCAGCTCGATCTCGCTACGCTGCAGGCGCGTTTCGCGGCGGCTGGACTGGCGTGCCGCTACTATAATTCAGCTATCCATGCGGGTAGTTTCGCACTGCCGCAGTACCTGCTGACCGCCCTGTCTGCTGAACAGCCTTTATAAGGAGGTGAACCAAATTGCAAAAGCTTAAACTGCATGGCTTCAACAACCTGACCAAAAGCCTGAGTTTTTGTATTTACGATATTTGTTATGCGAATACTGAAGCCGAACGCGATGGCTACATCGCCTATATCGACGAGCAGTACAATGCCACTCGTCTGACCGAGATTCTGACGGAAACCTGCTCGATCATCGGCGCCAACGTGCTGAATATCGCGCGCCAGGATTATGAACCTCAGGGCGCCAGCGTTACCATCCTGGTGAGCGAAGAGCCGATCGATCCAAAGGACATCGACAATTCGGAACATCCCGGCCCGCTGCCTAATTCCGTTGTGGCGCATCTGGATAAGAGCCATATCTGCGTGCACACCTATCCAGAAAGCCATCCTGAAGGCGGCCTGTGCACCTTCCGCGCGGATATCGAAGTCTCAACCTGCGGCGTGATTTCCCCGCTGAAGGCGCTGAACTACCTGATCCACCAGCTAGAATCTGATATCGTGACCGTCGACTATCGCGTGCGCGGTTTTACCCGCGACGTGAATGGCGTGAAACACTTTATCGACCATGAAATTAATTCCATCCAGAACTTTATGTCAGAAGATATGAAGGCGATGTATGACATGGTGGATGTGAACGTTTATCAGGAAAACATCTTTCACACCAAGATGTTGCTGAAAGAATTTGACCTGAAGCACTACCTCTTCAATACCCGTCCTGAAGATCTCAGCCCGGCGGAACATAAGCGTATTACCGACCTGCTGTGGAAAGAGATGCGCGAGATTTACTACGGCCGCAATATTCCGGCGGTGGGATTAAAAACCCTGTAATTATTATGCGCGCACCTCCGGGCTATTTTACGGGTGCGCGCCCTTTCACACTTCTACCTGCCAAAATAGCGACAGCGGAATTTGCCTGATCGCAAACAATAAACTTCCTGAGTGAGGGTGCTATTTTCGGCTCTCTATTTTCATCCTCATTGACTACTACAGGCAGACAAATGGCAACGTTAAATATAATAGATTTTAATGCCGTCCCGGACGCCACCACCCTGTCCACTCAGGCAATACAGCGCGCAATTGACCACGCCTCTGCTGGCGACACCGTGCTGATCCCCGCTGGCCGCTTTCTGAGCGGCTCACTGTTTTTGAAAAGCAACCTGACGCTACAACTGGCAGAGGGTGCCGTGCTGCTTGGCAGCGAACGGCTGGAGGACTATGCCAAAATTACAACGCGCGTCGCGGGCATTGATATGGTCTGGCCTGCGGCGCTGCTTAACGTCAATCACTGCCAAAATGTCACCGTTAGCGGAAGCGGTACGATTGATGGCCAGGGAGCGGTCTGGTGGCGCAAATTTTGGGGCGACGATGAAAGCAGCGGCATGCTGGCGGACTATAGCCAGCGCGGCCTGCGCTGGGTGGTAGATTATGACTGCGAACGGCCACGCAACCTGCTGGTGTATGAGAGTGAGAACGTCACGCTGGAGGAATTTACATCGCGTGAGTCTGGCTTCTGGAATATTCACGTTTGTTATTCACAGCAGGTTTATTTGCAGGGACTCAATGTACACAACTCAACGGGCCCGAGCACAGACGGTATTGATATCGATTCCAGTCAGCAGGTGCGCGTGGAGAAGTGTACGGTTTCCTGCAATGACGACAATATCTGCGTTAAAGCCGGGCGCGGCAAGGAAGCACAGCAGCTGGCGAGGACGGCATGCGACATCGCTATCCGCAACTGTACGCTGCTGAAAGGCTCAGGCATTACGCTCGGCAGCGAGACCTCCGGCGGGATTGAAAATGTCCTGATTGAGCACAACCATTTTTCCGGCACCGGCGTGGGATTTCGTATCAAATCGGCCCGCAATCGCGGCGGCTGGATCAAAAACGTGACCGTTCGCCATCTGACGCTGGAGGATGTTTGCTACCCTTTCATGTTGCAGCTGAATTGGTTCCCGCAGTACAGCTACGGCGAGCACTCTGTCGATCCAGACTGGCCACCACACTGGCGGAAGCTGACTGAAGGCGTGGAAGGCGAAGCGGGTTTGACGCAGGTAGACAATATCGCTATCAGCCATGTCAGCAGCACGCTTACGCACCCCGCTGCGTTTTCGCGGGCGTTCTTTATTGAGGGTGCTGCTGAACGTCCGATTGAGGGCCTTTGCTTCAGTGAGATTCGTTTGCAGGCGCAGGAGTTTGGCAAAATCGCTGGCGTCAATAGACTGGTTTTCGACCAGGTAACGCTGGATGCCCCGGCCATAACGCTGTCGGAGAACGATGTTTATCATCGTTAGATAACTGCATTGGGGGCTGTTGTTGCGTTGCTGATAACTTAATGAAAATTCGGGCAAGTTTGCTGGCTGTTGGGCTGTAGGCAGTGGGCAGTGAACAAGGCGGCCAGGCGCTTGTCCATGCTAGTCGCTTTCTAAGCTGCCTGTACGGCAGTGAACGCCAGCCGACTACGACATACCGGACGGATTCATTTCTAAGCTGCCTGTACGGCAGTGAACATTGAGGAAAATCAAGCCTGAAGAGTATGAGTTTTTCTAAGCTGCCTGTACGGCAGTGAACTGTTACCTTACCAAACTAACCTACTCATATCCCAGCAAAAAAGCGCAGTATCGCGGCTTTAACCCTTTTATTTTGCCCGCGCAACGACCTCTTACTTTTCAATAAGTTAAAAAACAACGCAAAAAAAGGGTTTTGAGAAACACTCATAATCAAGCCTGAGGTGAGAACGCTCGTAACAAACAGCAGCACCGCATTTGCCAGCAAATCACTTAATCCTGCCCATACCCAATACCACGCGTCATCCCTGCGCTTTGCGGTGGTTTAAAACGAAAAAACGGACGCAGGACATGCCACCGAAACTATCGGCTTAATCCGTCAGCACCAGCGCAATGCCGCGCTCGCGCAGCGTGCGGCAGACATCGTCGTCTAAGCGGCTGTCGGTCACCACGTCGGTCAGCTCATCCACCGGCGCGGCACAGAACAGCGACCAGGAGCCATACTTGCTGCTGTCCGCCAGCAGAATACGGCGGCGCGCATTCGCCAGTAGATCGCGCTTCAGCCCGGCCTTCTCTTCTGTAGGCGTGGTGATGCCCCGCTCCAGGCTCCAGGAGTTGCAGCTGACGAAGGCGATATCGGGATTGATACTGCGCAGCAGGCGTCGTCCGTGTTCGCCGACGCAAGACTGGCTCGAGTCGTCGATGCGGCCGCCGATAATGGTCACTTCAATCTGTTTGAATTCAGAGAGAAACAGCGCGATATGCAGATCGGCGGTAATGACGCGCAGCGGCAAGTGGGTCAGCTGACGCGCCAGCTCCAGCATGGTCGTGCCAGCGTCCAGCACGACCGCATCACCCGACTGTACGAAGGTGGCGGCGTGATGGGCGATAGCCTGCTTCTCCGCCAGGTTACGCTGCATCTTCTCCAGCGTGGTGGGCTGCGCCGGAATAAAACGGTTCAGCGTGACGCCGCCGTGGCTGCGGCTAATCACCCCTTCTTTATCCAGCTTAATCAAATCACGTCGAATGGTTGCTGGCGAGGCGGAAATGGCGCTCACCAGCTGATCAACAGTCACCAGATTATGGCTTTTCAGATAGTCCATAATCTGGTCAAGGCGACTTTGTCCCTTCATATTTCCCTATGCTAGCTGCATCGCGAGTTTAATGGAGATCGCCATGCTCTCAGACTTCGCTTTACCTGTCCATGCGATATCAAAAGCGGTGCCGTGGTCCGCAGAGGTGCGGATAAACGGCAGGCCGGCAGTGATATTGACACCGTCGTAAAAGCCAAGCAGTTTCAGCGGGATATGTCCCTGATCGTGATACATCGCCACCACCATGTCATACTGCCCTTCCTGACACTGCAGGAACACCGTATCTGGCGGGCAGGGGCCGAAAACCTCAATGCCCTGCTCTTTCATCGCCTTCACCGCAGGCGCGACAGTGGTGATCTCCTCATCGCCAAACAGGCCGTTTTCGCCAGCGTGCGGATTGACGCCCGCTACCGCGATACGCGGCTTCTCAAAGCCCACGCGGCGCAGAAAGGTGTCTGCCATGCCGATCACCGTCTTGATACGCGTCTGGTTCAGCGTATCGAGAAACTTGCGCAGCGCGATATGCGTCGTAACGTGAATGACCTTTAGCTTATCGGTATAGAGCACCATCGCGTAATCTTTGGTGTCGGTCAGGTGCGCCAGCAGCTCGGTATGGCCGGGATAAAGATGACCTGCCGAGTGCAGCGCCTCTTTGTTCAGCGGCGCGGTGGCGATGGCCTGAACATCGCCCGCCAGCGCCAGTTCGGTGGCGCGTTTCACGCAGCGCCAGGCAAGATCGCCCGCCTGCTTCTGCACCACGCCAGGCTTTAGCGCTTGCGGATCGGCCAGCGGCTCGTCGATAACGTTGACGATGCCTGGCGCAAAGCGCGCCTCTTTTACGCTATCCAGCACGCGCAGCTCGACCTGCGGGGTAATATTCAGCGCAAGGATGCGGCGCAGCGTCGCCGCGCACCCCACCACCACCGCTGGCGCGCCGTTAAGGTCGCCTTCCGCCAGCGCTTTGATAATGATCTCTGGGCTGATGCCCGCCGGATCGCCCATGGTCACCGCAATAATTTTACTCACTCGACTTCTCCTCGATAAAACGAATGGCTGCTACCAGGGTGTTTTCGTCGCCAAAACCGCCCGCTTTGGTCATCACCGGCAGGGTAAATTCACTGTTAAGCAGGACGCCGTGCGGCACGCAACCCGCCACGATGCCCTGAATCTGAAAACCGCTGGCGCCCAGCGCCTGCGCGACCGCAATCGCCACATCGCCGCCGGAGAGATAGAGTCCGGCCGGACGCTGCGCGCGGCTGATGGTCAGGGTCAGTTCGCCCAGAAACTGGCAAATCGCCTCGCCAAGCTGCTGGCGCGTAATCTGCTGCTGTTGACACAGCGCGTCGATCTCATGCCGCTGATCGGCATGCTGGCAGGTGCGGATCACCGCATGCTGGCCGTTGCGCAGCGCGGCAAGCGCCTGCTCTGCCCACTGCGCGCGATGCGGCCAGCAAGGGCGTTCAAACAGCTGGCGGATATCGATATCTACCAGTGCGATATCTCGCTGCGCCGCCAGCCGCGCGATCTGCTGCTGGGCGCTGGCGCTCATCGAGCCAATCACGGCCAGCACCGGCGCGGGGTGGTATTCCGCCAGCTGCGCGCCGAGCGCATCGCTCAGTCCGGCGGCGCCAACCAGCAGCGGAGTTTCGTCAAGCTGCGCGGCGGCAGTCAGAATAAGCGCAATGTCGCTTTCGCTTTCCGCATCGATCACCACCGCGCCCTGCTGCTCCGCCAGCAGCGCGGCAAAACGATCGCTGCGTAGCGCGGCAAGATCGATCTCGACGCCCGCGATCCCGAGCTGCGTTAATACCCGCGCGCTGATCACCGGCGTTTTTGGATCGCTGGCGTATTCGGTCTCGGTCAGCGGCACCCGGTTCACGCGCACCTCGCCGCGGCGCGTGACGCGGCCCAGCCGTGGTACGGCAGGCACGATCAGCGCCCGCTTTTTGCCGCTGGCGGCCAGCGCGGCATGCACTTCGGCGCCGATATTGCCGCGCAGCGTGGAGTCGATCTTTTTAAACAGCCAGCCCTGGGCGATAAAAGCCTGATGTTGACGCACCACCGCTTCAGTACGTGCCGCCGCCTCTGCGGGGCTGACGGCGCGGCTGTCGGTGCTGATCACCCAGACGTCGGCGGCGGCACTATCCAGCGGCGTCTCGCTGCTGAACAGGACATGCACGCGCGCGCCCGCCTGCGCCAGTCCGCTGCCTGCGTCGTTCGCGCCGGTAAAGTCATCGGCTATCACCAGCACGGGCGTTTTCCATGACCTCTGCGTCATCTTCTCTCCTGATTCGGCGGTATGCCGCTGTGAATGATTATATTCAATCATGATTGATTATATGTGAGCAAGATCAAATTAATCGAAATCGATATGCCCTATAAATTTAGGCACAGCAAGTGACAGATATCGCACTAATATGAGCAAACCTAATCATTTGCTCCAGCTTCGTCGTAATAAGGGTATGAGATGAATATCAACAGCACGGTAATTAGCGGTTTTCAGGCGCTGAACGACATTAGCTATCTGCTGAAAGGAAAGGCCAGCGCGCTGCTGGTGACGGACAAGAATATTGAAACCATTCCGGCGGTACAGGCGCTTATCGCTCAGCTGAAACAGCATATCGCCAGCGTCAGCGTGATTAACAGCGTGCCGCCGGAGCCGAGCCAGCACGACGTTGCCGCCGTGCTGGCGGCGCTGCCTGGGCGCGACGTGGATATGGTGATCGGCGTCGGCGGCGGCAGCGTGCTCGACGTCGCTAAGCTGCTGTCGGTGCTTTGCGTCGATAACGCCCCGTCGCTGGAGGGGCTGCTGGCGGGTGAAAAGCCAACCGCGCGCACCACCTCACTGCTGATCCCGACCACTGCAGGCACCGGCTCAGAGGCGACGCCCAATGCCATCCTGGCGATCCCGGAGCGTGAAACCAAAGTCGGCATTATCTCGCCGGTGATGCTGCCCGACTTCGTGGCGCTGGTGCCGGAGCTGACCACCAGCATGCCGCCGCATATCGCCTCTTCGACCGGCATTGATGCGCTTTGTCATCTGATTGAATGCTTCACCGCCACGGTGTCGAATCCGGTAAGCGACAACTACGCGCTGATCGGCATGAAAAAATTGTTCGCCAGCCTCGAAACCGCCGTTGCCGAGCCGCATAACCTGCAGGCGCGGCTGGATATGCTGTGGGCCTCTTATTACGGCGGCGCGGCGATCGCCCATGCAGGCACGCATCTGGTGCACGCCATGTCCTATCCGCTGGGCGGCAAATATCACTTGCCGCACGGCGTTGCCAACGCCATTTTGCTGGCGCCCTGCATGGCCTTTGTGCGGCCAGCCGCAGTGGACAAATTCGCTCAGGCCTACGATCTGCTGCCGGATGCAGATACCTCGCTGGATAACGAGAGCAAATCGCACGCGCTGGTGGCTTACTTCACCGCGCTGGTTAAACGTTTGCAGCTGCCCGCCAGCCTTGAAGAGCTGGGCATCGGCCCGGATCACCTGCCCTATTTAGTGGAAGCGGCGCTCGACGTGCAGCGTCTGATGAAGAACGTGCCCGCTGCCGTCAGCGCGCATAACGTTCGCGACGTCTACCTGACGCTCTTCCCTTCACATCAGGAATAAAGAGGATTGTATGAGCCAGAAAATTACCGGCGTATTGACCGCTATTGTCACCTGTTTCGATCGGGAAGGCGCCTATAACCCTGAAGCCCAGCGCGAGCAGGTAAAACGCCAGCTGGATGCGGGCAACGGCATCTTCTGCGGCGGCACCAACGGCGAGTTCTTTGTGCTCAACGAGCAGGAGAAGATCGCGGTTACCGAAACCTGCGTCGATGAGGTGAACGGCCGCGCGCCGGTTGTCGCCCATATCGGCGAGATTTCGACGCGCGAAACCATCCGTCTCGGCAGACAGATTGCGAAGCTCGGGGTGGAGGCGGTGTCGGTGATCACGCCCTACTTCGTGCCGCTTAAGCAGGACGAGTTGATTTACCACTATCAAACGGTAGCTGACGCGCTGGATGTGCCGCTGTTTCTCTACAACATCCCGGCGCGCACCGGCAACACGCTGCAGCCGGAAACCGTACGTACCCTGGCGTCGCATCCCAACATTATCGGCATCAAAGACTCGGCGGGCAGCTATGAGAGCCTGAGCGGCTTTATTAAGGCGGCGGAAGGTATTGATAACTTCGACGTGCTTAACGGGCCGGACTCGCTAATCCATCAGGGCTTCGTCGACGGCTGCTCCGCCTGTATCTCCGGCCTGGCCAACGCCGCGCCAAAAGAGATCAACGCCATCTGGGCGCGCTTCAACGCAGGCGATATTGAGGGGTCGCGCGCGGCACAGGAGAACGTGACCGGCCTGCGCACCGATCTCTACAGCATCGGCTTCTCGCCGGCAGCGGTGAAGAAAGCGGTTTCGCTGCTGGGCTATGACGTCGGCGAGAGCCGCTACGCGGTGCGATTCAGCGCCGATGAAGAGCAAAAGATTCGTCAGGTCGTCAATCAGTACCTGAAGTAATGACCGTCAGGGCAGCCGTTGCTGCCCTTGCCTGTTCGACTTATCCCTTGGGAAACACGATGAAAGTAATCTGCACCTCGCCGTCGTTCGCTAAATATGACACGACGCCGATCGATACCCTGAAACAGCACGGCTTTGAACTGGTGACCCTGCCCGCCGACGCAACGCCTGAAGCGCTGGCGCCGCATCTGCCGGAGACCGTAGCGATGATTGTCGCCTTTACCGAGGTTAACGAGGCGCTGCTGGCGCAGGCGCCGCAGCTGAAGATCGTCTGCAAGCATGGCGTCGGCGTCGATAATATCGACCTCGACGCCACGCGCGCGCGCGGCATCTACGTCACCAACGTACCGGACGCCAACAAGCACGCCGTCGCCGACTTCGCCTTTGCGCTGATCCTCAACGCCGCGCGCCAGCTGACGCAGGCGGTCACGGAAACGCGCGCGGGCGGCTGGCCGCGTATCTTCGCTACCGACGTCTACGGCAAAACGCTGGGCATTGTCGGCCTGGGCAATATCGGCAAGCAGGTGGCGCTGCGCGCGAAAGGCTTCAACATGCGCGTGATCGCCTTTGATTTCTATCCTGACGAGGCCTTTGCCGCCGAGCACGGCGTCACCTTTGTCAGCCTCGACCAGCTCACCGCAGAGAGCGACTTCATTACGCTGCACACGCCGCTGACCGACGAGACGCGCGACCTGTTCGACGGTGCGCGCCTGCGCCGCATGAAGAAGCGCGCCTTCCTGATCAACGTCTCACGCGGCGGCGTCGTGAATGAAGAGGATCTCTTTAATGCGCTGCAGGACAATGTGATTGCCGGCGCGGCGGCCGACGTTTTTGTTCAGGAACCGCTGACCTCGCATCCGCTGTTTAGCCTGCCGAACTTTATCCCGACGTCGCATATCGCGGGCTACACCGACGGCGCCATTAGCGCCATCGGTGAACGCTGCGTGGCGCAGATTGTGCAGTGCGTCCGTCAGGACGAGCGGCCGATCAACGTCATGAACGGGCTGGCATAAGCGCCGCCCACGCCTGCAACCAGATTCGAGTGGAAAATAATGATGAACCCTACGCTGCGCTCGACCAAAATTCGCTGGTGGATCGCTGGCCTGATGTGGCTGGCAATCGCCATCAACTATATTGACCGGACGGTGCTCTCCGCCGCCGCCCCGCATCTGATCACCGAGCTGGAGATTAACCCGGAGATGATGGGCCTGATTATGGCCGCCTTCTTCTGGTCCTATGCGCTGCTGCAAATCCCGGCGGGCTGGTTCGCGGATCGCTTCGGCCAGAAAAAAGGGCTCGGCATCGCGGTCGGCTGGTGGTCGATCGCCACCATGGCGATGGGACTGGCGACCGGCTTTAAATCGCTGCTGGCGCTGCGCCTGGCGCTGGGCGTCGGCGAAGCGGCCGCCTATCCCAGCAACGCGGGCATTGCCGCGCGCTGGTTCCCGGATCGCGAGCGTGCCACCGTATCGGGGCTGTTCGACAGCGCCTCGAAATTCGGCGGCGCGGTGGCGATGCCGCTGATCGTCTGGATGATCGCCATGGTGGACTGGCGCATCACCTTCCTGGTGATCGGCGCCATCGGCCTGTTCTGGGTGATCGCCTGGTATTTTATCTACGCCGAAAACCCGGAAGATCATAAAAAGATCGACCGGAACGAAGTGCGGCTGATCCGCGACGGCCAGGCGCAGAAGCACGGTGAGAAAGGCGTCCGCCCGATGAAGTGGTACCGGCTGCTGCGCTACCGCAATATCTGGGCGATGTGCATCGGCTTTTTCACCATCAACTACACCTCCTACTTTTTCATTACCTGGCTGCCGACCTACCTGGTCAAAGACAAGGGCATGGACTTCCTGAAGATGGGCTTCGTTGCCGCACTGCCGCTTATCTGCGGCATGGTAATCGAGGTGCTGGCGGGATGGGCGTCGGATCGCATGGTGCATAAAAAGGTGCTGTCGCTGACCGCCACGCGCAAGCTTTTCCTGACCATTGGCCTGCTGATGGCGCTCTGTATCGGTTTCGCACCCTTTACCGAGTCGGTGTTTATGACCGTGCTGCTGCTCTGTATCGCCAAGTCGGGCACGACCGTCGCCGCCTCGCAGGTGTGGGCACTGCCGGGCGACGTCGCGCCGAAGAACAGCGTTTCTATTGTCGCCGGGCTACAGAACACGGTGTCGAATATGGGCGGCGCGGTCGGCCCGATTATTACCGGCGCCATTGTCGGCGCCACCGGACACTTTACCTGGGCACTGGTCTTCTCCGCCGTGCTGGTGGTGATCGGCATCCTCAACTATCTGTTCCTGATGGGCAAGGTTGAGCCAATTGTCGATGAAAAGAAGGTGCAGGAGCCGCAGGCGGTCGCCAGCAGCGTCTGACAGGCGCGTGAAAAAAGGCTCTGATGGCGATCGGAGCCTTTTTGCCTTTAACGCGGCGCGCGCACCGTCGCGAAAATCGCCCTGCCGATGCGGGCGATCGCCGCATTGCTCTGCGCAAGCGTCGCCTCTGTTTGCGTAATATAGACAGCAATAATCAGCGGCTTGCCGTTTTCCGGCCATACCACGCTGATAATCGACCGCGAACCAGACTCCCCAGCGCCGGTTTTGTCGGCGATGCTCCATCCCTCTGGCAAAACCGAACGCAGCAGCGCACCGGCGACCTTATCATCGCGCATCCATTGCAGCAGCTGCGCGCGCGAAGCGGGCGTCAGCGCTGTTCCCAGCGTCAGCTTTTGCAGCGTCTCGCTAACAGCCAGCGGCGTGGTGGTATCGCGCATATCGCCCGGTACGGCGCTGTTTAGCTCAGGCTCGAAGCGGTCGAGCCGCGTGACCTTGTCGCCCAGTTCGGCGAAAAAGCGCGTCACCGCGACTGGACCGCCCAGCTTGTTCGCCAGCAGATTCGCCGCGGTGTTATCGCTCCAGGCGATAGCCGCCTCGCAGAGCTGTCCCCAGCTCATCCCGGCGGGCGCGACAAACTTTTCGGTGACCGGCGAATAAGCGACCAGCGCGGTGCGATGGAACCGGGTGCGATCCGTAAGCCGCAGTTTGCCTTTATCCTGCGCGCTGAGCAGCGCGCCGCACAACAGCGCCTTATGCGTGCTGTTAAGCGGAAAGCGCTCGTTGCCGCGATAGCTGGCGACGCTGTCTGCGCCGGTATCAATGATGGCGATGCCGATACGCGCCTTCAGCGCCTGCTCTTCCTGCTGCGCAACAGCCGCCAGACCCTCATCGTTTATCGAAGCCTGAGCGAGCGCGGCGCTGAACAGCAGCGAAGCGGCAAGAAATTTTGTCAAAGAAAACATCATGATTGTCCTTAATGTAGGGTTCCACAGAGCTTGCCCTTTTGCGTACCGCTACGCAAAGCTTAAACCGCAAAGTCGTTAACTCAGCCTGTCAGCGGTATATTCGCTCTGCTGGTAGTTGAAAAAATGCCCGACCCGGTTAAAATGTAGCAACGTCACTACAAAGCAGGAGTCGCGCGATGAAAATTTTCACGCTGTCGAGCAGAGAGTTTAACCAGCAGGTGTCGAACGCGAAAAAAGCGGCGGAGGAAGGCCCGGTCTACATTACCGATCGCGGCAAACCCGCTCACGTTTTACTCACTTTCGAGGCATATAAAAAACTGACCGGCACGCGTCGCAATATTCAGGACGCGCTGGCGATGCCCGATGTGGCGGCGATCGACTTTGCGCCGGAACGCGGCGACATCGATTTCAGGGACGTCGATTTGTCATGAGATATTTGCTGGATACCAACGTAATTTCCGAACTGCGCAAGGCGCGCACGCGCGCTATCGATCCTGCCGTCTCTGCGTGGACCGATAGCGTCGATGCAGGCGATCTGTTTCTCTCGGCGATCACCATTATGGAAATAGAGAAAGGCATTGCTCAGGTGGCGCGTCGCGAGCTTGCTCAGGCTGCCCGCCTGCGAGAGTGGTTTGAAACGGCGGTGCTGACAGAGTTCAGCGATCGCATTCTGCCTTTTGAAACAGAAGCGGCGCGCTACTGCGCCCGGCTGCAGGTGCCGGATAAACGCGCCGCGAACGACGCCATTATTGCCGCCATCGCCTGGCAGCACGATATGATACTGGTCACGCGCAACGTAAAGGACTTTACCGGCATGGGCGTGCAGCTGCTTAATCCCTGGGAATGGGCGAGCTGACTTAGCGCCCCTGTAGAAACTGACGGTAGGCGTTCATCACGGCGAGAAAATCCTCCACGCCGCAGAACGACAGGCTCTCTTCGTCGTAGTAGTTCATGCCCTCTTCCAGCCCGTCATCCTCTAAGGCGAGATGGTTGGCGCGGATCATGATCTCTTCATCGTCCATCCACAGCGTATATTCGTGGCCGATGCGCTGCCACTGGCGCTCGCTGCCCTTGATGCTGCGCATCGCGGCTTCAACCTCGTCCAGCAGCGCCAGGTTTTCTTTCACTTCCTCGTTGAACCAGTGGCCCACCGCTTCGTGATCCATCGACATGCGTACTTTCACCTGTCCGGTGAGATCGCGTAAAAATTCGTATTCCATGGGCTAACCCTTTGGTTAATGACGCGAGTGAATCCGCACCAAAATAGTGTGTGCGCATCATCAACGCTAAAGTGAGATCGGGGCGACATTATTGCGGGGAAAAAGCAAAAGAAAAAGGGGCGATTATCGCCCCTTCGGTTTTTAGTTGGTCACTCAGACCGCCGTCTGGAAAATGACGTTGTCCGCTTTATCGGTGTACTGATCCAGCTGGTCAAAGTTGAGGTAGCGGTAGGTGTCGCTGGCGGTTTTATCCACCTGCGCCATGAACTGCTGGTACTCATCCGGCGTCGGCAGTTTGCCGAGCAGAGAAGAAACCGCAGCCAGTTCCGCCGATGCCAGATAGACGTTGGCGCCGGTACCGAGACGGTTCGGGAAGTTACGCGTCGAGGTGGAAACCACCGTTGCGCCGTCCTGCACGCGCGCCTGGTTCCCCATGCAGAGCGAGCAGCCCGGGATCTCGATACGCGCGCCACTCTTGCCGAAGACGCTGTAGTAGCCCTCTTCGGTCAGCTGAGCCGCATCCATCTTGGTCGGCGGCGCCACCCACAGGCGGGTCGGCAGCTGACCTTTATGGCTGTCGAGCAGTTTACCAGCCGCGCGGAAGTGCCCGATGTTGGTCATGCACGAGCCGATAAACACTTCGTCGATCTTCTCGCCCTGCACGTCAGAGAGCAGACGCGCGTCGTCTGGATCGTTCGGCGCGCACAGGATCGGCTCTTTGATGTCCGCCAGATCGATCTCGATCACCGCCGCGTATTCAGCGTCGGCGTCCGCTTCCAGCAGCTGCGGATCCGCCAGCCATTTTTCCATGCCCTGGATACGGCGCTCCAGCGTACGGCGATCGCCGTAGCCTTCCGCGATCATCCACTTCAGCAGCACGATATTGGAGCTGAGGTATTCAACGATCGGCGCTTTATCCAGCTTAATGGTACAGCCCGCGGCCGAACGCTCGGCCGAGGCGTCGGTCAGTTCGAACGCCTGCTCGACCTTCAGATCCGGCAGACCTTCAATCTCCAGAATGCGGCCAGAGAAGATGTTCTTTTTGCCTTTCTTCTCAACGGTCAGCAGGCCCTGCTTGATGGCGTACAGCGGAATAGCGTGCACCAGATCGCGCAGGGTGATGCCCGGTTGCATTTTGCCTTTAAAGCGCACCAGCACGGATTCAGGCATATCAAGCGGCATCACGCCGGTCGCAGCGGCAAAAGCCACCAGGCCAGAGCCTGCCGGGAAGGAGATGCCGATCGGGAAGCGAGTATGCGAGTCGCCGCCGGTGCCGACAGTATCCGGCAGCAGCATGCGGTTCAGCCATGAGTGGATCACGCCGTCGCCCGGACGCAGCGAGACGCCGCCGCGGTTCATAATGAAGTCCGGCAGCGTGTGGTGCGTGTTGACGTCGACCGGCTTCGGATAGGCGGCGGTGTGGCAGAACGACTGCATCACCAGGTCGGCGGAGAAGCCGAGGCACGCCAGATCTTTCAGCTCGTCGCGCGTCATTGGGCCGGTGGTGTCCTGAGAACCGACCGAGGTCATTTTCGGTTCGCAGTAAGCGCCAGGGCGGATGCCATCGACGCCGCAGGCGCGGCCGACCATTTTCTGCGCCAGCGAGTAGCCGCGCGTGCTTTCCGCCACGTCTTTCGCCTGACGGAAGACGTCGCTGTGCGGCAGGCCCAGCGATTCACGTGCTTTGCTGGTGAGGCCGCGGCCGATAATCAGCGGAATACGGCCGCCGGCGCGTACTTCGTCGATCAGCACGTCGGTTTTCAGCGTAAAGCTGGCCAGCAGCTCGCCGGTTTCGTGGTTACGCACTTCGCCTTTGTACGGATAGACGTCGATCACGTCGCCCATATTCAGCTCGCCGACGTCAACTTCAATCGGCAGCGCGCCCGCATCTTCCATGGTGTTAAAGAAGATTGGCGCGATTTTGCTGCCCAGCACCAGACCGCCGCCTTTTTTGTTCGGGACGTTCGGGATATCTTCGCCCATGAACCAGAGAACGGAGTTGGTCGCGGATTTACGGGAAGAGCCGGTGCCGACGACGTCGCCGACGTAAGCCAGCGGATAGCCTTTGGCCTGCAGCGCTTCAATCTGCTTGATCGGGCCGACGTTGCCCGGCTCATCCGGGTTGATGCCTTCGCGGGCGTTTTTCAGCATCGCCAGCGCGTGCAGTGGAATATCCGGACGCGACCAGGCATCCGGCGCCGGAGAGAGGTCGTCGGTGTTGGTTTCGCCGGTCACTTTGAACACGGTGACGGTAATTTTTTCTGCCAGCTCGGGGCGTGACAGGTACCACTCGGCATTCGCCCAGGATTGCATCACCTGCTGCGCATGGGTATTGCCCGCTTTCGCTTTTTCTTCAACGTCGTAGAAGTTGTCAAACATCAGCAGCGTGTGAGACAGCGCTTTGGCGGCAATCGGCGCCAGCTTTGCGTCGTCCAGCGCGTCAATCAGCGGATGAATGTTGTAACCGCCTTGCATGGTGCCCAGCAGTTCAATCGCTTTTTCGGGGGATACCAGAGGAGAGGTCGTTTCGCCTTTAGCCACCGCGGCAAGGAAACCCGCTTTAACGTAGGCGGCTTCATCAACGCCGGGTGGGACACGGTTGACCAACAGATCGGTCAGGAATTCTTCTTCACCCGCTGGCGGGTTTTTCAGCAGTTCAACCAGCGCGGCCATCTGGGAAGCATCTAACGGCTTAGGTACGATCCCCTGGGCGGCACGCTCGGCAACGTGCTTACGGTATTCTACTAGCACGACGTTCTCCTCGCTCACATTGTATGGGTTTCCGGTGCACCCTGGTGACAAAGCATTCCATGAGTAGGGTAAGGTGCCCGGTTCCGCGTGGGGCAGCATAGCAGGGTTCAGGCTGTTTGTTAATCTGTTTACAAAAACACAACATAATTAACAGGGTAAAAAAGTGCGGTTTTGGCTTTTATGGGCTAGCTGATGAGTGAGGGCTGAAGTGAGAAAGATGTCGTGGATTCATTCCTGGTTTTAATCGCAGCATAAAGGCACGGTCAGGAGTGGTAGTGTTGGATGGGAGTATAACTTTTTGACGTAGTTTTGCTGGAAACAGGAAGGTGGGAGTTATGAGTTTTATCATTGTGAGAGTATGCCTGGCAGGATAAAGGCAAAGCGTATGTGCTTTCGGCTGCCTGTACGGCAGTGAACAGCCCAGGTTACTTATGCAACCATCTCATTGTTTTCTAAGCTGCCTGTACGGCAGTGAACGCGTCGAGTTCTGCGACAGTCGCTGCTTTCGTTTTCTAAGCTGCCTGTACGGCAGTGAACTTTAGAAAAACGTTCCGCTAGCCTGGCGTAAATTTCTAAGCTGCCTGTACGGCAGTGAACGGGATTTCCAGATTGATGGTGATTATTACGCATTTCTAAGCTGCCTGTACGGCAGTGAACCATTGTTGCTCAAAGCGTTTGAGTGATTATTTTTTCTAAGCTGCCTGTACGGCAGTGCACTGATTCAGAAGAAGCCTTTGAAGCCACATTGTTTTCTAAGCTGCCTGTACGGCAGTGAACGACTCCTCTGTTGAGTTCGGCGGACTGATCAATTTCTAAGCTGCCTGTACGGCAGTGAACGCGTCGTAAAGCGCCTTGAAGCTGATCAGCTTTTTCTAAGCTGCCTGTACGGCAGTGAACGCCTCAAGCCGACTCAACTCATTGATTACCTTTTTCTAAGCTACCTGTACGGCAGTGAACTTTCGTAAATAGCTTCGCTCATGGGCGCGCCTTTTCTAAGCTGCCTGTACGGCAGTGAACTGGGTGTGGGTCATTGAGTTTAAGCGCGTGGATTTCTAAGCTGCCTGTACGGCAGTGAACCAACTGGCGCCGCGGGCAACATGGGGCAATCTTTTCTAAGCTGCCTGTACGGCAGTGAACAGAAGAAGGGGGAGGCTTTGTTAATCTGTCCTTTCTAAGCTGCCTGTACGGCAGTGAACGCGAAGAGAGGACGTTTCAGGTGTTTAATTACTTTCTAAGCTGCCTGTACGGCAGTGAACTAGCGACAGTTGCAGTCGCGCCGGTACTCAATTTTCTAAGCTGCCTGTACGGCAGTGAACCATCTGAAAAATCTGATTCCGCGTGATTTCGCTTTCTAAGCTGCCTGTACGGCAGTGAACATCAGCTGATATTAGGACAAAATTGTATCGCTTTTCTAAGCTGCCTGTACGGCAGTGAACGCTTTCTTTGCTTGGCTTTTCTGCTGACATTTTTTCTAAGCTGCCTGTACGGCAGTGAACTTTTTGCCCGCATGTTCCCCCTCACAGATGATTTTCTAAGCTGCCTGTACGGCAGTGAACTGGGGGATTCATAACTACTTTGTCAAAGCGGCTTTCTAAGCTGCCTGTACGGCAGTGAACTCTACGGAAATTTTGTGCTGCTGTGGTTGTTCTTTCTAAGCTGCCTGTACGGCAGTGAACCCACGAACTATGAGCGGCTTTACAAGCCCAAGTTTCTAAGCTGCCTGTACGGCAGTGAACCCGGCGCATCTACTCTGCAGGTTACCGTTGCTTTTCTAAGCTGCCTGTA
>NZ_JBPFDE010000019.1:0-63827 GCF_051025595.1 Pantoea phyllosphaerae
CGGGATGGAGCAGCCTGGTAGCTCGTCGGGCTCATAACCCGAAGGTCGTCGGTTCAAATCCGGCTCCCGCAACCAACATTTAAGCACCTGAAAGGGTGCTTTTTTGTTTTTGTACTCTCTGAAAAGCGGGACGGCCTGCGCCATCCCCTCTCCTCGCCTTAGCGTCGCGCCCCGACGTTGTCGAAGTAAGCCTTTATGCCATGAAAAATCGCTTCCGCCACCTGCTGCTGATAGCGGCTGGTGCGTAGCTTGCGCTCTTCTGCCACGTTGCTGATAAACGCCGTCTCCACCAGTATCGACGGAATATCCGGCGCCTTTAGCACCGCAAAGCCCGCCTGATCGACGGTGCGCTTGTGCAGATGGTTGATGCGCCCCATGCGATGCAGCACCTCTTTACCGAAGTTAAGGCTGTCATGGATGGTCTGGCGCTGCACCATATCGAACATGGTGTGGTCAAGATAGCGATCGCCGCTCTTGCTGACGCCGCCGATAAGATCCGATTCATTCTGCGTTTGCGCCAGGAAACGCGCCGCCGCCGAAGTGGCACCTTTGGTGGAGAGCGCGAACACTGAGGAGCCGCGCGCGCTACGGCTGGTAAAGGCGTCGGCGTGTATCGAAACAAAGAGATCGGCGCGCTGCTTGCGCGCTTTGGCCACCCGCACCCGCAGCGGAATGAATACATCCTCGTTGCGCGTCATATAGGCCTTCATATTCGGCTCTTTGTCGATCAGCGCCTTGAGCCGCCGCCCCATCTTCAGCACGATATCCTTTTCACGCGTTTTATATTTGCCGTGCGCGCCGGGATCTTCGCCGCCGTGCCCGGGATCGATCATCACGATCAGCGGCCGATCGCGCCCCGCCTTGCCGGGCAGCGGCGCGGATGCCGGTTCGCTGCGCCCCAGATCGCCCTGGTTGTAATCCTTGAGCAGCGCCAGCAGCGGATCGTCTTCAGCGGTATCCTGGCTCGGATAAAGATCCACCACCAGCCGGTGTTTGATGCCGGCCACCGGCGCCAGGGTAAAGGTTTTCGGCGCGACGTTGCGCTTCAGCTCCAGCACGATGCGCACGGTACTGGCGTCGAACTGCCCGACCCGTGCGTTTTTGATAAAAGGATCGTTGACGCGCACCAGCTTGTCGACGCCCTTCAGCACCGGATTAAGATGCATATTTTCGATATCGATAACCAGCCGATCCGGATGCGAAAGCGCGAACTGCTTATAGTGAAGCGGCACGCTGGACTCCAGCGTCATACGCGAATAGGTAGAAGATGGCCAGATGCGTACCGCAACGATATGATTTTTTGCCGCCAGCCCTGTGCGGCTGACGCTCAGCAGCAATAATGCGCCGGTTCCCTGCAGGAGCCTTCTGCGGGAAATGAGGGGATTTGATTCTGACATGCCGCTCCAGCTGCTCTGTTCTGTCTAAAAAAGCGCCACTTTAATAAACGGCGCTGAAAACTTTAGCCCATCCCTTTGGCGAAGTCATCCAGGAAAAGCCAAATAATGCAGTCTCTTAGCAGCGAGCGCACCCTAAAAAACGTAAATTTACGTCAGGTTTAACGCTTGCAAATAGCGCCCTAAAAGAATAAAAATACAAAAATTACGAATAATCATTCATTGAGGTTTGCCGTGAAGGAACGTAGTACTGAGCTGGTTCAGGGTTTTCGCCACACCGTTCCCTATATCAACGCCCACCGGGACAAGACCTTTGTCATCATGCTGGGCGGCGAAGCGATCGAGCATGAAAACTTCTCCAGCATCGTTAACGATATCGGCCTGCTGCACAGCCTCGGCATTCGTCTGGTGGTGGTCTATGGCGCGCGTCCGCAGATCGACGCCAGCCTGGCGGCGAACCAGCTCGAGCCGGTTTATCACAAATACACCCGCGTGACCGACGCGCAGTCGCTGGAGCTGGTGAAGCAGGCGGCGGGACGGCTGCAGCTCGACATCACGGCGCGACTTTCAATGAGCCTGAACAACACGCCGCTGCAGGGCGCGCACATCAACGTGGTCAGCGGCAACTTTATTATCGCGCAGCCGCTGGGCGTGGACGACGGCGTCGATTATTGCCACAGCGGGCGCATTCGCCGCATCGACGAAGAGGCGATTCATCGGCAGCTGGATAACGACGCGATTGTGCTGCTCGGCCCGGTGGCGGTCTCCGTGACCGGTGAGAGTTTCAACCTGACGTCGGAAGAGGTCGCCACCCAGCTGGCGATTAAGCTGAAGGCGGAGAAGATGATCGGCTTCTGCTCCGAGCAGGGTGTGACCCGCCGCGACGGCACCATTATCTCCGAACTGTTCCCGAACGACGCGCAGGCGCGCATCGACGAGATGGAGAGCGACGGCGACTACCTTTCCGGCACGGTGCGCTTCCTGCGCGGCGCGGTGAAAGCCTGCCGCAGCGGCGTGCGCCGCAGCCATCTGATTAGCTATCAGGAAGATGGCGCGCTGTTGCAGGAGCTCTTCTCACGCGACGGTATCGGCACGCAGATCGTGATGGAGTCGAGCGAGCAGATCCGCCGCGCCACCATTAACGATATCGGCGGCATCCTGGAGCTTATTCGCCCGCTGGAGCAGCAGGGTATCCTGGTGCGCCGCTCGCGCGAGCAGCTGGAGATGGAGATCGACAAGTTCACCATTATTATTCGCGACAACCTGACCATCGCCTGCGCGGCGCTCTACCCCTTTATGGATGAGAAGATCGGCGAGATGGCCTGCGTGGCGGTGCATCCCGACTACCGCAGCTCGTCGCGCGGCGAGATGCTGCTGCAGCGCGTCGCGCTTCAGGCGCGGCAGATGGGGCTGGAGAAGCTGTTCGTGCTGACGACGCGCAGCATTCACTGGTTTCAGGAGCGCGGCTTTACGCCGGTGGATATCGAGTCGCTGCCGGAGAGTAAAAAGCAGATGTATAACTACCAGCGGCGCTCAAAGGTGCTGATGGCGGACCTGACCTGAGTCAGGCCAGCCGGCTCAACTTTCAGACGGCACCGTCGCTGATGCGCGGGCGGCATGGGCCGTGGAGCAAAGCGTCCTGCGCCAGGGACAAAAACGCCGGGAGCGTTTTTGAACAACGCGGCGCGTTGGCCCGTTAACGGGCGCACCTCAGGGATGAGGTGCGTATTGGCGCAGGCCGAGCGGGCAAGGATGCGCAAGCGACTTTGCGTAACGGCCCATGCCGCCCGCGTTCGCCCCTGATGCGTCCTTTATACCAGACTTAGCCTTTCCACCAGCCCGCTGCGGCGCTGGGTTTGCAGCTGCACCGCGCGCTGAAACACCGCGGGTTCGCTGTAGAGCGTCAGCCGTTTGCGCGCGCGGGTAATAGCGGTGTAGACCAGCTCGCGCGTCAGCACCGGCGAGAACTGAGCTGGCATCACCAGCGCGGTATGCTCAAACTCCGAACCCTGCGACTTATGCACCGTCATCGCCCAGGCGGTATCGTGCGGCGGCAGGCGGCTCGGCTGCACCGCCTTCACCGATCCGTCCGGCAGCGGGAAAAAAACCTTCAGCTGATTTTCCGCATCGCGCAGGGTAATGCCGATATCGCCGTTGAACAGCCCCAGCGCGCTGTCGTTGCGCGTCACCATCACCGGCCGTCCCGCATACCAGCGGCTGCCTATCGCCGGTCGCCGGATGCGCTGTAGCTGCACCAGGCGCTGCTCGATGCGCTGGTTCAGCCCCTGCACGCCAAACGGCCCGTCGCGCAGGGCGCAAAGCAGCTGATAGCGGCTAAAGGCCAGCAGAATCTCCTCCACCGGCGCGCGCGACTGCACTAGCTTCAGGAAAGGCCGGTAGCCTTCCGCCACGGCGTCGAGCATCGCCTGATAGGCCTCGCCGCTCTGTAGCGCCTGGAAATCGATATCCTCAAAGGCGGCGTTAATCACCGACTCAACGGCGCGCGCGTCGCCAAGGTTGACCGCCCGCGCCAGCTGGCCGATGCCCGACGTCGCATCAAAGCGGTAGCTTTTGCGCAGCAGGCAGATGCTGTCGCGCACGTCGGGGGCGCCCGCGTCATCCGCGCCGTCGAGGGCGCACTGGGTCAGCGCCGCAAGCTGCTGCGCGCGCGACAGGCTGTAGCCCGTCTCCGCGCAGCGGCAGATATCGCCCAGCACCGCGCCTGCTTCCACCGACGCCAGCTGATCGCGATCGCCGAGGAAAATCACGCGCGCATGGTCGGGCAGCGCGGCGATCAGCTTCGCCATCATCGGAAGATCAACCATCGAGGCCTCGTCCACCACCAGCACGTCGAGATGAAGCCGGTTGGCGGCGTGATAGCGCAGCCGCTGCGTATCGGGCTGCGCGCCCAGCAGACGGTGCAGCGTGGTCGCTTCGCTGGGAAAACGCGCCCGCTCCTCGTCGCTGACCGACAGCGCCTGCAGCGCCTGGCCGAGCGATTCGGTAAGGCGCGCCGCCGCTTTGCCGGTCGGCGCCGCCAGCTGGATGCGCAGATTGCTGCGGCTGAGGCGGATCAACGCCGCCAGCAGCTTCGCCACGGTGGTGGTTTTGCCGGTGCCGGGGCCGCCGGAAATCACGGCGGTTTTGCGCGTCAGCGCCACGGCGGCGGCGATTTTTTGCCAGTCGTCAGGCCGATCGCCGAACAGCGCGCTCAGCACGCCCTGCGCGGCGGCGATATCCATCTCCGCCATCTCCGCCTGCCGGGTGAAAAAGTGCGCCACCCGACCTTCGCTTTGCCACAGACGATGCAGGTAGAGCCGCTCATGATTGAGCACCAGCGGCGTGGCGATGCCGCCGTCGCTCAGCGCAGGCCAGCCGGCGAGCGCCGTTTTCCAGCATGACGGCGCGCCTGCAGCGCGCCATAGCGCCTGCGCCAGTTCAGGATGACGTCCGGCGAACAGCGTATCGGGCGTCAGGTGCGCCAGCGGCAGGCAGACGTGACCATCGCCCGCTTCGGCGCTGACGCAGGCGGCCGCCAGCAGCCATGCCGGCTGCGAGGCGTCGGCCAGCAGCCGCGCGAACTGAAGATCGAGCGACCGTAGCAGACGTTTCTCTACCGCCTGATCGAGCAATGACACAATTTCCGTCATACTTCCTCCTCTTTCGGGCGACGAAACAGCGCGTCCAGTCCGGCGACGAAGGCGGCCGACGGACGCGCGGTAAAGATGCCGTTTTGCGGCGAACTGCCATCGACACCGCGTAAAAACAGATAAAACACGCCGCCAAAGTGGCGCTGGTAATCATAATCGGGCAGGCGATGCTGCAGATAGCGGTGCAGCGCCAGCGTGTAGAGCTGGTACTGCAAATCGTAGCGGTGATCCACCATCGCCTGCGCCATCGCCTCTGGGGTATAGGCCGCTTCGCTGTCGCCGAGCCAGTTGGATTTGTAGTCCAGCAGATAATATTGACCGTTCCAGCGAAACACCAGGTCGATAAAGCCCTTCAGCATGCCCTGCACCTGGTGGAACTCCAGCTTCGGCGCGCGCGCCGACAGCGCATCGTGCTGGCGCATCAGCGCATCCAGCTCCGACGCGTTCAGCATGCGCTCCAGCGGCAGATAAAAGGCCATCTCCACCAGCCTGTCCTGGTTCTGCAGCGCGCCCAGCGTCAGGCCGTCGCGATTAAGCGGCGTATGCAGCACGCGCGCGATCCAGGCCTCCAGCACCGGCAGCCAGTGCGGCGGATAGCCGTTCTGCTCCAGCGCTGTTTCCAGCAGTGCCCTGTCTGGCGGCCGGGTAAAATCGATCGATTCAAACAGGCCGTGCAGGAAAGTGCCCGGCGCCGCGCCGCGCGGAAAGTGATGCGGCGTCAGGGCGCTCTCCGCCTCGCCGCCCTCTTCGCCCGCCGCGTCGATATCAAAGGTGGGCATCGCCTCCAGCAGCGGCGAACTGCTGTGCTGCTGCAGCCCGGAGTAGCTGGTGACGCGCCAGGCGTCGCGCAGGTCGCGCGTCACCTGACGACTGCTGAGCGCATCGTCGGACTGCGCCTGTTCGCGCCAGTTTTCGCCAGGAATAAGATCGTCGCGCAGCACTTCGGTGTCCGCATCCGCCAGCGTCGCCAGACAGGCGCGCAGGCGATCGGCGTCGCCGCTCTCGCCCTGCTGCACCAGATAGCCCAGCGCGCTCTTGTGCAGGTCGCTGTCGCCCTCTTTTTTGCGCGCGCCCTTAAACAGCGGCGCAATGCCGACGCTACAGTGAAACACCGAGCGCGTTAAGGCGACGTAGAGCAGGCGCAGATCTTCCGCCAGGCGCTCCTGCTCGGCCAGCGTCATGCTCTCTTCGTCGCCCTGCACGTCGAGCAGCGTCGCGAAGCTCTCCCGATCGTGATAGAGCGCGCTGGCCGCCTCGCGAAAGCCGGCGGCGAAAGGCAGCCACACCAGCGGATACTGCAAGCCTTTGGATTTGTGGATAGTGACGATCTGCACCAGGTGGCGATCGCTCTCGAGCCGCAGCTGCTGCTCCGCCGACTGGCTATTGGGCCGGGCGATCTGCTGGGCGAGAAAGCGCACCAGCGCATGCGGGCTGTCGAGGTGGGTCGACGCCTCCTGCAGCAGCTCACCCAGATGCATCAGGTCGGTGAGCCTGCGCTCGCCATTCTCCGAGGCGAGCATATTTTCCGCCAGCTGCCGCTGATTCATGACGTCGCGCAGCATCGGCAACACGCCGCGCTGGTGCCAGAGCTGCTGCCAGCCGGCGAACTGCTCCACCAGCGCATCCCACTCGCGCTCGTTCTGGCTCAGCCTGTCCAGCGAAGCGGCGTCGATAGCGAAGATGGAGGTGGCCAGCGCGCTGCGCAGCAGACGCTCCTGCTCCGGCGCCTGCACCGCCTGCAGCAGCCACAGCAGCTCGCGCGCTTCGGGCGTGGTATAGACGCTGTCGCGGTTAGAGAGGTAGACCGACGGAATCGACAGCCCGTTCAGCGCGTCGCGGATCAGCCCCGCCTCGTTGCGGCTGCGCACCAGCACGGTAATATCGGACGCCTGCACCGGCCGCAGGCTATCGCCTTTGCCCAGCAGCGCCCGGCCCTGCTGTCCGGCGACCAGCCAGCGGCTGATATCGGCGGCGCACTGCTGCGCCATAAACTGCTGATAGTCGCTGACGCCGACCCCGTCGCCGGGCTGCAGCCAGAAGCGCAGCGCCGGCTGCGGCTGCGCATCTTTCACCAGCGCCAGCGGCTGATTCGGCGCGGCGGGATGCACCGGCAGAAACGGAATCGCCTCGAAAAGAAAAGGCGAATCCATACGAGCAAAAAGACGGTTGACGCTCTGCACCATGCCCGGCGACGATCGCCAGTTGGTATCGAGCGTATAGTGCGCGGCGACCTCGCTGCGGGCGCGCAGATAGGTAAAGATATCGGCGCCGCGAAAGGCGTAGATCGCCTGCTTGGGGTCGCCGATCAGCAGCAGCGCCAGCTCGGGCTGATGAAGATAGAGCGTGCGGAAAATACGATACTGCTGCGGATCGGTATCCTGAAATTCGTCAATCAGCGCCACCGGATAGCGGGCGCGGATGGTGTCGGCCAGCAGCGCGCCGCCCGGCTGCTGCAGCGCCTCGTCGAGACGGCTCAGCAGATCGTCGAAGCCAAGTAGCGCGCGCAGGCGCTTCTCTTTACGCACGGCGTCGCGCACTTCCACCAGCGCGCGGGCGATAACCAGATCGCGCAGCGACAGCGGCTCGGCAAGAAACGCCTCTACCGCCTGGAACAGCGGATGCTGCGGCGGCTCCCCTTTTTTGGTCTTCTCCACCAGTACAGGCTGGGCGAAACGCTCCAGCTCTTTCGGGAAGAGATAGTCGGTTGTTTCGCTGTTGGCCCACTGGGTGACTTTCGCTACCCAGAGCGGCAGATATTTGCTGCTGTAGCTGCGCTTATCCACGCCGGACTGGCTGACGATGCCTTCAACTTCGTCACTCACCGCCTGCCACTGGCGCTTCATCTCGCTGATGCGCGCCAGGTTGGCGGCGTGGCGCGTCGCCAGGGTTTCCTCGTCGGTTGGCGGCCGTTTCAGCCGCGGCGATTCGCCCTGCAGCCAGGGCCGCAGCGTCGTCAGCAAACTCTCTGGCCCGTTCCACTCGGCGACGATGGCGCGCGCCACATCCAGCGTCAGCGGATAGCAGTGGCGTCGCCAGAAATCCGCCGTCGCCTGCTTAAACAGCGCCGCCTCATCCTCTATCAGCTCCTGCTCGAACAGCATGCCGGACTCGAAGGCGTTCAGGTTAAGCATGCGCTGGCAGAAGCCGTGAATGGTGAAGATCGCCGCTTCATCCATCTGACGCTCCGCCGCCAGCAGCAGCGCAGCGGCCTGCGCGAGATCGTCAATCTGCTCCAGCAGAAGCGCCAGCATCGGGTTGCCGCTCGCGCCGCGCACGCAGGCCAGGCGCAGCTCGTGAATATTTTCGCGGATGCGCCCGCGCAGCTCAGCGGTGGCGGCCTCGGTAAAGGTCACCACCAGTATCTCTTCCACCGACAGCGGACGGCTGTAGCTGTTTTCGCCGCCTAACCCTAACAGCAGGCGCAGGTAGAGCACGCCGATGGTAAAGGTTTTGCCGGTGCCCGCCGAAGCCTCGATCAGACGCTCACCGCGCAGCGGCAGCGTCAACGGATTCAGCGATTCAGGGTAACTCATTGCGTCTCACTCTTAACCGGTAGCGACTGCTGCAGTTTCGCCACCTCATTCCAGGTTTTCCAGCCGGGCAGTTGGGCAAAAGCCGCTTTATCTGTGCTGTTGCCGGCAATCTGCGACGTCATCGCCATCCCCTCTTTCTGCAGTACGGCGCGATGGAAGAAGTCCGCCAGCGCGTCCGGCGTCAGCTGCTGGATCTGCGCGATAACCTTCTGCCGCGTATCGAAGGCGTAATTCTGGCGATCGAAGTCGCGGCTATAGCGCGACGCCTCTTCGTCAAGGGTCTGCGGCCGCTGCTTCAGCTGATTGATCATCGCCTGCTGATACTGCGCGAAGTCGCTCTGCGGCATGGCGCGCAGCCGCTTCTCCGCCTGCGGGTAGAAAGCCTGGTAGCGCTGCAGCAGATAAGCGGGCTGCTTGCTGTTGCTCTGCAGCAGGAAGCCGATGCCCCACTGACGGCCGATCGGCATCTGGAAAGCGAAAACCGCATAGCCCAGCTGCTCTTCGGTGCGCAGCTGGTTGTAGAACCAGGGCTGCACGATCTGGCTCAGCATCGAACTGTTCGCCATGCCCTGATACTCGTCGTAGCCGAGCGGCACATAGAGCGCCGCCAGCGCCGAATCGGTGCTGCTGCCCGCTTTTTGCAGGTTGGCTTTTACCGGCTTAGCGAAAGAGACGTAGTTGCTGCGCCAGAGCTGCGTGCCCTGCGTCTGCATCTGCTGCTTCAGCTCGCGGCCAAGCTGGGTCACGCTTTCAGCGCTGAGGTTGCCCACCGCCAGCAGTTCAGGCGTCGCATGATGGATCAAATTGTCGCGATACGCCACCACCTCGTCGAGGGCGATCGCCTTCACCAGCGCGCGGCGCGTCTCGCGCTGCGTATAGGGGAGCTGCGACAGCATCTGCATCGGCTGGATCGCCAGCTCGAACGCCTTGCCCTTGTCCGCCGCGTCAAGCTGATCGAGATACCAGGATTTCGCCTGCTCCAGCTGCTGCGGCGTAGGCTGAAAGGTGGCATAGCCTTCCACCAGCTTTTTCAGCAGCGTCGGCAGCCGCTGGGTAAAGCCGCTGGCGCTGAAGACCAGCCCGTCGTTTTCGCTGGTAGAGAAGCTGATACCGCCGACCGACGCCTGCGAGTTAAGCTCATCCAGCGCCAGGCTGGAGAGATAGTCGTTGAGGCCGAACAGCACCTGCTGGCGCGCGTCGCTGATGGCGTGCTGGTTACGCAGCGCCAGCGTCACCGAGGCTTTCGGCTCGCTGGCGTAAAAACGGCTCGGCATCCAGTAGATCGGCATGCCGAAGTCGTTGGGCAGCGCGACCGGATGGCTGTAGCTTTTGCCATCCTGCGGGATCAGGGTGAAATCGTCAGGAATATAGGGATTCAGCGTCGGCATCGAGAGCTGGATCTGGCTGGCGCGCTGACGCCAGTCGGCGAAGGTCTGGTCGCTAATGCGATCGACCTGATAGGGCGCGTTAACGAAGTAGGCCTCTTTGTTGTGCGGCTCCTGCGGGCTGATATACCAGATGCGCGCCTGCTGCGGCGTCATCTCGTCGAGGCGCGCTTTAATGGCAGCGGCGTCATAGTCGTCAGCCAGATAAGGCGCATCCAGCGTATGCTCCACCGGCACGCGCAGCATGGTGTCCGCCAGCCACTCAATGTAATCCATATCGCGCGTCAGCGAGGGATAGCGAAAATCGAGCGCCAGCACGTGCGAAACTTCGTCAAAGTAGCGCTTGTCGATGCCCTGCTCGCGCAGCATGGCGATGTAGCTGAAAATCGCCGCCACCACCTCATCGCGCTGCGCCAGCCCTTTGTCGGTGAGCGAGGCGGTAATGGCGAAGACGCCGCTGCTGCGTTCGCTCATCGGATCGGCACCGGCATTGACGCCGTCAGCCAGCCCACGCTTTTGCAGCCAGTCGGCCAGGGTGTTTTTGCTGCGGTTGCCGATCAGATAGCCGATCAGCGTATCGGTTTTGCTGCGGAAGCGATCGCTGTTATTGGCGATGCGGAACTCGATCTTCAGCTGCTTGCGCGACTGCGCCGGAACGTAGTGGATAATAATGCCCTGCTGCGCCTCGGTCACCACAGGCACGTCGATAGCGGGTACCGTCGCGTTGTGATTGGCGATGCGGCCAAAAGTGTTGGCGGCGATCTGCGCCATCTCCGGCAGCGGTTTATTACTGTAGAGCACCGCCTTCATCAGGTTGGCGGAGTAATGGGTATGGTAGAACGCCGACAGCGCGTCGAGCAGTTTGCTGTCAGGCTTATCCTTCAGCGTGTCGAGGTTGCCGCCGGAAAAGCGCGAGCCGGGGTGGGCCGGATTGAGCGTCTCTGCGCCAACCTGCGCCATACGCAGACCGTCGCGCGAGCGCGCCATCGTCAGCTCTGCGTTGACGGCGTTGCGTTCGCGATCGGCGTTGACCGGATCGAGCAGCGGCGCGGCAATGGCATCCGCCATGCGGTCCACCGCCGGCTCCAGCGCATCGTTTTCCACCTCAAGGTAGAAGGCGGTGCGGTAGGCGGCGGTGCTGGCGTTATGGCTGCCGCCATGCTTTTTCAGGAACTCCGCCAGATTGTCCGGCTGCGGATAGCGCTGCGACCCCATCAGCACCATGTGCTCAAGGAAGTGCGCCAGCCCGAGCTGTCGATCCGGATCGTCCAGCGAGCCGATAGGCAGCGTCAGCGCCGCCAGCGACTTCGGCGCCTGCGCGTCGGAAACCAGCAGCACGGTCAGGCCGTTATCGAGCCGGACGGCCTGATACTGGCGCGGATCGTTTTCGCTTTTGCGAATGGTTTCATTGACCGGCGTCCAGCCCGTCGCGGCTTGCGCCAGCGTGGCGCAGGCCGCCAGGCTCAACATCAGCGCCGCTATCCAGCGAGCGTATCTACGCATGTAAACCCCTTCTGTTACCCTTGAAACTGCGCTGCCAGGCAGGCGCAGCCGAAAATGGTGCAAACTGACAGACCTTGTTATCCGGCGTCGAGGTGTCAGAGCTCGTCGCGCCGCTTGCTATTCATCATCCAGGTGAGCCTGCAACACCGGCAGATACCAGCGCTGCGCAGCTTCGGCAATTTGCGCGATCTGCGCCTCGTTCAATACGCGACAGAGCCGCTGCAGGTAGGGATCGCCGCCCTCGCCTTCCTGCTGATAGCCGCCCGTCCAGGCCTGCAGCAGGCGGTTGCGCGCCTTGACCTGGGTCGCTTCGTCCAGCAGCAGCTGCTGCGTTTTCTTGTCGTAACTCGCCGTCAGCCAGGCGCCACCGCTCTTGTTGAGCAGCATCAGCGGCTGCGACATGCCTTGCTGATAGCCCTGCATATAGCGCGTCAGCATCGCCTCCGCCTCTGGCTGCGCCACCGCCGCAAAGCGCCAGCGGCTCTTTTCTCTGCCCATCATGCGGCTTTCCCCGTCGCCGCCCAGCGCACAGTAGATAAGGTGCTCCAGCCAGAGCAGCAGGCCGTCGTTCATGTTCAGCACCCCAGGACGCCAGCGCAGCAGGCCGTCGCGCTGGACCTGCGTCAGCCAGCCGGTCAGCGTGACGCCGCCGAGCGGCAGCGTGACTTCCCAGCTGTCACCTTCGCTGCGCTGCTCGATGACCGCCGCCGCCACCTCCTGCATCTCCTCCTGCTGCGCCTGCCAGAACAGCTCGCCGAACGCGCCATAAGGCAGGTTGCCCGCCGCGCGATGCAGCGCGTAAAGACGCTGCGTATCTTCGCCCTCCACCAGCGCGTTCAGCAGCTCGGCGTTGATCTGGTAGCGCTCCAGGCTGTCGAGCGCGAAAGGCTCGTTGTCCGACAGCTCCGTCTCTTCCAGCCAGAAAGCGACGCCGAGCCGCTGGTGGAACCAGGCGCGCACCGGATGCCGCCAGAAGCGCAGGAACTGCTCACAGGAGACCGATTCGATCTCCGGCAGCGGCAGCGGCTGCACAAAGTCGGGCTGCGCCTCGCCTTTCCCCTGGGCAGCGGGCAGCCATTCGCGTGCAAAGCTGTGGCAGCGCGACTGCGGATGAAAATTCTCGGCGGCGAACGGCATGCGGCTGTGCAGATGCTGAATATGGTGCTGTACGCGCTGCGCGCTCTCGTCCAACTCCTTCGCCTCGTCGCCAGGCAAGCAGAAGCTCTGGCCGATGTAATCCAGCAGCTCTGTGACCAGCACCGAGGGATAGCGTTCCGTATTATCCTGAATTGCGCGGCCGATATAGCTGATATAGAGCCGATCCTGCGCCGAAAGCAGCGCCTCAAGAAAGAGGTAGCGGTCGTCGTCGCGGCGGCTACGATCGCCTTTGCGCGTCTGATGCTGCATCAGGTCGAAGCCCGGCGCCGGCAGCGTACGGGGATAGACGCCGTCGTTCATGCCAAGCAGGCAGACCACGCGGAAGGGAATCGAGCGCATCGGCATCAGCGTGCAGAAGTTAATCTGACCGGCGAGAAAGCGCTGGCTGATACGCTGCTGGTCGAGACGCGCGCGCAGATCGTCGCGCAGCAGCGTCACCGGAATAGCCGCTTCATAGCGCGCCGCCTGGCCATATTCAATCAGCTGTTTCCACTGCTCTTCAACCAGCAGCAGCGCGGCTTCCGCTTCGGCGTCGCCGTGGAAGAAGTCGTTGATCATTTCCCGACAAAGCGGCAGCCAGCCCTCCAGCGGGCGGGATTCGCTGAGCCGCGCGCGCCAGTGGTTCAGCCGCATCAGCAGCTCCGCCAGGTGGCCGGCCAGCTCGCCGACCAGGCCGCTCGACTCATCGTAGGGCAGAATGCCCTGCCAGTCGCCGTGATGGCTCTCCATTGCATAGCCCAGCAGCATGCGCTCCAGGCCGAAACGCCAGGTGTGCTGGCCGGTGACCGGCAGCGCCAGCGCTTCGGCGCTGTCGTCGTCCAGCCCCCAGCGCACGCCCGACTCATCTACCCAGCGGCGCAGCAGGCGCAGACCGCTCTCATCCACCGAAAAACGGTTCGCCAGCGCCGGCACCTCCAGCAGCGCCAGCACATCTTCCGCCGCAAAGCGGCTGTCCGGCAGCGCCAGCAGGCTGAGAAAGGCGAAGATCGCCGGATGCGCCTGGCTGGCGCGGCGATCGGAAATAGAGAATGGCAGGTAGCGATCGGCGGGCGCATTAGCGAAGACCGCCTGAATAAAAGGCGCATAGCTGTCGATATCAGCCACCATCACGATAACATCGCGCGGTTTGAGGCCAGGATCCGCCTCCATCATCGCCAGCAGATGATCCTGCAGGACCTCCACCTCGCGCTGGGCGCTGTGGCAGATCTGCACGCTAATCGACCGATCGTCAGGATCGAGCAGGCGCTTGCTGCCGCTCCAGGCGAGCTCTTCCGCGTTCAGCCCCAGCACCGCGTTATCCTGCAGATGCAGCAGGTCATGCTGCATGGCGTGCAGCAGGTTGTCTTCCTCGACCTCGACGAAGGCGTCAACGTCATCCGCCTCGTCCATCTGACTCAGCAGGAACAGGTTGTCGCGGCCCAGCTTGCCCCAGGAGGCGAGCAGCGGGTTGCTGAGCTGCTGTTCCCCTTCGGCGTTGAAACGCGCGGGCGCGTCGAGCGGATCGCTGAAAAGATCGCGCGCCTCTTCGCTGTCGAGACGACGGCGCTGGCGGCTCTGCAGCTTCGCCAGGAAGGCGTAGTCCTGAATATCGCCCCAGTAATCGCGGCAGGGATTGGTAAACAGCAGATGAATATCAATATGGCGGCCCAGCGCCTGCAGCGCCTGGAGATAGACCGGCGGCAAGGCGGAGATGCCGCAGATAAAGACGCGCTTCGGCAGGCCAGGCGGCGCATGCTCGGCTCGCTCCAGCGTCTGAATAAAGCGCGCATAGAGACTGGCGCGGTGCCATTTCGGCTGTCCCAGCGCCTCGGTGTAGGCCACCAGATCGCGCCACAGCGCCGACTGCCACAGCTGCGCCTCCCCCAGCCCCTCAACCAGCCCGCCCTGCTCCCAGCGGTTCAGCCAGTCGGCGCGATAGACCAGATACTGGTCGAAGAGATCGGCGACGCGTGAGCAGAGCTGGAACAGCTTGCGCTTGTCGCTGTCGTCATGCAGATAGTGGCGCAGCGAGACAAAGGCCTCCTCGGTCAGTAACGCCGGCAGGCGGTGCATCAGCTTCCAGCTCATGCTGGCTTTGGTAAAGGCGCTTTCGGCAGGAATATCCGGCAGCACGCGCACAAACATATCCCAGATAAAGGAGGCAGGAAGCGGAAAGTCGATATTGGCGGCGATGCCGAAGGTGTGCGCCAGCTCCATCTGCAGCCACTGCGCCATGCCGGGACTCTGCACCAGCACGGTTTCAGCGGCGAAGGGATCGCTAAGGGGGTCATGTTCAATCACCGCTGCCGCGAGAATCTTCAGAACATCGAGCTGGTTTGAGTGATAAACGTGAAACATGCAAACTCCTGTGGTGACACTGTCTGGCGCGGCAAAGCGGCAGACTGGTCACTCTACCGCGTATCGCCGGGGTTGCCCATAGCGCGGGGGCGCTTTTGCCTCTCAGCAACGTAAACGGGTTAGCCTGGCGCGCACCGCGTACGGCCCGCTGACCTCGGCGCGCTCCAGCATGCAGGTCGAGAGCGCGCCGCTGCGCTGGAGCGAGCTGCGCCAGCCTGCGACCTCGTGGCCCATCAGACGCTGCGCGGCGACGCGCACCGCCACGCGCTGCTGCCACTGCTGGTCAAAGCCCTGCGTCAGGGCACGGTGATAGTGCAGCAGCGCGCTGACGCTTGTCGCCAGCAGCAGCAGCGCGAACAGCGCTTCCGGCAGGCTGAACCCGCGTTGCCTACAGGCAGCGCGCCGCTGCCAGCGGGCAGTAGTCGATCCAGCCGTGCGGCAGCGGCCTGATCCGCTCGCCATCCCTCGCCACCCAGCGCCGCAGCGCCAGTTCGCTCGCCGCCGCGCGGCCTGTAAGTAACGCTCGCTCATCGCTTACCCTCTGCAAACAGCTTTGCCAGCCCTGCTCCGGCGCCTGCTGGCAGCCCTGCGTCCTCCAACTCAGCGTCAGCCCCCACTGCAGCGCCGACTGCGCCGCCCAGAAATCGCGATAGTGCTGCCGCTCGTCGGCTACCAGCGACATGCCCTGCTCCAGTCGCTCCCGGCTGGCGTGCAGCGTCAGGCTGCCTGCCAGCAGGATCGTCAGCACTATGCCCAGCGCGCTGTTACCCTGTTGATTCACAGATTTTCGCCCTCGATCCAGCTCTCCAGCGTTTCCAGCCAGCGACCGGCGCGACCGGTCAGTTGCAGCTTAATCAGCGCGCCCGCGCGTTCAACGCTGAACTGCTCAATAGTGAGAAAGGCGGGATCGGTCAGGCGTTCCCAGCCGGTGCCGCCGCAGCCGTCCACGCCGCGCTGGGTTTCCAGCTGCTTTTGCCGCAGCCGAAAGCCGTAGTAGTCGCTTTCGCTGTGGCCCACGCCTTCCCATTTCCCGTTGCTGTTGTCATCCCAGCGCAGCAGCAGGCAGCTGGCGGAGAGGCTGAGCGCCGTCCCGCCGCACTCGCCATTGCAGTAGCCAGCACGGCGCACCGCTTTTTCCAGCGTCTGCATCAGCTGCTGCAGATCTTCCCGCAGCTGAACGCGCTGCTGAAGGCGCAGGCTCTCGCCGATCAGCAGCGGTAAAAAGCGTCCCGCGCTCAGCATCAGCACGGCGCTAACGGCCATCGCCACCAGCATCTCCAGCAGGCTGAATCCCGCCATCTTCAGTCGCATCCCTGCTCCTCCGGCTGGCAGAGACGAATGCGGGCGCGGGCGGAGATGATCAGCCGCAGCCTGCCGCTGGCGTTGCCGAACTCGAGGCTGCCCGCCTTCGCCATATTGCGGCGGCCATAAAAGCCCGGCTCGCCGCGCAGGCTCAGCATCTGCACGCCAGCATAGGGCGCGACGAACCGCAGCCGCCCGCTGCGCGCGCAGCCGCCGTCGGGCTTCGGGCCGCTGCCCAGACAGCCGCGCTCGCCCGGTATCAGCCAGAGCGCGCGATCCTGGTTTTGCCAGTTGGCCTGGGCGCGCAGCCGCTGTAAAAAGCCCTGCAGCTGTTGCGCAGTTTCGCGCAGCTGCTGTCGCTGCTGCCAGCGCTGCCAGCCCTGCAGCGCGCCGAGGCTGAGGATGCCGACGATAACCAGCACGAACAGCAGTTCCGCCAGCGTAAAGCCTTTCTCTGTTTTCATGGCGCTACTCTGCCGCGCCGCGCGCACCGTCGCCAGCGGCGCTGGCCAGGCATGCGTGCCGCTTTCCCGCAAAAACGCGCGTGTTGCAGCGAGCCGCAAAGAAATGCGGCAGAAGGCGCAAAAGCTGGATAAAAAAAGCCCCGGCGAGCAGGGCTTCGCCGGGGCGTGGTTAGCGCAGATCGGAAGGTTACACCGCGACCGGCGCCTTAATGGCCGGATGGGGATCGTAGCCTTCGATTTCGAAATCCTCGAAGCGATAGTCAAAGATGGAGTCGGGCTTGCGCTTAATCACCAGCGTAGGCAGCGCGCGCGGCTCGCGCGTCAGCTGCAGACGCGCCTGCTCCAGATGGTTGCTGTAGAGGTGCGTGTCGCCGCCGGTCCAGACGAAATCCCCGACCTGCAGGTCGCACTGCTGCGCCACCATATGCACCAGCAGCGCATAGCTGGCGATATTGAACGGCAGGCCAAGGAAGATATCGCAGGAGCGCTGGTAGAGCTGGCAGGAGAGTTTGCCGTCTGCCACATAGAACTGGAAGAAGGCGTGGCACGGCGCCAGCGCCATCTCGTCCAGCTCGCCGACGTTCCACGCCGAAACGATAATGCGGCGTGAGTCGGGATCGCGCTTCAGCTGTTCGATAACCTTCGCAATCTGGTCGATCTCTTCGCCGCGCGCGCTGCCCCAGCTGCGCCACTGTTTGCCGTAAACCGGCCCAAGATCGCCGTTTTCATCCGCCCACTCGTCCCAGATAGTGACCTTGTTCTCTTTCAGGTAGCGGATATTGGTCTCCCCTTTCAGAAACCACAGCAGCTCGTGAATGATGGAGCGCAGATGCACTTTTTTCGTGGTCACCAGCGGAAAACCATCCTGCAGGTTGAAACGCATCTGGTGGCCAAAAATCGACAGCGTGCCGGTGCCGGTACGGTCAGATTTCGGCGTGCCGTGGTTCAGCACGTGTTGCATCAGGTCCAGATACTGTTTCATTTTACCTCTCGAGTGTGTTGCTGCGGGCGACGACGATACGCCCAGACCATCATGATAATGCCCGCCAGGATCATCGGAATGGAGAGGATCTGCCCCATACTGACGCCGCCCTCGAACAGGCCGAGCTGCGCATCCGGCTGACGGAAGAATTCAACGATAATGCGAAACGCGCCGTAGCCGATGAGGAACAGGCCGGAGACGCTGCCCATTGGACGCGGTTTGCGAATAAACAGGTTAAGGATAATAAACAGCACCACGCCCTCCAGCATCAGCTCATAGAGCTGGGAGGGATGACGCGGCAGTACGCCGTAGGTGTTCAGCAGCTCCTGATAGCGCGGGTTATTCGCCGCCAGCGCCACATCTTCGCTGCGCGAGCCGGGGAAGAGCATGGCATATTTGAAATCAGGCGCCACGCGGCCCCACAGCTCGCCGTTGATAAAGTTGCCGAGACGGCCTGCGCCGAGGCCGAACGGGATCAGCGGCGCGATAAAGTCAGAGACCTGGAAAAAGGTGCGTCTGGTGCGGCGCGCGAAGATCAGCATCACCACGATAACGCCGATCAGGCCGCCGTGGAACGACATGCCGCCATCCCAGACTTTAAACAGATAGAGCGGGTTGTCGAGAAACAGCGGCAGGTTATAGAAGAGCACGTAGCCGATGCGGCCGCCGAGGAAGACGCCGAGGAAGCCAGCATAGAGCAGGTTTTCAACCTCCTCTTTTTTCCAGCCGCTACCGGGTTTGTTGGCGCGGCGCACCGCCAGCCACATGGCAAAAACAAAGCCGACGAGGTACATCAGTCCGTACCAGTGCAGCGAAACCGGTCCGATAGAGAAGATCACCGGATCGAACTGCGGAAATGCGATATAGCCGTTATTCATCATTCACCATTCAATTTTCTGCCCTGAAAAAGGGGCGCCAGGCGGATATGTTAAAGGCTGCGCATGATAGCACAGCCTGGTTTTTTACAGAGCAGCGTAAATGTAAACGAGGATAACGCTTAGCGCCCGCCGCGGATCAGGCCGCCCAGCCCGCGCCGCTCCATAAAGACGGCGACCAGATGGCGGACCTCCGACGCGGTGTGCGCGCTCAGGCCCTGCTCGCTTAGCTTTTGCGTCTCTTCTTTATCCAGATGGCGCAGCAGATATTTTACGCGCGGCACGTTCTTGCCGTTCATGCTGAGATGGTGATAGCCAAGCCCCACCAGCAGCGCAACGCACATCGGATCGCCCGCCATTTCACCACAAAGGCAGAGTTCAAGATTCGCCAGACGGGCTTCGGTGGCGATCGCCTGCAGCGCGCGCAGCATCGCGGGATGCAGCGGATCGTAGAGGTTGGCGACGCGCGTGTTGTTGCGATCCACCGCCATCAGATACTGGGTCAGATCGTTGGTACCGACCGAAACGAAATCGACGCGCGACTGCAGCTGCGGGATCATAAACAGCATCGACGGCACTTCGATCATTACGCCGATGCGCGGTTTGGGGATCACATAGCCCAGCATCTCTTCTACTTCGCGTCCGGCGCGCTGGATAAGCCGCACCGCGTCGTCGATCTCGTCAATATGGCTGATCATCGGCAGCAGAATGCTGAGGTTGCCGGAGGCGGCGTTGGCGCGCAGCATGGCGCGCACCTGCACCAGAAATATCTCTGGCTGATCGAGCGTCAGGCGAATGCCGCGCCAGCCGAGGCAAGGGTTCTCTTCGCTGATCGGCATATAGGGAAGCTGTTTATCAGCACCGACGTCGAGCGTGCGCAGCGTGACCGGCTTGTTGTGAAACAGCTGCAGCATGCCCTGATACTGCGCCACCTGCTCCTCTTCGGACGGGAAGCCGTTCTGCAGCATAAAGGGAATTTCGGTGCGGTAGAGGCCGATGCCGTCTACCCAGCTGTCGAGCGTCTGCTCATGCTCCGGGCTGAGGCCAGCGTTGAGCATCACCTGAATGCGCTCGCCGCTTTTCAGCTCGCCCGGCTGATCCACCACCCCTTCCGCCATTTTGCTCAGCGCGTTCTCTTCGCTGATCAGACGCTGGTACTCCTGCACCAGCACCGGCTCGGGATCGATTAACAGCTCGCCGCGGTAGCCGTCGACGATCAGCAGTCGTTTATTGAGCTGCGCAGGCAGAATATCCGCGCCCATGACGGTGGGAATGCCCATGGCGCGCGTCAGGATAGCGGCGTGCGAGTTAGCGGCGCCGTCGCGCACCACGATGCCCGCCAGCCGCTCGTGCGGCAGCTCCGCCAGCGTGGTGGCGGTGAGCTCGTCGGCCACCAGCACAAAGCGTTCCGGCCAGGCGTTGGTGCCGACCAGCGAGTCATCGAGATGAAACAGCAGACGCTGGCCCAGCACGCGCAGATCGCCCGCACGCTCGCGCAGGTAGCTGTCGCTCAGGCTGGCGAACTGGGCGGCGAATTTTTCGATAACCTTTTTGACCGCCCATTCGGCGACCGATCCCTGCTCGATCTCGTCGAACAGATCTTTTTTCAGGCGGGCATCGGTCAACAGGTGGGAGTAAAGATCGAAGATCGCCGCGCTCTCTTTCTGCACGCCGGCGGCAAAGCGTTTACTGAAGCGGCGAAATTCGCTGGCGGCTTCGCTCATCGCCAGCACCAGCCTTTCGCGTTCGCGCTGCACGTCGAGCGTCGAGGCGGCGGAGACCTGATCCAGCAGCGGCTGCGTTTCGTCTACCCAGCCCGGTGCGACGGCGACGCCCGGCGCGGCGGCGATAGCGCGCACCCGCGTCTGGCGGAACTGGCCGAAAAGCTGGCCGAGCTGCGACTGCGACAGCAGGGTCGCCATCTGCGTCGCCAGCGTGACCAGGAAAGACTCTTCGCTCTCGTCGAACTGTCGATGTTCGCGCTGCTGCACCACCAGCACGCCCAGCAGCTGGCGGCGGCTGATGATCGGCACGCCAAGGAAGGAGCGATAGCGCTCTTCTTTCACTGCGGGGATATATTTGAAGCTGGGGTGACTTTGCGCATCCGCAAGGTTGATGGGCTCGGCAAGCCGTCCCACCAGGCCCACGATCCCTTCGTCGAACGCCAGCGTGACGGTGCGCCCGCGCGGCTTTTTCAGGCCGCGTGTCGCCATCAGGTAGTAGCAATGGTGATCGTGATCCGCGAGATAAACGGAGCATACTTCCGTGTCCATCGCCAGGCAGATCTCATTGACCAGGATGTCGAGCGCGTCGTTAAGCCGCGGCGCGCCCGCCACCTTTTCTACTATTTCGCGCAACTGAGTGAGCATAAGGGCGTGGCCTATCCTCTTTTCCGTCGATGGGCTGGCGCGCTGCGCTGCTGCCCCGCACTCTCCTGCATCGACATTACCACGCCAGCGAATTCCTTCATTACGCGGCGATAGACGTCGCGTTTAAAGGAGACAACCTGACGCACCGGATACCAGAAGCTCACCCAGCGCCAGCCGTCGAACTCTGGCGTGCTGCTGTGTTGTACATTGATATCCGCGTCACTGCTCATCAACTGCAGAAGAAACCACTTTTGTTTCTGGCCGATACACACCGGCTTTGTGTCCCAACGCACCAAACGTTTTGGCAATTTGTAGCGCAACCAGTTTCGGGTAGATGCAAGTATTCGAACATCTTTACGGTGTAAACCCACTTCTTCGAACAGTTCGCGATACATCGCCTGTTCGGCGGTTTCACCGGGATTGATGCCTCCCTGAGGAAACTGCCAGGAGTGCTGTCCAAAGCGCCTGGCCCACAACACTTGTCCTTGCCTGTTACAGATTACGATACCAACATTCGGGCGGTAGCCATCATCATCGATCACTGGACTACCTCAAAGCTAAATTTGAATAGCCTGATTGTTTCACACTCCTTACAGGCGGTAAACCACTGGATTGTCGGGAAGAACGCGGCACAGCACCTGGATAACTCACAGTATTGCCCCAAGTTATAAACAATTACGCCGGCAAAGAGGCGATCTTATTCACGTTTTCTGTGGATAGCTTTGTGCAGAACACGGGAATTAGCTGAAGAAACTTTTGCGCCCCTTACCGAGCCCGCCTGTGAGCAAATGAATATTTCAATTTAAAAACAGCGCATTAAACGACTCTTATTCGGAACATTAGCGGCCAGATTAAAGGTAGACGTCACGGAAGCGTTTTAACTGGTTAAAGATCAAGCGACGTCGTTTTTATCCACAGACAATGCAGTAAACTTGCTCATCACTGGATAAAAAAGCGCCTTTTTCGCCAAAGTCAAGGCTGTAAATGGAACCAGTAGCGGGAGGCTGGCAGGGTTATCCCACCGATCTGTGGATAACTCAGGCGAAGATCCTGTTCATTATTGCCGTCAGTCCGGGATAACCTTGTACGGTCGTCGCAGGCCAGCAGGGCGCGCAATTAAAAAAGCATGAGGAATCATGCTATTATCGGCATCCTTCTGCCTGGCGCCGCTGTGGGAAAAGTTTGCGGAAGAAAAACTGTCTATTTTTTAACCAACAGAGTATTCGTCATGTTCCAGCTGCCTGCCCCGCCCGAAAATGAAGCCGTTCTGCTGGCGCGCGCCCATGCGCTGGCAGGCCAGACGCTGGCGACGCTGGCCGCGCAGGCTGGCCTGCCGATGCCGGCCGATCTGAAACGCGATAAAGGCTGGGTCGGCATGCTGCTGGAGCGCTATCTGGGCGCCAGCGCAGGCAGCAAGGCGGAGCAGGATTTCGCCCATCTCGGCATCGAGCTCAAAACCATCCCTGTCGACGCACAGGGCAAACCGCTGGAAACCACCTTTGTCTGCGTGGCGCCCCTGACCGGCAACAGCGGCGTGACCTGGGAGACGAGCCACGTACGCCATAAGCTGGCGCGCGTGCTGTGGATCCCGGTAGAGGGCGATCGCGCAATTCCCCTTGCCCAGCGTCGCGTCGGCGCGCCGCTGCTGTGGAGCCCGAGCGAAGAGGAAGATCGTATGCTGCGCCAGGACTGGGAGGAGCTGATGGATATGATCGTGCTGGGCCAGGTTGAACGCATTACCGCGCGCCACGGCGCCTGGCTGCAGATCCGACCGAAAGCCGCCAATAGCCGGGCGTTGACCGAAGGCATCGGCGAACACGGCGAGCCGGTCATGACGCTGCCGCGCGGTTTTTACCTGAAAAAGAGCTTCACCGCCCCGCTGCTGGCGCGTCATTTTTTACTGTAAGTTCATCAAAGCGGATGCGTATAATCGCCGTTTACTTTTCGTTTAAGATTGAGTGTACGCATGTTTGAGTGGATAACCGATCCCAACGCCTGGCTGGCGCTGGGCACGCTGACCATCCTCGAAGTGGTTCTGGGTATAGATAATATTATTTTCCTGTCGCTGGTGGTGGCGAAACTGCCTAAACATCAGCAGGCCAGCGCGCGTCGTCTCGGCCTGATGGGCGCTATGCTGATGCGTCTCGCCCTGCTGGCCTCGATCGCCTGGGTTGCGCGTCTGACCCACCCGCTGTTTACCCTTTTTGATCACGCTTTCTCCTGGCGCGATCTGATCCTGCTCGGCGGCGGTCTGTTCCTGCTGTGGAAATCGAGCATGGAGATCCATGAAACCATCGAAGGCGGTGAAGAGGAGCACAAGACCAACGTGCACTCTTTCTTCGGCGCTATCGTGCAGATTATGCTGCTGGATATCATCTTTAGCCTGGACTCGGTGATTACCGCCGTCGGCCTTTCCGATCATCTCTTTATTATGATGGCTGCCGTGGTGATCGCCGTACTGATGATGATGTTCGCCGCGCGCGCCATCGGCGAGTTTGTCGATCGCCATCCTTCGATCAAAATGCTCGCCCTCTCTTTTCTGATTCTGGTAGGTTTTACCCTGATTCTGGAGAGCTTCGCCGTGCATGTTCCAAAAGGTTACATCTACTTTGCCATGTTCTTCTCTATGGCGGTCGAGTGTCTGAACCTGATGCGCACCAGGAAAAGCGCGGCATAAAATGTCAAGGGCGGCCACTGGCCGCCCTTTTATTTTCAGATTCATGCGATAACGCAACGCGCCAAAACCATTTATTACTACACTTTTTGCTGTTGATGCTGCGTAGCCTCTGACAGGGCGACGCGGCCCACTGGCTGACGGGAGTGAGAGGAATACATGTGATGAAAGAGTTGGCAGGCGTAGCAGTGTTGTTTTTTGCCGCCGTGACACTGAGCGGATGCAGTTCAGATTATGTTATGGCAACCAAAAACGGCCAGATGATCATGACGGAAGGCAAGCCGACCATCGATAAAGAGACCGGTCTGGTGAAATATACCGATCAGTCAGGCCATGAAGTGCAGATAAATGGCGACGAAGTGTCGACCATTATTGAGCGTTAAGTGCCATTTCAGCTCACCTGTCCCGCAATTTGCCCGGACAGGTGATTTCCCCGATTTTCCCCACTTCCTTCCCTGCTAACTCACGCGCTATAGTCCCAAATGACACACCATTACATTCCATAACAATAAGGAAGACGGCTATGCATTATCACCGCATCCCCCATAGCACGCTGGAAGTGAGTCAACTGGGGTTGGGAACCATGACGTTTGGTGAACAGAATAGCGAAGCCGACGCCCACCAGCAGCTCGATTTCGCCCTTGCCAGCGGCATCAACTTTATCGATACCGCTGAAATGTATCCGGTGCCGCCGCGCCCGGAAACCCAGGGTTTGACCGAACAGTATATTGGCAGCTGGCTGAAGGCGCGCGGCAGCCGCGATAAGGTGATCCTCGCCAGCAAGGTTGCAGGTCCGTCACGCGGCGCAGATGCCTCGATTCGTCCGAACCAGGCGCTGGATCGCAAAAATATCCGCGACGCGCTGGACGCCAGCCTGAAGCGCCTGAATACCGACTACCTCGATCTTTATCAGCTGCACTGGCCGCAGCGCCAGACCAACTATTTCGGCAAGCTGGGCTATCAGTACAGCGAGACCGCGACGCCCGTCACGCTGCTGGAGACGCTGGAAGCGCTGACCGAGCAGGTGCGCGCCGGCAAAATTCGCTATATCGGCGTATCGAACGAAACGGCCTGGGGCGTGATGCGCTATCTGCAGCTGGCGGAGAAGCATGAGCTGCCGCGCATCGTGACCATTCAGAATCCCTACAGCCTGCTGAACCGCAGCTTTGAAGTGGGCCTGGCGGAAATCAGCCAGCATGAAGGGGTGGAGCTGCTGGCTTACTCCAGCCTCGCCTTCGGCACCCTGAGCGGCAAGTATCTGAACGGCGCGAAACCGGCCGGCGCGCGCAATACGCTGTTCAGCCGCTTTACGCGCTACAGCGGCGAGCAGTCGCAGCGGGCGATTGCGGAATATGTGGCGCTGGCGCAGAAGCATCAGCTGGATCCGTCGCAGATGGCGCTCGCCTATGTACGTCAGCAGCCGTTCGTCGCCAGCACCCTGCTGGGCGCAACGACGATGGAGCAGCTGAAGATCAATATCGACAGCTTCAACCTGACGCTGGACGCTGAAGTTCTGGAAGGGATCGAGGCGATTCACCGCCGTTACACCTATCCGGCGCCATAAGAGCCGTCGTCTGTTAGCCTGGCGCCTGCGCAGGTCGCCAGGCCCGATCGCAAAGTCGCTTTACGCATCCATGCTCGCTCGGCCCGCAACATCCCTGTTGCGGGACGCTTTGCTCTTCGGGCCTGGCGACCTGCTTTTCCAACACTTTGCGGTCTGTAAGGCTCAGTTCAGGTGCCCTGTCTGACTACAACCCCAGCAGCAGCTGCCGCTCAAGCTGCGGATCGAGCAGCGTAACGTGCAGCCCCACCAGCCGCACGCCGCGTCCGGCGCGGCGCTCATCCCAGGTTTTGCGCGCCACCGCAATCAAATCCTCTTTGTTCAGCTCCGGCCAGATATGCTCCTGCGTCGTCAGCTGGAAATCGTTGAACTTGAGCTTCACGCCCTGCCGCGCGATTTGCCTGTCGGGCCGAACCTGCGTCAGGCGGCGCTCCAGCTCCGCATAGAGAAAATCGATAATCTCCAGGCAGGCTTCCCAGCTGTGAATATCTTCCGCCAGCGTGCGCTCCACGCCGACGGACTTGCGTTCGCGCTCCACCACCACGCCGCGCTCGTCGATGCCGTGGCTGCGCTCCCACAGCACGCGGCCAAACTTGCCAAAACGCTTGAGCAGCTGCGCCACATCCGCTTTCTGCACGTCGGCGCAGGTATGCAACCCCATCTCCTCGAGCTTTTTCGTCGCCACCTTGCCGACGCCGGGGATCTTCGCCAGCGGCAGCGACAGCAGAAAATCGGGCATCTCCTGCGGCGTAATCACATACTGCCCGTCGGGCTTGTTAAGATCGGAGGCGATTTTTGCGAGGAACTTAATCGGCGCGATGCCGGCCGAGGCGGTCAGCCCCGTCTCGCGCTGAATAGTATTGCGGATCTCGCGGGCGATCAGCGTAGCAGAGCCGTGGCAGTGCGGACTGTCGGTGACGTCGAGATAGGCCTCGTCCAGCGACAGCGGTTCGATCAAGGGGGTATAGCGCAGAAAGATGTCGCGGATCTGCTGCGACGCCTCTTTATAGGCGTCGAAGCGCCCCGGCAGCAGCTTCAGATGGGGACAGAGCTTCAGCGCCATGGCGGTGGGCATCGCGCTGCGTACGCCGAACTTACGCGCCGGATAGTTGGCGGTGCTGATTACGCCGCGTCGTTCGCGGCTGCCGCCAATGGCGATGGGAATATCGCGCAGCGCCGGATTGTCGCGCATCTCTACCGCTGCATAGAAGCAGTCCATATCGACATGTATGATTTTCACGCTTGCCCGCCATCCGTTTTCCGTCACGCCTTATGATACTGTATAGATGTACAGATGCAAAAGCGCCGCCGCGTCAGGCGCGCCTGAAAAACGGATTTACCCTCCGTCGCCACTAAAGTTTACAAATTTATGGCCGTCATACCTTGAGGAAAACGCGAATTTACCTGGCGGCGTCTTGATAAAAAAACAGACAATGCTAATGTTGCGCTGCGGTAGCGGAGTTTTCCGATAATGCAAGTCTGAGACGCGTCTCGCGTCATCGTTCTCTTCACTCAAGGTACACACAGCATGGGCAAAATCGCACTTCTGTTTGCGATGATTTTGATGCCAGCCCTCAGCATGGCAATGACTCCCGAGCCGACGCAGCCAGTGTCGACGCCGGTAAGTAAAGAATTAAAGAAACAGTTACTCGGTACCCCGGTCTATCTGCAGATTTTCAAGGAAGAACGCACGCTGGAGCTCTATGGCAAAATCGGCAACGAATTTCGCCTGCTCGATACCTACCGCATCTGTAACTTTTCCGGTGGCCTCGGCCCGAAGCGCCGCGAAGGGGATTTTAAAAGTCCGGAAGGCTTTTACAGCGTCAGGCTCAACCAGCTGAAGCCCGACAGCCGTTTTTATCGCGCCATCAACGTCGGGTTTCCTAACCAGTACGATCGCGAGCATGCCTACACCGGCAACTATCTGATGATCCACGGCGACTGTAAATCAATCGGCTGCTATGCGATGACCGACGCCTATATGGACGAGATTTTCACCTATGTGAACGCGGCGCTGCGTAACGGCCAGTCAGAGGTGCACATCAGCATCTTCCCGTTCCGCATGACCGACACCAACATGCAGCGCCATCGCTACTCCACCTACGCCAGCTTCTGGCGCGAGCTGCAGCCCGGCTACGCTTACTTTGCGAAATACCATCAGCCGCCGACGGTCAGCGTCGCCAGCGGCAGCTACGTGATGAACAGCGGCAGCCCGGCGATCGTCAATCCCGAAGCCGCCTCTAAATCATTCCTGGCGCTCTCCAAGGTAGAATAGCGCCCACTCGCCTGGCACGATGCGGTGCCAGGTTTCATTTGCCGTCAGCGGCTGCGTCGCAATCACCGTCACCACGTCGTTGGCGGTGGTGTGCTGCTGGAAATCAATCTCGACATCCTGATCGAGCAGCTGCGCTTTGCCGAAGGGCGCGCGGCGCGTGATCCAGTAGAGGTTGGTCGAGCAGAACGCCATCAAATAGCGCCCGTCCGACAGCAGCATATTGAACACCCCTTTCTGCCGCAGCTCTCCCGCCAGCTCCGCCACATAGCGAAACACCGCTGGCCAGTTGGCGGGCGTGCGCGGATAGCGCGTCGCCAGCTTGTGCAGCAGCCAGCAGAACGCCTTCTCGCTGTCGGTTTCGCCCACCGGGCGGAAATGGCCGGTTTCCAGCTGGCGATAGCCTTTGAGCTGGCCATTGTGCGCGTAGGTCCAGTTACGCCCCCACAGCTCGCGGGTAAAGGGGTGGGTATTCTCCAGCGAGACCGGCCCGCGGTTCGCCTGGCGAATATGCGCCACTACCGATTGCGATTTAATGGGGTACTCCTGCACCAGCCGCGCAACAGGCGAGTTATAGCTCGGCAGCGGATCTTTAAAGGTGCGGCAGCCCCGGTCTTCATAAAAGGTGATGCCCCAGCCATCTTTATGCGGCCCGGTTCCCCCCCCGCGCTGCACCAGGCCGGTAAAACTGAAACAGATATCGGTTGGAACGTTAGCGCTCATCCCGAGCAATTCGCACATAGCTACCGCCTTAGTCAGAAAAGCCGCCAGCCAGCAAGATGGCGGCCGGCACCCTTACTTCACCATCTCTTTTTCGATCAGCAGCATCAGGATATGGATCACTTTGATGTGGATCTCCTGGATGCGGTCGGCGTAGCCAAAGTGCGGCACGCGAATGTCGATGTCCGCCGAGCCCGCCATTTTGCCGCCATCTTTGCCGGTCAGGGTGATGACCTTCATGCCCTGCGCGCGCGCCGCCTCGATCGCCTTGATGATATTGGCGGAGTTGCCAGAGGTCGACAGCCCCAGCAGCACGTCGCCCGGACGGCCTACCGCTTCGATATAGCGGGAGAAAACGTAGTCGTAGCCGAAATCGTTGCTGACGCAGGAGAGATGGCTGACGTCGGAGATGGCGATCGCCGGGTAGCCCGGACGGTTCTCGCGGTAGCGTCCGGTCAGCTCTTCGGCGAAGTGCATCGCGTCGCAGTGCGAGCCGCCGTTGCCGCAGGAGAGCACTTTCCCGCCCGCCTTAAAGCTGTCGGCCAGCAGCACCGCCGCGCGCTGAATGGCGTGAATATTCGCCTCGTCGCTAAGGAAGGTATTAAGCGTGTCCGCTGCTTCATTCAGCTCGGAGCGAATGATGTCCTGGTACATAGGGATGTCCTTGTTAGTAAAAGAGTGACTCTGCAAGTTTAACGGAATGGCGGGTTGGCGCAAAGCGCGCACCGCGCGAAAGCCCGCCTTCGCTCCGCAGCGGATTTGTCGATTTTGTGAGTAAGGTTGTAATTGCGATGTAAACAAATTGCTAATTGGGCGCAGGTGGCATACACCTCTACAGATAACAGGTCAGACCTCTTACTACTTACGGAGCCGTGATTATGATGGTTGTGTCGATCCTCGCGACGCTGGTATTAATCAGCGCCCTGTTTTATCACCGCGTTTCTCTGGCGGCGAGCAGCGCGATTTTACTCTTGTGGACCGCCGCCTGGGCGGCGGCGCACATCTGGACGCCCTGGCTGCTGCTGCCGCTGGCGATCCTTCTGCTGCCGCTTAACCTCCCCTCAATGCGCCGTTCGCTGTTTTCAAAGCCGATACTGCAGCGCTTTCAGAAGGTGATGCCGCCGATGTCGCGCACGGAAAAAGAGGCGATCGACGCCGGGACCACCTGGTGGGAAGGCGACCTGTTCCAGGGCAAGCCGGACTGGCAGAAGCTGCACAACTATCCGCAGCCGCGCCTGACGCCGGCCGAGCAGGCGTTTCTCGACGGCCCGGTGGAAGAGGCGTGCCGCATGGCGAACGACTTCGCCATCACCCATGAGATGGCGGATCTGCCGCCGGAACTCTGGGCCTATCTGAAAGAGCAGCGTTTCTTCGCCATGATCATCAAGAAAGAGTATGGCGGCCTCGAGTTCTCCGCCTATGCGCAGGCACGCGTGCTGCAAAAGCTGGCGGGCGTTTCCGGCATTCTGGCGATTACCGTCGGCGTGCCTAACTCGCTTGGCCCAGGCGAACTGCTGCAGCATTACGGCACCGACGAGCAGAAAGATCACTATCTGCCGCGTCTGGCGCGCGGCGAGGAGATCCCCTGCTTCGCGCTGACCAGCCCGGAAGCGGGCTCCGACGCCGGCGCCATCCCCGATACCGGCGTGGTCTGCATGGGCGAGTGGCAGGGCAAGCAGGTGCTCGGTATGCGCCTGACCTGGAATAAGCGCTACATTACGCTGGCACCGGTGGCGACCGTGCTGGGGCTGGCCTTCAAGCTCTCCGACCCTGACCATCTGCTGGGCGATACCGAATCGCTGGGCATTACCTGTGCGCTCATCCCTACCAGCACGCCGGGCGTTGAGATCGGCAAGCGCCACTTCCCGCTCAACGTGCCGTTCCAGAACGGCCCGACGCGCGGCAACGCTATTTTCGTGCCGATCGATTTTATTATCGGCGGGCCGCAGATGGCCGGTCAGGGCTGGCGGATGCTGGTTGAGTGCCTGTCGGTAGGACGCGGCATTACCCTGCCCTCGAACTCCACCGGCAGCCTGAAAAGCGTGGCGCTCGCCACCGGCGCCTATGCGCATATTCGTCGCCAGTTCAGGGTCTCTATCGGCAAGATGGAAGGCATTGAAGAGCCGCTGGCGCGTATTGCCGGTAACGCCTACGTGATGGACGCCGCAGCGACGCTGATCACTACCGGCATTATGCAGGGCGAAAAACCGGCCGTGCTGTCGGCGATTGTGAAGTACCACTGCACCCACCGCGGCCAGCGCGCCATCATGGACGCCATGGATATTGCGGGCGGCAAAGGCATTATGCTCGGCAACAATAACTTCCTCGCCCGCGCCTATCAGGGCGCGCCTATCGCCATTACGGTTGAAGGCGCTAATATCCTGACGCGCAGCATGATTATTTTCGGTCAGGGCGCTATCCGCTGCCATCCGTACGTGCTGAAAGAGATGGCGGCGGCGGCCAGTCAGGATCTGAATGCCTTCGACGCCGCGCTGTTCAGCCATATCGGCTATGTCGGCAGCAACGCCGTGCGCAGCCTGTGGCTCGGCCTGACGGCCGGACGCGGCAGCGCCACGCCGACGCGCGACGCCACGCGCCGCTACTACCAACACCTTAACCGTCTCAGCGCTAACCTGGCGCTGCTGGCGGACGTGTCGATGGCGGTGCTCGGCGGCAGCCTGAAGCGACGCGAGCGTATTTCAGCGCGACTGGGCGATGTGCTGAGCCAGCTCTACCTCGCCTCTGCCACGCTGAAACGCTATGACGACGAGGGACGTCACGAGGCCGATCTGCCGCTGCTGCACTGGGGCGTGCAGGATGCGCTGCATCAGGCTGAGCAGGCGATAGAGGATCTGCTGCGCAACTTCCCCAACCCACTGGTGGCTGGCGCGCTGCGCATGATGATTTTCGCTGGCGGCAAGCACTGCCCGGCGCCGAGCGATCGTCTCGATCATAAGCTGGCGAAGCTGCTGCAGCTGCCTTCCGCCACGCGCACAAGGCTGGGACGCGGCCAGTATCTGACGCCGAGCGAGCATAACCCAGCCGGTCAGCTTGAGCAGGCGTTGCAGGAGGTGATGGCGGCGGAAGTGATCCACGATCGTCTGTGCAAGCAGCAGAAAGAGCACTTCTCGTTTACCCGGCTGGACGCGCTGGCGCAGCGGGCATTAAAAGCGGGCTGGATTGACGCCGCCGAGGCCGAGGTGCTGACGCGCGCCGAGGCGAGCCGTCTGCGCGCCATTAACGTCGATGAGTTTGAAGCGGATGCGCTGGCGGTGCCGGTGAAGCAGCCGACGATGAAGGCGGCGCGGGAGAGCGAGGCGGCGTAACAGTAATAACAGTAAGGCTGGCGTGGAAAGAGCATGAGGCATGGAGCATGCGCGGGTGGCAACGCTCGATCGCAAAGTCGCTCAAGGCATCCCTGCTCGCTCGGCCCACGCCATCCCTGGCGTGGGACGCTTTGCTCTTCGAGCCTTGCCACCCGCGCCTAAACTAACGTGCGGCCTGCCGCCCTTACCCCGCCTGCCGAATACGCGCGATCAGCGCCTCGGCGTCCTCGATGTGATCCGCCGCCAGAATCAGCGTCCGCCCCAGCGTAATGCAGCTGCGAATACACTCGGTGCGCATCGCCTCATCCTTAATCAGCTTCATATCCGCCACGTGGGACATGCCGACGGTGCGGCGAATCAGCTCGGTGCCGCAGTAGCCAATGGTATCGGCCCACACCTTGCGCAGAAACGCCTGCGCATAGCCCGGATAAGCCAGCGCCACGTCCGCTGTTTTCTCCTGCGCCAGCGCCAGAAAGCGCGCGGCGAAACTGTTCCACACCTCGCGCACGTCGTTAAGACGCAGCTCGCGCCCTTCCGCCGCCTCGCGCGGGGCCAGCAGCCCCGGCAGGCCGCAGTAGTTGATCAGCAGATTGCCCAGCGCCGTGCCGACGTCAAAGCCGATCGGGCCAAAATAGCCGAACTCTGCGTCGATCGCCTTCAGGCTGTTGTCGGCAACGAAAATCGAGCCGCTGTGAATATCGCCGTGCAGCAGCGCTTCGGCATGGGCGAAAAAGCGATGCTTCAAGCCGGCAACGGCGATGCGTAACGCCTCATCGTCGCGCAGGCTGGCGACCAGCGGCTCCAGCGCCAGCGGGTAGCTGTTGCGCTCGTGATCGGTGTAGGGATCGTTGAAGAAAAGATCTTCGGTAATCTCGCACATCTCTGGATTGATAAAGCGCGCCACTGCGGCTTTTTTCTGATGAGGATGCAGCACGAAATCGGAGGTGTGAAACAGCGTCTGCGCCAGATATTCGCCCAGCTGCGCCGCCGCCTGCGGGTAGAAAGCGCCCTTCACCAGCTCGCTGCGCCAGATGCGGTGGCTGGAGAGATCCTCCATCACCATCACCGCCAGCGTCTCGTCATAGTGCGTCACCCTCACGGTGTGCTGGGGGCAATGTTTATAGTGCTCGATCAGGGTTTGCGCTTCCAGCCGCGCGCGGTCCAGCGTCAGCGGCCAGGATTCGCCGACGCAGCGCACGTAAGGCAGCGCCTGTTTAACGATAACCCGGCTGTTGCCCTGACGGTCGAAAATTTTGAAGACCAGGTTAAGGTTGCCATCGCCAATCTCTTCCGCCTCGACCAGCGAAGCGGGATCGTTTACGCCGCCAAACTGCCGGGCATACTCAACGGCATCCGCCGCGGTGAAGGTACGGTATTGCGACATTGCCTTTCCTCTTATACCAAACTGAAACGAAATCCCGCCAGGGCAGCATAATAAGCCGTTCAGACGTCTATACATCCGTTCCGCATGTTGGCACAATACGCGATAACAACGCAACAGGGATTTCACAGACAATGCAAACACTCCGCACCACCAGCTTACAGGTTCGTGACAGTCAGCTCTGGATCCTCGATCAGCAGGCGCTGCCGCAGCAAAAAAACTGGCTGCCAGCGCACGACGTGGCGCAGCTGGTCGACCATATTCACGCCCTGCGCGTGCGCGGCGCGCCGCTGATCGGCCTCTCCGCCTCGCTGCTGCTGGCGCTGCTGGCTGAGGCGGGCGTAAGCCGCGACGCGCTGGCGCAGGCGCTGGAGGTGCTGCGCGCCGCGCGTCCTACGGCAGTCAACCTGATGAATAATCTCGATCGCATGAAGCTGGCGCTGGCGCAGCCAGATTTTGCCGCCGCACTGAGCCAGGAAGCGCTGCGCCTGGTCGAGGAGGATCGCCAGCTATGCGACAACATCGCCGAGGCGGGCAGCGCGCTGGTGAAGCCAAACAGCCGCCTGCTGACGCACTGTAACACCGGCGGGCTGGCAACGGCGGGCGTCGGCACGGCGCTGGGTGTGATTGCCCGCGCGCATCAGCAGGGCAAGGTAGCGAACGTCTGGGTGGGTGAAACGCGCCCGCTGCTGCAGGGTGGGCGCCTTACCGCCTGGGAGCTGGGCGAGCTGGCGATCCCTTTTCAGCTGATCACCGATTCAATGGCGGCCAGCCTGATGGCGAGCGCCCAGGTCGACGCCGTCTGGGTCGGCGCGGACCGCATCGCGGCCAACGGCGACGTGGCGAACAAAATCGGCACCTACAGCCTGGCGGTGCTGGCGCAGTACCATCAAATCCCCTTCTACGTTGCCGCACCGCATACCACGCTGGATCGCCAGTGCGTCAGCGGCCGCGACATTCCTATCGAGCAGCGCGCCGCCAGCGAAGTGACCGGCGCGGCGGGCAGCTTCGGCAGCGTGCAGTGGGCGCCGGAAGCGGCAAACGTCTTTAACCCGGCGTTCGACGTGACGCCTGCGGCGCTGATTAGCGGCTGGGTGCTGGACACCGGCGTGGTGACGCCGGAGGCGGTTGCGACGGGGATTTTTCAGCCCTGACCGGGCGCGCTGAGCGCGCCCGGCTGGCCTGATTAAGGCAGGCGCGGATAGGCGTCGGCGATGGCGTCGCCGGTAAAGTGCGCCACCCAGCCTTCCTGATTATCGAAAATGCGGATAGCGGTGAAGTTGGGCGAGGAGCCCATATCGAACCAGTGCGGCGTGCCCGCCGGTACTGAGATCAAATCGTTCTTTTCACACAGAATCTGGTAGACCTGCCCATCGAGATGCAGGCAAAAAAGGCCCGCGCCCTCGACGAAGAAGCGCACCTCATCTTCGCCGTGGGTGTGCTCAGAGAGAAACTTCTGACGCAGCGTCTCTTTTTGCGGGTTGTCGGCGCGCATGCTGATCACATCCCAGCTCTGATAGCCTTTCTCCGCCACCAGCCGATCGATAGCGTGCTGATAGGCTTCAATGACGTCGGCGGGTTGGGGGTTATCGCCTAAATCGCGATCCGCCGCCCAGCGCTCGAAGCGCACATTCTTTGCATTCAGCCGTTCGCGGATCATCTCCGCATCGGTACTGTGCCACACCGGCAGCGTGGCTTCGGTATCGGTAAAAATGGTCAATGCGCTCATGCTAAAACGACTCCCGAAAAGGTGTTCACCTGATGATGGCGGCTTTCGCTGTCTGCGGGGCCGCGAATTAACTGCACGGTATTCCATCCGGCTTCCGCTGCCGCATCCAGCTCCTGACGAATGTCGGAGAGGAACAGCAGCTGCTCAGCGGGCAGGCCGGTTTGTTCAGCGATAGTGCGGTAGGAGGCGACCTCTCGCTTGGCGCCAACGCGCGTGTCGAAATAGCCGCTAAACAGATCGGTAATATCGCCTTCATCACTGTAGCCAAATAACAGTTTTTGCGCCGCAACCGAGCCGGAAGAATAGACGTAGAGCGCAAGGCCCTGCTCCCGCCAGGCGCGCAGCGTCGGCACCACATCGGGATAGAGATGGCCGGTAAAACTGCCGTTCACATAGCCGTCGCGCCAGATCATCCCCTGCAGCGCTTTTAGCCCGGTGGATTTGCGATCCTCATCCATAAAGCCCAGCAGGATAGCGGTGAGCGCCTCAAGGTCGGCTTCCGGCTGGCCCGCTTCGGCGCGCACCGCGTCGAGCGCGGCGCTGACGTCAGGTTGCGCATGCTGCGCACGGATAAAGGCGGCGAGATGTTCATGCGCGTAAGGAAAGAGCACATCATGCACGAAGCGAATATCGCTGGTGGTGCCTTCTATATCAGTAACAATGGCGCGGATCATGGAGCCTCCAGCAGGCGACGTTGGCGTTCACATTCAAATAAAAACTCCAGACCTTCCAGATGACGACGCGCTTCATTCACGTCCTGGCCCCAGCAGGTTAAGCCGTGGCCGCGCAGCAGAAAGCCGTAGCGCAGCGGGTGATTGCGGGCGTGCGCCTCAATGCGCCGCGCCAGCGCGTCGATATCCTGATCGTTATCAAACAGCGGGATCGCTACGCATGCAAGGTGCGTGTTCTGCCCTGCCAGCGATTTCTGCATCTCATAGCCTTCGAGACGCAGCTCAGCGCCTTTTTCGACGCGCGACAGCACTGTCGCGTTCACCGTATGGGTATGCAGCACGGCGCCCGCCTCAGGGAAGAGCCGGTAGATCAGGGTATGCAATCCGGTTTCCGCTGACGGCCTGCGCCCGGACGGTGCGCGGCTGGTGGCGATCTCCACCTGGATAAAGTCGTCGCGCGTCAGGCTGCCTTTATCCTTGCCCGACTCGCTGAGCAGGCAGAAGCGGGCATCTTCGCGCACTGACATATTGCCGCCGGTGGCGGGCGCCCAGCCTTTGGCGCCAATCCAGTGGCAGGCGGCCACCAGCTGGTCGAGCGGAGAGAGTTCAGACATAGCGTATCAGGCATCCTGTAAGGTAGGTTTTAGACGTCTAAGCGTCTCGATTGCCAAATACTAACATCCTGTTTATAGTGGCTTCAACACAGGGTTACTCCGCAATGACATTCGCGCTTAAGGCCATTAACCATGACGCAGCCCAACCTGACGCCGGAGAGTAAACTTCCTGCTCTCGGCACCACCATCTTTACCCAGATGAGCGCGCTGGCGCAGCAGCATAACGCCATCAACCTTTCGCAGGGCTTCCCCGACTTTGACGGCCCGCGCTATCTGCAGGCGCGCCTGGCGCATCACGTCCGCGAGGGCGCCAACCAGTATGCGCCGATGACCGGCGCGCTGCCGCTGCGTGAGGCGATCGCCGAGAAAACCGCTGAGCTGTATGGCTACCGCCCCGACGTCAACAGCGATATCACCGTGACCGCCGGCGCGACCGAAGCGCTCTATGCGGCGATCACCGCGCTGGTGCGCCCGGGCGACGAGGTGATCTGCTTTGACCCAAGCTACGACAGCTATGCGCCCGCCGTCGAACTGTCGGGCGGCGTGCTAAAACGCATCGCGCTGCAGCCGCCGGGCTTTCGCGTCGACTGGACGGCGTTCGCCGCGCGGCTTTCCAGCAAAACCCGCCTGGTGATCCTCAATACGCCGCACAATCCTTCCGCTACCGTCTGGCGTAAAGCGGATTTTGCGGCGCTCTGGCAGGCGATCGCCGATCGGGAAATTTACGTGCTGAGCGACGAAGTTTACGAGCATATCTGCTTCGACGAGGCGGGCCACGCCAGCGTGCTGGCGCATCCGCAGCTGCGCGAGCGCGCCATCGCCGTCTCCTCTTTCGGCAAGACCTTTCATATGACCGGCTGGAAGGTCGGCTACAGCGTCGCGCCCGCCGCCATCAGCGCGGAGATCCGCAAGGTGCATCAGTATCTGACCTTCGCGGTGAATACGCCCGCCCAGCTGGCGATCGCCGATATGCTGCGCCACGAACCCGCCCACTACCGCGAGCTGTCCGCGTTTTACCGCGCGCGCCGCGACCGTCTGGCGCAGGCACTGGAGAAGAGCCGCTTTAGGGTGCTGCCGTGCGAAGGCACCTATTTTCTGCTGGCGGACTACAGTGCCATCTCCGATCTCGACGACGTCAGCTTCTGCCAGTGGCTCACCAAAGAGGTGGGCGTGGCGGCGATTCCGCTGTCGGTGTTCTGCGCCGACCCGTTCCCGCACAGGCTGATCCGCCTCTGCTTCGCCAAACAGGAAGCGACGCTTGACGCCGCCGCGGAGCGCTTATGTCAGATTTAAACATTACCGTTTTGCAGGAAACCCTGCACTGGATGGATGGCGAAGCAAACCTGCGCCATTTCGACGCCGTGCTTGAGGGGGTGACGGGCCGCGATCTGATTCTGCTGCCCGAGATGTTCACCACCGGCTTCGCGATGGAGGCGGCGCAGCGTTCGCTGCCGCAGGCGCAGGTGGTCGACTGGCTGCGCAAACACGCCGCGGCGAGCGACGCGCTGGTGGGGGGCAGCGCGGCGATTCAGACGGAAAAAGGCGCGGTAAATCGCTTTCTGCTGGTGGAGCCAGACGGCACGCTGCACCAGTACGACAAGCGTCATCTGTTCCGCATGGCGGACGAGCATCACCACTATCTGCCGGGCGAGACGCGCGCGGTGCTGGAATGGCGCGGCTGGCGCATTCTGCCGCAGATCTGTTACGACCTGCGCTTTCCGGTCTTCTCCCGCAACCGCGACGACTACGACCTGGCGCTCTATGTGGCAAACTGGCCGGCGCCGCGCGCCCTGCACTGGCAGGCGCTGCTGCTGGCGCGCGCCATCGAGAATCAGGCCTACGTCGCAGGCTGCAACCGCGTCGGCAGCGACGGCAACCAGCATCACTACAGCGGCGACAGCCGGATTATTTCGCCGCAGGGCGAGATCCTCAGCGAAGCGGAGCCGTTTGCCCAGGCGCGGCTTGACGCCACGCTGTCGCGGGAGGCGCTGACCGCCTATCGCGAGCGCTTTCCGGCCTGGCGCGACGCCGATAGCTTTACGCTGTCGTAGCGCGCCTGCGGTCGCATCAACGCGAGCCAAAAAAAAGCCGCAGCGGTTACGCTGCGGCTTTCTCGTTTTTACGCGTCGCGCGATCAGATATCGAAGCGGTCCAGGTTCATTACCTTAGTCCAGGCCGCCACGAAGTCGGTCACGAATTTCTGGTGCGCATCGCTGCTGGCGTAGACTTCCGCCAGCGCGCGCAGGATGGCGTTTGAGCCAAAGACCAGATCGGCGCGGGTCGCATGATATTTCACTTCCCCACTCTGACGGTCGCGCCCTTCGAACAGCTCCTCGCTCTCATCGGTAGCGCGCCATGCGGTGCGCATATCCAGCAGATTAACGAAGAAATCGGTGCTCAGCACGCCAGGGCGATCGGTAAAGAGACCACGATCGCTGCCGTCGAAGTTGGTGCCCAGCACGCGCAGGCCGCCCAGCAGCACCGTCAGCTCCGGCGCGCTCAGCGTGAGCTGCTGCGCTTTATCCAGCAGCAGCGTTTCGGTCGACGACCCACCCTGCACGCGGCGATAGTTGCGGAAACCGTCGGCCAGCGGCTGCAGAAGATCGAAGGATTCGACATCGGTCTGGTCCTGACGCGCATCGACGCGGCCCGGCGTAAAGGGCACCTGCACCGCCACGCCCGCCGCCGCCGCGGCCATTTCGATGCCGACGTTGCCCGCCAGCACAATGACGTCCGCCAGCGACGCTTTGCCCGACGCCTGCTGAATCTGCTGCAATACCGGCAGCACGTCGCGGATCACGCTGGCGTTAACCGCCCACTGGTTCTGCGGCGCCAGCGCCAGACGTGCGCCGTTCGCCCCGCCGCGCTTGTCGCCGCCGCGGAAGGTCGAGGCGGATGCCCAGGCCGCGGAAACCAGCTGGCTCACGCTCAGCCCAGAGGCCGCGATCTTCGCTTTCAGCTCGCTGATGTCGCTGGCGTCCGGCTGATGGATCGCCGCCGGCAGCGGATCCTGCCACAGCAGATCTTCCTTCGGCACTTCCGGCCCCAGGTAGCGCGCTTTCGGCCCCATATCGCGGTGGGTCAGCTTGAACCAGGCGCGGGCGAAGGCTTCGTTAAACGCCTGCGGATCGTTGAGGAAGCGACGGGAGATCTTTTCAAACTCGGGATCGAAGCGCAGCGTCAGGTCAGTGACCAGCATGGTCGGCTTGCGCTTTTTCTCCGGATCGAAGGGATCGGGAATAATTGCGTCGGCGTTGCTGGCTTCAAACTGGATGGCCCCCGCCGGGCTCTTCGTCTGCACCCACTCATATTTGAACAGGTTCTCGAAGAAGTAGTTGCTCCACTGGGTTGGGGTTTGCGTCCAGACCACTTCCAGACCGGAGGTGATGGCGTCTGCGCCCGCGCCGCTGCCGTAGCTGCTGCGCCAGCCGAAGCCCTGGGCTTCAATCGGCGAGGCTTCCGGGTCAACGTCGAGGTGGCTGGCGGCGCCCGCGCCGTGGGTTTTGCCCAGCGTATGGCCGCCGGCGATCAGCGCCACGATCTCTTCATCGTTCATGCCCATATTGCCGAAGGTGGCGCGAATGGCTGGCGCGGCCGAGGCCGGGTTGCCGCTCGCTTCCGGGCCTTCCGGGTTAACGTAGATCAGGCCCATTTCCGTCGCGCCGAGCGGCGCACTGGCGAGGCTTTCCGGATGGCGGTGCGCCAGCCACTCGGTTTCGTGGCCCCAGTCCACATCCATATCCGGCTCCCACACGTCTTCGCGTCCGGCGCCGAAGCCGAAAGTACGGAAGCCCGCGTTCTCCAGCGAAACGTTGCCCGCCAGGATATAGAGGTCGGCCCAGGAAATTTTCTGCCCATATTTCTGTTTCACCGGCCACAGCAGGCGACGCGCTTTGTCCAGGCTGACGTTGTCCGGCCAGGAGTTGAGCGGCGCGAAACGCTGCTGCCCGCGCCCGGAGCCACCGCGACCGTCGATGGTGCGATAGGTGCCCGCGCTGTGCCACGCCATACGGATAAACAGGCCGATATAGCTGCCCCAGTCGGCTGGCCACCAGGATTGCGAATCGGTGAGCAGCGCGCGGATATCCGCTTTCAGCGCCGAATAGTCGAGCTTGCTGAATTCGTCGCGGTAGTTGAAGTCGTCGCTAAGAGGGTTGGAACGGCTGGAGTGCTGGTTCAGCAGGTCGACGCGCAGCATGTTGGGCCACCAGTCGCGGTTGGTGGTGCCGCTGCCGGCGCCGCGCGCCAGCACGCTCTTCTCTTCAGAGGCGCCATGGTTAAACGGGCATTTACCGGCGTCGGCGCCGCTCTCATTCTGGTTTTTTTCTTGCGATGCGCCATGAGGAAAAGGGCATTTACCTGCGGCGTTATTATTATCTTCGGACATGCTCATTATCATCGGCTCCGTTGGCTTTTGGTTACTCGGCTACGATAGCGTTACGCTTGCGTAAACACCATTTGGCTAAGCCGACGGTTTCGATAGCCGCAGGCTTTCAAAATCAGCTTCCACGATAGGTAGACCACGACCAGGGCGAAATTAAAAAAGGCAGATGGAAATGGCTTCCCGCCTCGGGGATAACGAAGTCGATCTGCGCGGAGACATAGAGCGCATCGCGTCCGTCTGCTGCAAAATAGTCGCCAATCTCGGCGGTCAGGCGATAGTGGCCCGGCGTTAGCGGCTCCGGCGTTAAGTCACCGATGCGGCCGTCGCTGTCCGTCTCGCCGTCGGCAACCGGCAGCCAGCCCTCAGGGCTGTTCTGCTCAAGGGAGATAGCGACGCCGACCGCCGGTTTGCCCAGCGCGGTGTCGAGAATATGGGTGGTGATGGTGCTCATATCAGGCTCTCCTTCAGACGCAACAGGGTGATCTCCCGTAGCTGTTCCAGCGCTTCGCGCGCTTCGGTGAGGTCGTCATTCGTCAGGCGGCGCTGAAGCTGCGCCAGCATCTCTTCACCGCTGCGTCCTTTGGCGCGGATTAAAAAGAGGCGGCCAAAGCGCGCTTCATAGGCCTGATTACCCGCCTGCATCGCCCGCTTTAGCGCTGCATCGGCATCGCTCATCGCGGCCTGCTCCTGCCGCGACAGCGCCGCCTCTTTGTCCACGCCGCCGGCGCGTTCACCGATGCGCGGATGGGCGGCCAGCGCCTGCTCAAGATCGTCGCGGTTCCACGTCTGCGCCAGCCGCTCCGCCTCTGCCAGCAAGGCTGCGACAGAGGAGAATGGCCGCGCGGCCGCCAGCGCCTGCCGCCAGCGCGGGATCGCCACGCAGTGGGCGAGCGCGGCCTGTGCCGCCGCGTCCGGCAGCGCGTTGAAGGTGGCAAGATTCATGGCGCGCCCCGCTGCGCCAGCTGGCACACCGCCTGCAGGTAAGCGCGCACCGCCAGCGCCACGTCCTCGCTTATGACCGCTTCCGCCGGATGGTGGCTGATGCCACGTTCGTTACGCACAAACAGCATACCGACCGGCCAGCGCTCGGCGATGGCGATAGCGTCATGGCCCGCGCCGCTCGGCAGCGACAGCGTGCGGCCCTGCACCGTCTCGACGGCGCTGCTCAGCGCCTGCTGCAGCGCGCTGTCGCAGGCGGTGGCGCTGATGCGGTAATACTCCTCCGCCTCAAAGCGTAGCCCACGTCGCAGCGCGATCGCTTCGGCCTGCGTCAGCAGGCTCGACAGCAGCCGCTCCAGCGGCAGATCCTGCGGGCCGCGCACGTCGAGCGACAGCGTGACCTCGCCGGGAATGACGTTGACCGCGCCGGGCGCGCAGCTCAGGGTGCCAACCGTCGCTACCAGCTGCGGATCCTGCTCGCGCGTGGTCGCCTCGATAAACACCATCCACTCTGCCGCCGCCGCCAGCGCATCTTTGCGGTGGACCATCGGCACCGTGCCCGCGTGGCCCGCCTCGCCGGTAAAGCGGCAGCGAAGGCGGCGAGCGCCGTTGATGGCGGTGACCACGCCCAGCGCCAGTCCCTCCTGCTCCAGGCAGGGGCCCTGTTCAATATGCAGTTCGAGATAGGCGACAATATCCTGCAGATCGCGAGCGGCGCGCGGAATCGCCTCGGCGTCCAGCCCCACGTCCGCCATTGCCTGGGCGACGGTTATACCGTTGCCGTCTGGATGGGTGGGCCAGCTATCCGGCCAGCTTCCCGTGATGCCCCGGCTGCCGAGCAGCGTAATGCCGAAGCGCGTGCCTTCTTCGTCGCCGAAGCCGACGATCTCAATCGCCAGCGGCAGGCGCTGCCGCTGCTGGTGCAGCCACTGCACGGTCTCAATCGCGGTCAGCACGCCGAGCATGCCGTCGTAGCGGCCAGCGTTGCGCACCGTATCGAGATGGGAGCCGAGCAGCAGCGCGGGCGCGCCGTCGCTCGCCCCTTCGTAGCGGCCGCAGATATTGCCAACCTCATCCTGCCAGACGCGCATGCCCGCCTGCGCCATCCACTCGCCGACCTGCGCGTTGGCGCGCAGATGCTCTGGCGAGAGGTAGACGCGCGTCAGCTGATCGGGCGATTCGCTAATTGCCGCCAGCGCGTCGCAGCGCGCCATAACGCGTTCGGCGGCCAGCTGCGCCTCAGCGGCGTTCATCATCATGCGCAGCTCCCGTAGTGGTCCCACGCCGCCTGCATCGCCGCGCCCTGGGTCGCGCGGAAGCCGACGTGCGTCAGCACCGCCTCCAGCGCCGCCAGCGTGGTCATCACGCAATCTTTGCGCGCGTTGAAGCCCATGGTGCCGATGCGCCATACCTTGCCGTGCAGTGGGCCGAACGAGGTACCGATTTCGATGCCGAAATCCTCCAGCATCAGCTGACGCACCTGGTCGCCGTTAACGCCCTGCGGAATCACCACGCCGAGCACGTTGTTCATCTTGTGCTGCAAATCGCCGAAGGTTTCCAGTCCCATGCCCTGAATGCCTTTCAGCAGCGCGTCGCCGTGCAGCTTGTGGCGCGCAATGCCTTTGTCCAGCCCTTCCTGCAGGATCAGCCGCGCGCACTCGCGCGCGCCGAACAGCGCGGTGGTCGCTTCGGTATGGTGGTTAAGACGCTCTGGCCCCCAGTAATCCATGATCATGCCGAGATCGAAATAGTTTGAGTAGATCATCTCTTCATCGCCGTCCTGGTGCGCGGCGGTGCGGATCCCCTCTTCGATGCATTTGCGGCGGCGGATCGCCTCCTCCATCTGCGCGCTCAAGGTGATCGGCGAGGTGCCGGAGGGGCCGCCGAGGCATTTCTGCATCCCGGCCGAGACCGCATCCAGCCCCCAGGCGTCGGTTTCCAGCGCGTTGCCGCCGAGCGACGCGGTGGCGTCGGTATAGAAGAGCACGCCGTATTTTTTGCAGATGGCGCCCAGCTCCGCCAGCGGCTGCAGCATGGTGGTCGAGGTGTCGCCCTGCACCGTCAGCAGCAGGCGCGGCCTGACGCGTTTAATCGCATCTTCCACCTGGTCCGGCGTAAACACCTCGCCCCAGGGCACCTCAATGGTGTGCACCTCGGCGCGGCAGCGGCGGGCGATCTCGCACAGCAGATGGCCAAAGCGGCCAAAGACCGGCACCAGCACCCGATCGCCCGGGCGGATCGCTGACAGCAGGATCGCCTCGATCCCGGCGCGCGAGGTGCCGTCGATCAGCAGCGTCCAGCGGTTTTCAGTGCGGAAGACGCCGCGATAGAGCTCCATCACCTCATTCATATAGTGGGTCATCGCCGGATCGTACTGGCCGATCAGCTGGGTCGACATGGCGCGCAGCACGCGCGGATCGGCGTTGATCGGGCCGGGGCCCATCAGCAGGCGCTGCGGCGGATTGATTTGCGGATAGCGGTTTTCCATGTTGATTTCCTTACTAAATTAGAGTCGCACCGAGGAGATGAACTGCTTCAGCTCCGGCGTCTGCGGCGCGGCGAACAGGGTTTTGCTGCTGCCCTGCTCCCAGACGCGCCCCTGGTGCATAAAGACCACGCGATCGCCGACGTCGCGGGCGAAGTTCATTTCATGGGTGACCAGGATCAGCGTCATGCCTTCGGCGGCGAGCTGCTCCAGCACTTTCAGCACCTCGCCCACCAGCTCGGGATCGAGCGCCGAGGTGATCTCATCGCACAGCAGTACCTTCGGGTTCATCGCCAGCGCGCGGGCGATGGCGACGCGCTGCTGCTGCCCGCCGGAGAGGTTGGCCGGCGAGTAGTTGAGGCGCTCGCCAAGACCGACTTTCTCCAGCATCCGGGTGGCCAGCGCGCGGCACTCTGCCTCACTCTTTTTCAGCACGCGGCGCGGCGCCAGCATGACGTTTTCCAGCGCGGTCATATGCGGAAAGAGGTTGAAGTTCTGAAACACCATGCCGACCGAGCGGCTGATGTCGCGCGCCTGAGCATCGCGGTCGGTAATGGTCATGCCGCCCAGCTTGATGCTCCCTTCCTGATAGCCTTCCAGGCCGTTCATGCAGCGCAGCAGCGTGCTTTTGCCTGAGCCGCTGCGGCCGATAATGGAGATCACTTCGCCCATCTCAATATCGAGATCGACGCCTTTCAGCACGTGGTTATCGCCGTAGTATTTCTGCACCTGATTAATGGTGATGAGCGGCATGGAATTTTTTCTCCAGATACTGGCTGTAGCGCGACAGCGGATAACACATCAGGAAGTAGCCCAGCGCGACCAGGCCAAACACCTTAAAAGGCTGATAAGTCACGTTGTTCAAAATGGTCCCGGCTTTGGTGAGTTCGATAAAGCCGATAATTGAGGCGAGCGCGGTGCCCTTAATCACCTGCACGGCGAAGCCGACCGTCGGCGCGATGGCGATGCGGATCGCCTGCGGCGCGATCACCCGGCACAGCGTCTGGCCGAAGCCGAGGCCGAGACAGCGCGACGCCTCCCACTGCCCTTTCGGCAGCGCGCGAATGCTGCCGAACCAGATATCGAGCAGAAAGGCGCTGGTATAGAAGGTGAGCGCGAGCGAGGCCGCCGTCCAGGGCGCGACGTCGATGCCGAACAGCCCGACGCCGAAGAAGGCGAGGAAAAGCTGCATCAGCAGCGGCGTGCCCTGGAACAGCTCGGTGTAGCAGCGGATCAGCCGCGTCAGCCACTTACGCTGCAGCAGGCGCAAAAAGAGCAGCGGCAGCGTCACCAGCGTGCCGCCGACAAAGGCGGTCAGCGACAGCAGCAGGGTCCAGCGCGCCGCCAGCAGCAGATTGCGCAGAATGTCCCAGTCGGTAAAGGTCGTCATCATGCCTGCACTCCTAACCATTTACGCCCCAGCGCCAGCAGCACCTGGCGCATGGCGATCGACAGCAGCAGATAGATCAGCGTGGTCACCAGGTAGACCTCGAAGCTTAAAAAGGTGCGTGACTGGATCAGGTTGGCGGCGAAGGTCAGCTCTTCATAAGAGACCTGCGACACCACCGATGAGCCGAGCATCACGATAATGCACTGGCTGACCAGCGCCGGATAGATACGCTGCAGCGACGGCGGCAGCACCACGCGCAGAAAGGTTTGCGGGCGCGTCAGGCCCAGCACGCGCCCCGCTTCCCACTGCCCTTTCGGCGTCACCTGAATGCCGGCGCGAATAATTTCGGTGCTGTAGGCGCCAAGGTTGATCAGCATCGCCAGCAGCGCCGCCTCGCCCGCCGTCAGCTTGAGCCCCAGATTGGGCAGGCCGAACACGATAAAAAAGAGCTGCACCACAAACGGCGTGTTGCGGATAATCTCAACGTAAAGGCCCCAGAGACGGCTGGCCCAGCCCGCTTTGCCGCTGCGCAGCGCCGCGCCGAGGATGCCCAGCCCGACGCCGCCGACGGTGGCCATCACCGTCAGCTGAATGGTGACCCACACCCCGGCGAGCAGCTCCGGCCAGTAGGGCAGGAGCGCAGGGAAATTAAGTTGCCCGAGCATAGCGCGCCCTTATGCGCCGAGGCTGGCGGGCAGCGGCGCTTTCAGCCACTCTTCCGACAGTTTGTTGAGCGTGCCGTCTTTGATGCCCTGCTCAATCAGCGCGTCCACTTTTGCCTTCAGCGCCGGCTCATCTTTTTTCAGGCCGATAAAGCAGGGCGAATCCTTCAGCATAAACTGCGCAACCGGCGCCTTTTGCGGGTTCTGCCGCGCGATCGCCGCCACGACCAGGTTGCCGGTCGCCACGTACTGCACCTGGCCAGAGAGGTAGGCCGACAGCGTGGTGTTGTTGTCCTCATAGCGCTTCACCTGCGCCTCTTTCGGTGCGAGGCTGCTCAGCACCATATCCTCCACCGCGCCCCGCGTCACGCCGATGCTCTTGCCGCTCAGCGCCGCCGCGTCTTTCAGCGTCTCGCCTTTCGGGCCGAAGACGCCGAGAAAGAACGGCGCATAGGCGCGGCTGAAGTCGATCACTTTTTCACGCTCGGGGTTTTTCCCCATGCTGGAGATCACCAGATCGACCTTATCGGTTTGCAGATAGGGCACGCGGTTGGCGCTGGTGACCGGCACCAGCTGCAACTTAAGTTTCATCTGTTTTGCGAGGTATTTCGCCGTATCGATGTCATAGCCCTGCGGCTGCAGATCGGTGCCAACCGATCCAAACGGCGGGAAATCCTGCGGCACCGCCACGCGCAGCACGCCGCGCTTCTCGATATCCTGCAGCTGATCCGCCAGCGCGCTGCCAGCCTGAACCATCAGTAACGCCGCCGCTGCCACCGCCATTAACGCTTTTTTCATTATGCACCCCGGTAAGTTGACCTGAAACAAAAGATTCTTGTAAATGTGATTTGCAACTAATGTGCCAATCACTGGCGCGGCGGATTAAGCGGCAGAAACGCTAATTCAAGCGAAGGAAGGCGGCCTGACGCCGCCTGATATCAAAGGATCAAAATGAGGCAAAGCACCAAAAAGGTGCTCTTTAACGGTGCTCCAGCTCGTCCAGCTGCTGGTAGAGGTCGGCGATTTGATGAATACGCTGGCGGCCCTGGGTCAGCATTTCATGCAGCAGCGCGTTGGTCAGCAAATTGATCAGGCTCATCGCAGACGCGTAGCTGTCAAAGGCCGATACGCTGTCGAGCGGCGCACAGAGCTGCCAGCGCGCCAGGCCGCTCATCGACTGCGCCTGCGGCTCGCACAGCGCCAGCAGCGGAATATCTCGCTGCTGCAGCTGCTGCATCAGCGGGCGAATCAGGCGCGGACGACGGCGAAACGCCATCACCACCACCATATCCTCAGGCGTGATATCGACAATTTCTTCCGCCAGCGTCTGGCCCGGCTGCGGCAGCACCATCACGTCGGCGCGTGCCTGGAGCAGCTGCTGGCGCAGGTGCAGCGCCAGCGGCCAGGAGTTGCGCATGCCGATAACGAAAATGCGCTTCGCTCGCGTCATCTGCTGCACCGCCTCGCCGAACTGCTGCGCGTCGAGCGCGTTCACCCACTGCGTCAGGTTCGCCATCTCCTGCTTATAATGGCGCGCCAGCAGCGTATTGCCCTGCACCGCATCGCGGTTGTCGGTGAGCGGCATGCCGCTCTGACGCAGAATGCGCAGCTCGTCGCGCATATCTTTATATTTGTCATAGCCCAGCCGCCGGAACAGGCGGCTGACCGTGGCCTTCGACACGCCGCTGAGCCTTGCCAGCTCGGCGCTGTTGTAGCTGATCAGATCGTCGAAATGGTCAAAGACGAAATCCGCAATACGCTGCTCCTGCGGCGAGAGCTGCGGATAGTGGCTTCTGAGTCGTTCATCAAGCTGTTTCATGCGTCGTCCTGTAACTTTCGTTTCAGCAGAAGCTAGCATAATTCGATCCAGGTTACCGCCGTCGTGCGCCACAGCAAAAAACTGGAACGGCTCTTGCTTGGATCCCCGCTCTGTTACCCAATAAGAACCCTCACTATGATTCAGAGCAATATGGCTCCGCTGGGCATGGCGGTCGCGCCGCATCACCTGGCGAGCGAGAGCGCGCTGGCAGTGCTGCGCGACGGCGGCAACGCCATTGAGGCGATGGTCGCCGCCGCCGCGACCATCGCCGTAGTCTATCCCCATATGAACGGCCTCGGCGGCGACGGTTTCTGGCTGGTGCTGCCCCCGAACGGCGATCCCGTGGCTATCGACGCCAGCGGCGCGGCGGGCGCGCTGGCACATCCCGATTTCTACCGCGGCCTGAGCGCGATTCCGCATCGCGGCCCCGCCGCCGCGCTCACGGTGGCCGGGACGGTGAGCGGCTGGCAGGAGGCGCTGGCGCTCTCCGGCGAGCTGGGCGGCGCCCCGCTGCCGCTGCCGCGCCTGCTGCGCGACGCGATCCGCTACGCCGCCGACGGCATTCCGGTTACCGCCTCGCAGGCGGCCGCCACCGCTGCGAAACAGCATGAACTGGCGCATCAGCCGGGGTTCGCCGCAACTTTTATGCCGGACGGCGAACCGCCGCGCGAGGGCAGCCGCTTTACCCAGCCAGCGCTGGCGCAGACGCTTAGCCTGCTGAGCGAGCAGGGTCTCGACAGCTTCTACCGCGGCGAGCTGGCGCATCATCTGGCGCGCGAAATGTCAGCGCTCGGTATGCCGGTGACGCTGGCGGATCTGCAGCAGCAGCGCGCGCGTCGCTGCGTGCCGCTGCACGTGGCGCACAGCGAAGGCGATCTGTGGAATATCGCGCCGCCGACGCAGGGGCTGGTGTCGCTGGCGATCCTCGGCGTGACTGACCATCTGGCGATGGCGCAGGCTGACGAGGCGCAGACGGTGCACCGCATTGTGGAAGCGACCAAAAAGGCTTTCGCGCTGCGCGACGCCCATCTTACCGATCCGCGCCATATGCGCTGCGAGGCGCAGTCGCTGCTGACCCAGGATCACTTCGCCACGCTGGCGAGCCAGATTAGCGAGACGCAGGCGGCGCCCTGGGGCGCCGGGCGCGGTCCCGGCGACACGGTGTGGATGGGGGTGATGGACAGCAGCGGCCTCGCCGTCTCCTTTATTCAGAGCATCTACCACGAGTTCGGCAGCGGCGTGGTGATCCCCGGCACCGGCATCACCTGGCAGAACCGCGGCGCCGCTTTCAGCCTCGACGCGGATCATCTGCTGGCGCTGGCGCCGGGCAAACAGCCGTTCCATACCCTTAATCCCGCCGCCGCGCGCCTGAAAGATGGCCGCACGCTGGTCTACGGTGCGATGGGCGGCGACGGCCAGCCGCAAACCCAGGCAGCGATCTTTACCCGCCACGTCATCCAGGGCATGCCGCTGCAGCAGGCGGTGAGCGCGCCCCGCTGGCTGCTGGGCCGCACCTGGGGTCAGTCCTCCGACTCGCTCAAGCTGGAGGGCCGCTTCTCGCCGGAGAGCGTCGCCAGGCTACGCCAGCTGGGGCACGAGGTCGAGCTGCTGCCCGACTTCAGCGAGGCGGTTGGCCACGCAGGCGCCATCGTGCGCCATAACAACGGCATGCTGGAAGGCGCATGCGATCCGCGCAGCAACGGCAGCGCGAGCGGATTCTGACAGGAGAAAAAAAGATGAATCAGACAACCGACTGGGGGCGCTATCTGGCGCTGATGGAGCAGCTGCTGGCGCTGGAGCTGGATGACCCGCGCCGCACTGAACTGGTGATTCAGCTTGAGCGCATCGCCGCGCTGGCGGCGCCGCTGATGGCGTTTCCCCTCGACGATCGGCTCGAAGTGGCGGGAGTGTTTCATCCATGAATCTGAGCGAACTCTCTCTCCGCGCGCTGCAGCAGGCGATCCAGCGCGGCGATCTCAGCGCGCGCGAGGTGGCGCAGCAAACCCTGCGTGGAATTGAACGGCACCGGGCGATTAACGCCTGGACCGAGCTCACCGACGAACGCATGCTGTGTGAGGCGGACGCCGTCGACGCGCAGCGACGCCGCGGTGAGGATCTGCCGCCGCTGGCGGGTGTGCCCTATGCGGTGAAAAATCTGTTCGACGTGGCAGGCCACACTACGCTGGCGGGGGCTGCCCTGTTTCAGGATCGCCCGGCGGCGACGCAGGACGCCTGGGCGGTGAGCCGCCTCAGCCGCGCCGGTGCGCTGCTCTCCGGCATGCTGAATATGGACGCCTACGCCTATGGCTTCACCACCGAGAACAGCCACTTTGGCGCAACGCGCAACCCGCACGATCTGACGCGCGTCGCGGGCGGCTCGTCGGGCGGCTCCGCGGCGGCGGTTGCCGCAGGCCTGGCGCACTTCTCGCTCGGTACCGACACCAACGGGTCCATTCGCGTGCCTGCGTCGCTGTGCGGCATCTTCGGCCTGAAACCGACCTTTGGCCGCCTGTCGCGCAGCGGCAGCCATCCCTTTGTCGCCAGCCTCGATCATATCGGCCCCTTCGCGCGCCGCGTTGAAGATCTGGCGCTGGTCTATGACATGCTGCAGGGCCACGACCCTCAGGACGCCTTTCAGGCAAACCGGCCCGCCGATCCCGCGCAGGTGGGGCTAGAGGAAGGGGGCCAGCGCTGTGCCGTGCTGGGCGGCTTTTTCTCGACCTGGTGCGACGACGACGCGCGCGATGCGCTGGCACGCGCCGCGCGGGCGCTGGAGATCCAGGATGAGGTGACGCTGCCGGAGGCGGAACTGGCGCGCTCGGCGGCCTTTATCCTGACCGCCTGCGAGGGCGGCAACCACTATCTGCCCGCGCTGCGCGCCTCACCGGCGCGTTTCGAACCCGCCTCGCGCGAGCGGCTGCTGGCGGGCGCAATGCTGCCTGCCGCCTGGTATGTGCAGGCGCAGCGCTTCCGCCGCCATTTCCAGCAGCAGGTGCTGCCGCTGTTCGAACGCTTCGACGTGCTGATCGCCCCCGCCACGCCCTGCACCGCGCCGCTCATCGGTCAGGAGAGCATCCGCGTTAACGGCGCTGACCTGCCGTCGCGCGCCAGCATGGGCATGCTGACGCAGCCGATCTCCTTCCTCGGGCTGCCGGTGTGCAGCGTGCCGCTGGCAACGAAAAGCGGCCTGCCGATCGGGCTTCAGCTCATCGCCGCGCCTTTTAACGAGGCTGCCGCGCTGCGCGTCGCTTTCGCCCTTGAGCAGCAGGGCATCACCCTGGCACCAACGTCTATGGATAACCGCAATGAACCCTGAAGAGATTAATTTACCGCACGTCGTCGCGGAGGTGACCGCCGCCTTTTACCGCTATGAGCAGGCGCTGGTAAGCAACGATATCGCGACGCTCGACGCGCTGTTCTGGCACGATGAACGCACCGTTCGCCTCGGGGCAGGCGAGAACCTCTACGGCATTGAGCAGATCCGCGCCTTTCGCGCCCAGCGTCCTGCGGCCGGGCTGGCGCGCACCCTGCGCAACAGCGTTATCACCACCTTTGGCGAAGATTACGCGGTATGCAGCACCGAGTTCACGCGGGAAGGCTCGTCGAAAACTGGCCGTCAGCAGCAGAGCTGGGTCAGGCTGCCTGAGGGCTGGCGCATCGTCGCCGCGCAGGTCAGCCTGATGAGCGAAAGCTAGATTAGCGGGCGCGCCGCGCCTGGCGCGCCACCGCAATCGCTTCGGCGCGCTGCAGCAGCTGCTGGAGGTCATCTTCATCAATATCCAGCAGTTCGCCGCTTTCCAGCGCCTGATGCAGATCATCGCGGGTAATCGGCACGTCCAGCGCCACCGGCGCGGGTTTCGCTTCGGCAGCGGCCAGCGGGTGCGGATAGCGGCGGCCCGCCAGGTTATTGAAGAAGATCGCCAGCAGCGCCAGGCAGAGGGAGTTAAGCAGTATGGGCGTCAGAATATAGTGGTAGCCCAGCTGGTGGACGTGCCCCCCGCCGAGAATCGCGGTCAGCGCCACCGCGCCGCTGGGCGGATGCAGGCAGCGCAGCTGAAACATCACGGCGATCGCCAGGCAGGCGGCGACGCCGCAGGCCAGCGGCGCATAAGGGATCGTGATGGCGGCGGTCACGCCAATCGCCGCCGCCACCATATTGCCGCCGACAATCGACCAGGGCTGCGCCAGCGGGCTGTTCGGGATGCCGAACAGCAGCACGGCAGACGCGCCCATCGGCGCAACGAACCACAAATTAACCTGCCCTAACAGCCAGTGGCTTATCAGGCTGGTGATGGTCAGGCCAAGCCCGGCGCCGACGCTGGCGATAACGATCTCTTTTTTGGCCACCGGCAGCGGATGCGGCCAGAAGCGGGCAAAAAAAGTGCGCAGCCCGCTCCTCCCCTTCGCCTGACGCGATTCAGTCATCTTCACAACGCTTATTCATCAGAAAAAATTATGGAATGGGCGATTGTCGCCGATTGATTTGGCCGTCACAACCGCAGGGTGGAGTGACGGGTCAGGATTCGGAATTGTGCCCAGGGCTGGCGGCGCGCCAGCCCGGAAGGCTATTTGACGACCGGACTTTTCTTCAGCGACAGCGCCGAGAGGAACGCATCGTCGAGCTGCAGATGCTGCGCCACCAGCTCGCGCGGCGTGCTGGCGAGCCACTGATTAAGAGAGATATCGGCGTAGTAATCGCTTTTGAACAGCTCCAGAAACCGTAGCGGCCCGGTGCCGGTGTTCTCGATATAGTGCCCCATGGCGAACGGGACATAGCCGACGTCGCCTGCCCGGTAATCAAAGGTTCTCGCCTGGCCGGAGGAGGCGAATACGCCCATGCGCCCCTCGCCTTCCAGATAGTATTGCCACTCATCGTTGTTGGGATGCCAGTGCAGTTCGCGCATGCCGCCCGGCGCAACCTCCACCAGCGCGGCCGCGATGGTTTTCGATACCGGAAAGGTCGAGGAGTCGGTAATGCGTACCGTACCGCCCGGCGCGTTAATCGGCGTCTGCGCCAGCATATGATGGGTGAAGACGCGTTTTGATTTCGGCGCCCCCTTGGTGGCGTCCGCAGCCAGGCTACCCGGCACCTTGCCGGCAAAAATATATTCGTCGTCCGGGGAAGGCAGTTTTGCAAAGGTTGAAACCGGCACGCTGAAGTTTTTTGCCAGAATATCGGGCGGAACATGTTTGAACCAGTCTGACAAGAGAAAGGTGCTGTCTTCATCGAAGCTGCCGTCGTCAAACGCCAGCAGAAACTCACAGCCGTCGGGCCCCAGTCCCTGAATCGAGTGCGGTATGCCCGGCGGAAAGTACCAGAGATCGCCGACCCCGATATCATCGACAAACCAGCCGCCGTCGGTATCGAAGGCGGTCACGCGCGCTTTGCCGAAGGTCATATAAGCCCACTCGCCCTCTTTGTGCCAGTGCAGTTCGCGGATGCCGCCCGCGTTGAGGCGCATATCAACCCCCGCGATGGTGGTGGAGATGCCCAGCTCGCGCTGCGTCACCTGGCGCGTCCAGCCGCCGCTGCCTTTGCGCACGTGCGCGTCGCTGAAAGAGAAGCGCAGATTGGGCAGCGTGCCGCTGTCGGTAGCGGGCGGATTGACGATATCGGGGTTCTGCGCCTCGCGCGCCGGATCGTGCGGCCCGGGATCGCGCGGCGTGCCCGCAGGCCAGGAGGCAATGGTGTCGTGGGCGTGGACCTGGCCTGCCGCCAGGGCTACCGTGCCGCCAGCGGCGAACGCCATAAAATTCCTTCGGGAAAGCTTGCTCATTTACAGGGTTCCTCATTCCGTGGTTAGTCCGGAATATCTATACGCGCAAAGCGAACCGTCGGCGGCAGGCAAGATGTAACAGTCCATCGGGCGACGAGGAACCTCAGGTTTTTTAATCAATTTTATGAGGGGAAAATTTTTACTTCATTTAAACATGGTTAAAAATGGCGTCAGAATGGGCTTTGAGGCGCGCACGAATTGCTAACGGTTGAGGAGATGCATTAATATTTCTGCTAAATAACCCGTTACATCTTTTTAACAAGAACGGTCCGGAAAGCGCGGCTGTTTGCGCAGCCGCGTCGGGTAATACTCAGGGCTGCGGCGCGGGATGCACCGCGGCCCAGTGATCGGCGATCTGCTGGCGGGTACAGATCCAGACATCGTTATGCTGCTGAATATGGTCGAGGAAGTTTTGCAGCGCTTTGAATTTCCCCGGCCGGCCCAGCAGGCGACAGTGCATGCCAACCGACATCATTTTCGGCTGGGTTTCGCCCTCTTCATAGAGCACGTCAAAGGTGTCGCGCAGGTAGGTAAAAAACTGCTCGGCGGTATTGAACCCCTGTGGCGTCGCGAAGCGCATATCGTTGCACTCCAGCGTGTAAGGGATCACCAGATGCGGCTTCACGGTGCCGTCCTGACAGGTGACCTGCGTCCAGAACGGCAGGTCGTCGCCGTAATAGTCGCTGTCGTAGCTAAAGCCGCCCTGCTCGACCACCAGCCGCCGCGTGTTGGGGCTGTCGCGCCCGGTGTACCAGCCGGTGGGCGCCTTGCCGAACAGGTCGGTAAGCACGTCGACCGCCTGCTGCATATGCTGGCGCTCGGTTTTGGCGTCCATCGACTGGTAGTGGATCCAGCGCCAGCCGTGGCTGACCACGTCGTAGTCGGCCTGTTTGATCGCCTCGACGATCTGCGGATGACGCGCCAGCGCCATCGCGACGCCAAACACCGTCAGCGGCAGACCGCGCTTCTGGAATTCGCGGTGGATGCGCCAGAAGCCAGCGCGCGAACCATATTCGTAGAGCGAATCCATCGACATATGGCGATCGGGATAGCTGGCCGCCCCGATGATGTCGGAGAGGAACTGCTCGGAACCGGCATCGCCGTGCAGCACGTTGTTCTCGGCGCCCTCTTCATAGTTGAGCACGAACTGTACCGCCACGCGTGCCTTGTTCGGCCAGGCGGCGTGCGGCGGCGTGGCGCCATAGCCGATCAGATCGCGCGGATAGTTTTTGTTGAAGCTGTACTCTTTCTTCTCTGCACTATCCATTCATCAATTCCTGTTTAATTACGGCAAGGTTTCGTTAGTTTAGATGCTGAAACGCGCCTGAGAGAGGTTTAGCGATCGGCTGAGCGAGATCGCCATGCTTGCTGGTGCCAAAGCCAAGCGCTACCAGTGCCTCCACCATTTTTACCGCTGCGCTGACGCCGTCGATAACCGGCATCCCCAGCTCCTGCGTCAGCTCGCGCGCCAGCGTCGCCATGCCGCCGCAGCCCAGCACGATGGCGCCGCTGCCATCCTGTTGCTTCGCCTGCAGGCACTGCTGGCGCACTTTCTCCTGCGCCAGCCCCGAACCATCCTCCAGCGCCAGCACCGGCAGATCGATGGCGTGCAGCGCGGCGCAGTGATGGGTAAAGCCGTACTGCTGCAGCAGATGGCGCGCGATAATCAGCGTGCGTGGCAGCGTGGTGACGATGGAAAAGCGCGTCGCCACCAGCGTCGCGGCGTGCATCGCCGCTTCGGCGATGCCGATGACCGGCCCGCTGGCCAGCTCGCGCGCCGCCAGCAGCCCGGGGTCGCCAAAGCAGGCAATAACGTGGCCGCTGACGCCCTGCGCTTTGCCGCGCTTCACCTGCTCCAGCACGCCAATCGCCGCGATCGCCTCATCGAAATGGCCCTCAATCGAGGGCACGCCCTGCGAGGGCGACACGGCGATAATCTCGGTGCCTGGCGCAGCGACCGCGCGCGCCGCCGCGCCGATGGTTTCCGTCATCGCCAGGCTGGTGTTGGGGTTGATGACCTGGATCAGGCTCATGATGTCACCTCTTTATGACGGGCAAATAACCGTGAGAAGTCGGGCAGCGTTTCACCGCTGCGCTCGAAGTGCAGGCTGGAGACGATGTGGTCGAAGTGGTGCTGCAGCGCCTGAGTCAGCGCGGCGAGGTCGCCCGCGCGCAGGTGGGCCACCAGCCGGTCGTGGTCGTCGCAGCGGCAGCCCTGCTGCCAGGGCGCGCCCCAGGCAGCGATCACCAGCGAAGAGCGCTGCGTCAGGCGCGTGACCAGTTCCGTCAGCACCGCATTACCCGCAATCGCCTGCAGTTCGATATGGAAAGCCGCGGAGAGACGGATCGCCGCTGCGCCGTCACGCGCATCGTGCGCCTGCTGCTCCTGAGCGATACGCTGCGTCAGCCCCGCCAGATGCGGCGGCTGCAGATGCGACAGCACGGCGGGCAAATTGGCGCACTCGATTAGCGCACGGGTGCGGAAAATGTCGCGCGCTTCATCAACGCCAGGCGTGGTCACCTGTGCACCGCGCCTGGGCAACAGCGTCACCATCTGCACTGCGGCGAGGCGCTGCAGGACTTTGCGAATGCCGGTGCGGCTGACGCCGAACACCTCTGCCAGCGCTTCTTCCGGCAGTTTGCTGCCCGGCGGCAGCTGATGCTCCACGATGGCGTTCATTAACGCCTGGTAGATAGATTCGTCTTTATCCCCGCGATCGGCGGCCAGTGCCTGGCCTGTCTCACTTCTCATACCGGACTCCCTTTACAGGCTGTGTGCCACCATCGTATACGCGAAAACCTTTTTTTGTATACAAGACTTCAATTCTGGCCTGGATCCTGCAACAGCTTTTCACGTTGCTAAGACCGTTAACCCTCGTGATAAGGAGCAGGTTTCATGCCAAACCCTCAAAAACATGTTTCCGCGTCGGCCGCTGAAGCCCGCGCGCGCTACAGTCCCCGCCTGACCAATGAGGATCTGGCGCCGACGCGCCAGCAAAACTGGACGTGGTACAACATTTTCTCTTTCTGGATGTCGGATGTGCACAGCATGGGCGGCTATGTGGTCGCGGCCAGCTTTTTCACCCTTGGGCTGGCGAGCTGGCAGGTGCTGATTTGCCTGCTGGCGGGGATCTGCATCGTGCAGCTCTGCGCTAACCTGGTGGCGAAGCCGAGCCAGATGGCAGGCGTACCTTATGCGGTGATCTCTCGCCAGGCGTTCGGCGTTTTTGGTGCCAATATTCCGGCGGTGATCCGCGGGCTGATTGCCTTCGCCTGGTATGGCATTCAGACCTACCTGGCCGCCAACGCGCTGATGCTGGTGCTGCTGAAATTCTTTCCGACGCTGGCGTCGATGACCCACGCCAGCTGGCTGGGCCTGTCGCTGCTCGGCTGGTGCTGCTTCGGCGTGATGTGGCTGCTTCAGGCGATGGTGTTCTGGCACGGCATGAGCGCCATTAAGCGCTTTATCGACGTGGCGGGTCCCGCCGTTTATGTGGTGATGGTGGCGCTGGCGGGCTGGATTGTATACAAGACGGGGTTCGACGGTATCTCGTTTACCCTGGCGAGCAAATCCCTGAGCGCAGGCGAACAGAGCTGGCAGATGATCACCGCCACCGCGCTGGTGGTCTCCTACTTTTCCGGGCCGCTGCTTAACTTCGGCGACTTCTCGCGCTACGGCAAAAGCATGGGCGAGATCCGCCGCGGCAACCGCTGGGGCCTGCCCTTTAACTTTTTGCTCTTCTCCGTGGTGACGGTGGTGATCGTCTCCGGCACGCAGTCGCTGTTCGGCAAGATGATTACCGATCCTATCGAAACCGTCAGCATGGTCGGCAATGACCTGGCGGTGGCGATTGGGCTGCTGACCATGATCACCGCCACCATCGGCATTAATATCGTGGCGAACTTCGTCTCGCCAGCGTTCGATTTCTCTAACTGCTCGCCGCAAAAAATCAGCTTCCGCACCGGCGGTATGATCGCCGCAGTAGGTTCGGTGCTGCTGACGCCGTGGAACCTGTTCCAGTCGCCCGAACTGATCCACTATACGCTCGACGTGCTGGGCGCCTTTATCGGGCCACTCTTTGGCATCCTGCTGGCAGATTTCTATCTGATTAAACGCGGCCGCGTCTTTGTCGATGACCTGTTCGACGCAACGCCGAAAGGGCGCTACTGGTATCGCGGCGGATTCAATCCAAAAGCGATTGCCGCACTGCTGCCTTCAGTGGCTATTGGTCTGATCATCAGCTTTATGCCGTCGCTGCATGAGGTCGCCAGTTTTAGCTGGTTTATCGGTGCGGCACTGGGCGGCGGATGCTATCGCTATCTGGCGCGCCACGAGCGTGAAGCAGGCGCCGCCCAGCCTTTCGCCGGTGGCGTTGCGATGCAGAAAGAGTAAGGAAGCAGAAAAGCAAAAGGCCGATTCATTGCTGAATCGGCCTTTCTGAAGAGTTGGCGGTGCGGACGGGACTCGAACCCGCGACCCCCGGCGTGACAGGCCGGTATTCTAACCGACTGAACTACCGCACCGCGCTGTGTTCCCCGTCGGGAACGAGGCGCATATTAATGGCCGCTCAGGATCCCGTCAACGCTTTTTCTCGCCGCGTTGCGCGTTTGCTGTTTTTTTACGCTTAACGCTGATTTAACCAGCGAAACGCTTTCTGTTAACCGCGCCAGAGGCAGCTTCCACCTTTTTTCATCACCAGATCGAGACGCGACTCATGCGCCATCACCTCTTCGTCCGACGCCGCCACGACCCGCAGCGCTGAGGCGGGCCGCACGATGCGCTGGATAGCTTCGCCCTCGTTCTGCTGCGCGCCGTCGCCTTCCTGCGAAAACGCCAGCGACGTCTGGCCGCCGGTCATTGCCAGGAAGACTTCCGCCAGGATTTCGGAGTCGAGCAGCGCGCCGTGCAGCGTACGCTTGCTGTTGTCGATCTCATAGCGCGAGCAGAGCGCATCCAGACTGTTGCGCTTACCCGGGAACATCTTGCGCGCCATCGCCAGGCTGTCGGTGATGCGACAGAAGGTTTCGGTTTTCGCAATGCCGCGGTTCAGCATGGAAAACTCATAATCCATAAAGCCGATATCAAACGAGGCGTTATGGATCACCAGCTCGGCGCCGCGAATATAGTCGAGGAATTCGTCCGCGATCTCGGCGAAGGTCGGCTTATCGGCGAGAAACTCATCCGCAATACCGTGCACGCCGAATGCTTCCGGATCTACCAGCCGATCGGGACGCAGATAGATATGGAAGTTGTTGCCGGTCAGGCGACGATTTACCACCTCTACTGCGCCGATTTCAATGATGCGGTGACCTTCATAATGCACACCGATCATGTTCATGCCGGTGGTTTCAGTATCGAGTACGATCTGGCGGTTATTTGCAGTGCTCATAGGATTCGTTTTATGTCAGACTTGGCGTTTTTCTCAGAAGGGAGTCTACCAGAGATGCGCAAGCAGGTAGAAATATTCACCGACGGATCCTGCCTCGGCAATCCCGGTCCCGGCGGCTACGGCGCGATTTTACGCTACGGGCAGCACGAAAAGCTATTTAGCGCCGGTTACCGCCTTACCACCAATAACCGCATGGAGCTGATGGCGGCGATTGTGGCGCTGGAAGCGCTGAAAGAGCCTTGCCACGTGGTGCTGAGCACCGACAGTCAGTATGTGCGCCAGGGCATTACCAGCTGGATCCATAACTGGAAAAAGCGCGGCTGGAAAACGGCGGATAAGAAGCCGGTAAAAAATGTCGATCTCTGGAAGCGCCTCGACAGCGCGCTGGCCGGGCATGAGATCCAGTGGGAATGGGTCAAAGGCCATGCCGGCCATCCCGAAAACGAACGATGCGACGAGCTGGCGCGCAGCGCAGCGTCGCATCCGCAGTCAGAGGATATCGGCTACAAAGTCGAGTCCTGATCTTTCGCCGCGCGGAACTGCCGCGTGGCGTTCACCGCCGGACGCAGCTGCGCCTTGCCCAATGTCTTTTTCGCCTTTGTCGGCGTTAGCGGGAATGTGCGTTTACGCGCCACGACGATATTCAGGCAGCCCAGTGCAGGCAGATGCGCGCTAATCACCTTGCCGCCCTGCCGGTGCCAGGGCACTACCTGAAAACGGGTGCGGAACACCACTTCGTAATTGAGCAGGCTCAGCCAGTCAAGCAGGCGCATCTGGCTAAACATCCGTCCGCTCCAGGGCGCTTTGCGCTGAATGCCGGGCAGCGCTTTGCTGATGCCCAGCAGCGAAAAGGGATTAAAGCCGCTGATAATCATCCAGCCGTCGTCAATCAGCACGCGATCTACTTCGCGCAGCACCCGGTGCGGATCCTGGCTCCAGGCCAGCGTATGCGCCAGCAGGCAGGCGTCGATAGACTTGGACTCAAACGGCAGCTGCGTCGGGTGCGCCAGCACCTGCAGCAGCTCGCCTTCGCTGCCGACATTGACCTGATGTGAAATAGCGCAGTGCTCGGTATTGATTTCTGCACTAAGGTTGCCAAGCTTAAGCATATGAAAGCCATATAGCTTTCCCAGGTAGGGCTGGAGTTGCTGCGTCAGCGCGTCGCGGAAATAGTCTCCCCACGGCATATCGCGCCATGAGCGCGGTGCGGTCAGAATCTGGCGTGTTTTAGCGCGCTTCATGCTTTACCATCTTCCTTTTCTAACGGCCTGCGAGAGGTGATTATGAATCTTACCAGTATTCCTGCGCTACAGGATAACTACATCTGGACGCTGAACGACGACGCTGGCAACTGCCTGATTGTCGACCCCGGCGAAGCGCAACCCGTGCTGGAGAAAGTTTACGCGAACGGCTGGAAACCGGCGGGGATTTTGCTGACTCACCATCATCACGATCATGTCGGCGGCGTACAAGCACTGCTGGAAAAATTTCCTGGCCTTGAGGTTTTCGGTCCACAGGAAACAGAAGATAAAGGCGCGTCAACGGTGGTCAGCGAAGGCGACACGGTGTCGCTAATGGGAATGGAATTCAGCGTGATTCATACGCCCGGTCATACTTTAGGACATATCTCATATTACAGCTCGCCTTATCTTTTTTGCGGCGACACCCTGTTTTCCGGCGGTTGCGGGCGTCTTTTTGAAGGCACAGCTGAGCAAATGTATGAATCATTTCAAAAGATTGAGCAACTTCCCGACGACACTCTGGTTTGCTGCGCGCATGAGTACACTTTATCTAATTTGAAGTTTGCTGCGGCTATTCTGCCCCATGACCCGCAAATTATGGCAGAATATCAGAAAATTAAGGACTTACGCGCCAAAAACGGCATTACTTTACCCACAAAACTGGCGCACGAACGGCAAATAAATTTATTTTTGCGTACGCAAGATCCTGATTTGAAAAGGACATTGAACATAAATTTAACACCTGACCACATATGGGACACATTTGCTCTTTTACGGGAAAAGAAAGACCAGTTTTGATTTTTCGGGTTGTGTTGTGACAGGGCGTCACGTATAGTTGCTCGTCTTTTAAGCGAACTATTGACACACACATGAAGGCTAAAGCGATATTACTCGCCTCGGTCTTGCTGGTGGGATGTCAGGCATCACGGAATGACGCCAATATCCCTGAACAGCATGCCCAGAGTCTGTCTTCAGCTGGTCAAGGTGAAAATGGAAAGTACGGTGATCGAATGTTGTCGCCGCGATGGCAGGAAGATGGAACTGGCTTCGCAGAAGATACCGATCTCTGGAGTTTCATTAGTGACGAGTTGAAGATGGGGATTCCGGAAAACAGCCGGATCCGCGAACAAAAACAAAAGTACTTAAAAAATAAGAGCTATCTCCACGATGTAACATTACGGGCAGAGCCGTACATGTACTGGATAGTCGAGCAGATACATAAACGTAAGATGCCGATGGAACTGGTACTGCTACCCATAGTGGAGAGCGCTTTTGACCCCCATGCAACCTCATCAGCCAATGCCGCTGGCATCTGGCAGATTGTTGCAAGAACGGGCAAAAACTATGGTTTGAAACAAAACCAGTGGTACGACGGGCGCCGTGATGTGGTCGCCTCGACCAGGGCTGCGCTGGATATGATGCAGCGTCTGAACAAGATGTTTGACGGCGACTGGTTGCTGACCGTCGCGGCTTATAACAGCGGTGAAGGACGTGTATTAAAGGCAATTAAACAGAACAAGGCGCGTGGCAAGCCCACCGACTTCTGGAATCTGTCGCTGCCGCGTGAGACCACGGTCTACGTACCGAAAATGTTGGCCTTGAGCGAACTGCTTAAGAACAACAAGCGCTACGGTATTAAACTGCCGACACCTGACGAAAGCCGCGCGCTGGCGCGCGTTGAAGTCGGTCAGCAGATGCAGTTGACGCAGGCTGCCGAAATGGCGGGTATGTCGCTCAGCAAGCTCAAGAGCTTCAATACCGGCTATAAAAAAGGTGCTACCGCGCCCAACGGACCGCAGTACATTTTAGTACCCAAGTCCCACGTGGCGAAGCTGCGTAGCTCGCTGGCTTCTGGCGACATTGCAGCAGTACAGCCGACGCAGCTGGCGAAAAACAGCGCGTCTGGCAGCAGCTATAAAGTGCGTCGCGGCGACACGCTTTCCGGCATTGCCAGCAAACTGGGCGTCAGCGTCGCATCGCTGAAGCAACAGAACAATTTACGGAGCGCCAGCGTTCGCATCGGTCAGACGCTGACCGTGGGCGACAGCGGCACGAGCCTGGCTGATAATAGCAACAGCATCACCTATCGCGTGCGTAAAGGTGATTCTCTTGCCAGCATTGCAAGGCGCCACGGCGTCGATATCAAAGATGTGATGCGCTGGAATACGGTCCTGAGCAGCACGAAAGATATTCAGCCTGGAGACAGGCTAACGCTTTACGTAAATAATAACGCATCGCCTGATACCTGATGCGTTGAAAAGGCCAACCTTTGTTGGCCTTTTTTTCATTTCCGCCCGCTTTTCTCTTCCTTTTTTCAATAACTTATTAGTCGAATATGAAACGCGCCTCTCCTCATGTATGGCCTGAAGCCCTATAGGCGGCAAAAATCAGAGCGAAGGAGGCGGGAATGGCATTCAGTCAGGTAATTCGCCCTCTCGCACTATTAGGATAGAGAAGGCGAACAGGCGCGTGCTGCCCTTAGCGTGCGGCGTTAAACTCGACCAGTAAGGGGTTATGGTCGGAGGCGCGCGTAACCAGCACAGAGGCCCTGCTGACGTTCATATCGCGATAGAAGACGAAATCCAGAGGGCGGCCAAACGCTTTACGTCGATGATCATCCGTAAACCTCACCTCTTTTAGCGTCATTTCGCGCGCAAACCGATAGAGCGCGTGGATGCGCTGACGGCTCCATGCGTTGAAATCACCTGCCATGATAACCGGGCCTTTATGATGCAAAATCTGCTCGCCTATCGGCCCTAGCTGCTTGCTGTAGACATCGATGCCAAGGCTGAAATTGACCGCATGGATATTTACGACCATCAGCATTTCGCCGGTCGGCAGCGGATAGGCGGTGACCAGTGCCGACTTAGCCAGCCGCAGCAGCGGCTCTCGCTCGCGCAGCGGGCAGCAGTAGACCGGATGGGCGGAAGCGAGCGTCATCACGCCAGAAGGATGCTGAGGCAGCACAAAAGCGGGGACCTGATCGGCGGCAAGATAATTGCTGGTCGCAAACTTTATCAGCTCAGGCGTGGTTTGCGCCTCCTGCAGCAGTACCAGGTGTGCGTCTTTACCGAACCCCTGCAGTACAGACATCCAGTCGGCGCGCTGCTGTTTGAAAATATTCCACACTAACACTTTAAGATGGGCATCAGGCGACAGCGGCGCCCCTGGCGGAAGCGCCTGGCCAAGATGTAGCATGGCACCCGGCGGAAAGATCTGTTCTACCGGCTGACCCGCGACATAGCGCATTGCATAAGTTTTTTTTCGCACGTTTTCGCCTGCTTCCTTCCGTACCCGTTGCACCTGTCAGTTATAGGGATTTTAGTCGGGGGTTTCAATCGGTGTTGGGAATTGTAGGAATCATCGTGTGCGAATGAGGCTTTTTAACGCAAAAGAAAAAGCCCTGACTTTGCAGTCAGGGCTTATCTGTTAGGTGGCGGTGCGGACGGGACTCGAACCCGCGACCCCCGGCGTGACAGGCCGGTATTCTAACCGACTGAACTACCGCACCACCGAATACTGCTGCTACCAGCGGGGTCTCGCTGATAACCGGTGTCACCCTCGCGGGTGGATACCAATATGGATGCCTGGCAGTTCCCTACTCTCGCATGGGGAGACCCCACACTACCATCGGCGCTACGGCGTTTCACTTCTGAGTTCGGCATGGGGTCAGGTGGGACCGCCGCGCTAAGGCCGCCAGGCAAATTCTGTTTTCCGCGCCGCCCGCAGGGCCGCGCAGAATATCCGGTACAGGCTGAAAATCTTCGCGTCTCGCAAAACGCCTCTGGCGTTGTAAGGTTAAGCCTCACGGGTCATTAGTACCGGTTAGCTCAACGCATC